>BJGE01000043.1 GCA_014190275.1 Actinomycetes bacterium | reverse complement strand
ATACCGCATCGATGGCCAACTGAACGCGCTCGCGCAGATCAGCCTCATCAAATGGCGACAATTTGGGTGGTGTCGCCGCCTGCGTGCCCATCGCAGCAGTGTAGTCGGAACCGGGCACCTCGGCTTCCCGGTCACTTGGTGACCGCACCTATTTAGTCTGGGCTAGGGTTTCGACATGTCAAGCCGTAAAAGTGCACCCAGTCTTGGCTCAGTACTAGTTGGCGGCGGGCACAGCTTTTCCTTTGAACTTTTCCCACCCAAAACTGATGCGGGTGAGCAGGCACTTTGGCAGACGGTTCGCGAACTCGAGGCACTGAAGCCAACTTTCGTCTCGGTTACCTATGGTGCGGGCGGCTCCACCCAAGATCGCACCGTGCGCATTACCAAACAGATTGCCGAAGAGACAACGCTGCTACCCGTTGCGCACTTAACCTGCGTCGAGGCCAGTGTTGAAGACCTACGTAGAGTAATTGCCCAGTACTCAGACGCCGGCGTTAGTACGATCATGGCTTTGCGCGGTGACCCAACGGCCGGGCCGGAGGCTTCCTGGGTGCAACACCCTGGTGGATTGCAGCATGCCGACGAGTTGGTTGCACTGGTGAGGTCACTTGGTGCATTTAGTGTTGGGGTGGCAGCATTTCCGGAAGGGCATCCTGAATCCAACGATTTCGAGGACGATGCTCGGGTACTGGCGGCGAAGCAGGATGCCGGTGCTGAATTTGCTATCACACAGTTTTTTTTCCGGGCCGAAGATTACGAGCGGCTGGTCGCCCGGGCTGCGGTTCATGGGTGCACCATGCCGATCGTGCCGGGGCTGATGCCGGTGACAAATGTCGCTCAGATCGAACGCTTTGCAGCGCTTTCCGGTGCCGAGTTTCCAGCTGAGCTAGCCGAAAGATTTACAAGAATCCAAGACGATCAACCGGCTGTCCACGAAATGGGTGTCGAAGTGGCTGCCACCTTGGGCGAGCAGCTCTTGGGGCTGGGGGCACCGGGCCTGCACTTTTACACACTGAATCGTTCGACCTCCACACGTGAGGTTTACAAAGCATTAGGCCTGAGTGCTGAATCGCCAATCTAATTCGCCAGGTTAATCAATCTAATTCGCCAGGTTAAGTGGCGGCATTTATCAGATTTGCGACGATCTCCGCGCCCATGCCGACAAGGGGTAGGCCACCGCCCGGGTGTGCAGAGCCACCAACTAGATAAAGCCCGCCAACCGGTGAAGCATTTGCAGGTCGCGCGAACGCAGCTCGCGCACCGTTACTGGAAGTCCCGTAAATTGCGCCGCCGGGTGCCCGGACGCCGCGCTCGAGGTCCGCGGGCGTTCTAATCTCACGCCAAAGAATTCGGGGCCGTACATCCATACCGCGCGCGGCAAGCACGGCCAAGAGGTGATCGGCGTACTGCTCGGCTAGACCTGATTCATCCCAATTCATCGTGCCGTTGGTGCCATCACCATGTCGCGGAGCGTTTACCAGTACAAACCAAGACTCATGATGTGGGTCCGGACGCATGCGCGGGTCGTCAGGGGCGCACACGTAGATGGTCGGGTCGTCCACAGGAGCGACAAAGCGTCCGAAAATGGAGTCAAACTCGGCGTCGTAATTATCGGTGAACCAGACGTTGTGATGTTGCAGGCCGGCGGTGCGCCCGCCGATTGCAAGAAGCATCACGAATCCGGCAAGTGACGGGGTTGTTTTCTTGATGCCCTTGTTAGCATCACGGGCCGGACGGGAGTCGAGCAGGGACCCGTAAACTTCGCGCGCATCGGCATTAGCGACTACAAAATCAGCCGCAAAGAATTCGTCAGCGTCGGTTCGAACTCCCGTGACCTTATTCGCGTTGGTATCGATGCTGGTGACGTTAGTGCGGGCGCTAAGCCTGACCCCGAGGTCTAGGCAGCGCTTAACCAGGGCGTCGGCAAGTGAACTTACCCCGCCCCCGATATGCCAAGCACCGAATGTCTGCTCTACATACGGGACCGTCGCTAATACCGCCGGGGCCTTGCGCGGATCCGATCCCGTGTAAGTCGCATATCGATCAAGAAGGGTTATAAGGCGCTTATCACTGAATGTTTTCTCGCCCAAGGATCGCAAAGTGGTGAAGGGTGCGATAGTTTGCACATCACCGGGCTTCTTAGCCAGCGACATGATGTTCCGCCACCCGGTCAGCGGCGATTGCAAAAATGGCTCGCGGGTAATCTGCCACATTGCCCCACCGCGTTTGATCAGGCTGCGCCATTCCTGGGCGGCCTTGCCTCCGAGTCCGTCCGCAAGGGCGTCGGCGCATGGGCCGGCGCCGACCCCGGGCATGACAACGGTGGCACCGTCGCGAAATTGGTAGCGAAAGGCAGGGTCCAAGGGTTGCAGGTCGATAGCTTTTTCAAGTGGCTCCCCGGTCTTGAGGAAAAGATCGCGGTAGACCGCCGGCAGGGTGAATAGTGAGGGACCCGTGTCGAACACGAAGCCAGCTCTTCGGTAGGCGGCCAATTTGCCGCCGAAATGGTCGCCCTGTTCGAGCACGGTCACCGATTTACCTGTTGCCGCAAGGCGTGCCGCGGTGGCCAGGCCGCCGACGCCCGCGCCGATGACTACCACCTTGGATCGCACCACCACGACACCAGCCTATGAGTCAGGCCGATGAGTCAGGCCGATGAGTCGGGCCGATGAGTCAGGTAGCGGTTACCGGTCGACCTTTCCAAGTGTTGGTGCCACGAAGGTGGCGCGACCAGGAAAGGGCGTTTAGAGCACTGAAGGCGGCGACTGAAATCGGGTGGGCTAGTGCATCAGGCCAGATGCGCTCGCCGGTGCGGTTAGCAACGAGCGCGCGACTTGCCACCCCGGCCGCGTAGCCAATAGTGCCGATGGCACGAGTGTTACCGCGCCCAATGATCATCGCGGTGGCAGGCACGACATATGCGGTGAACAGGAGTCCATTTACCGCGATGGATCCGGCCGGTCCGTTAAAAGCCGACCAAAGTGATTTCGCGTAACCATCGATGACTGCTTTGGGGGTCGAGTACATTCGACAGTTGGCGACCTTGGAGCCGTCCGCAGTCGCTGCCCGGAGGCCAGCGCCCTTTACCGCGCGCATTAGAGCGACATCTTCGATTACCGCACCGGCGACTGCTTCATGGCCACCGATCGCCCGGTAGGCCGAGGTGTCAATTGCGATGAATTGACCATTCGCGGCTGACAAGGATGGCCGGGTCGAATTCTCGGCCCAGCGCAAGGGCACGGTTGCACTCCAAGACCATACGACCAGAGGTTGCACAAGGCGCTCAAGCCAGGTTTCGGCGAGCTGCCTTGGATAGGGGGAGACCAGGGAAAATCCTTGGCCACGAAGTAGTTCCACGGTGCCTTGAATGGCCTCGGGTTCAAAAAAAACGTCGGCATCAACGAAAACAAGGACGGAGCCGGTCGCGAACTCACCAAGTCGTGCACAAGCCCAGGGTTTGCCCAGCCAGCCCGCGGGCAGTGGCGCATCCCCGCCGATGATCAACTTAAGGCGCGGATCATCAATGGCCTGAACGATCGCGATGGTGTCATCGGTCGAACCGTCATCTAGCACTACTACCTCAAGGTCATCAAGGCCTTGCTGGGCCAAAATGCTAGCCACCGTCTTGGCAATATGTGCTTCTTCGTTCCGAGCTGGGATTAGCACGCTTACGCGTTCGGGCACTTTGACGCCGGTGGCAGCTGGCGCGCGCAGATACCTCAGGTTGATGGCCGTATGAACCGCGATACCTACCGCGGCAAGTGTTCCAAACGCCACCGCTTTCCCAATCACCACTGGGGTTGGCTCCAAACGCGCCACCACCAGGGGATTATTACGATCCCCATACAAACCGCACCCCAGAGTGCGACGGTTGGGCGGGCAAAAAATACGGCAGCCGCGAGCACGTTAGATACATAGATCCAACTGAGCAGCAAGGTTGGTACGCCGTCCTTGACAACCTTTCGCGGTAAGCGATCAAGTAGCCACATGAGGACAAATGCCATTAAAAGCCAGCCGAGAAAGTTCTGCAAGGGAATACCCGAGATGCCCGGCAAAACCCAGCCGACCGAATTCCACTGCCAAGCCCCTTCGCTAACCATCTGGGGGTCCAAGAACAGATCCCAGGCCGCAAACAGCCACCCGCCGACAAGGGCAGTAGCCAATCCACCGGTCACCAACCGCTGGGTGGCCAGTAAACACGGGTACGCCATCATCGACCAAGCCAGTGGGATGAGTATCGGCACGCTAAGGACTGCGGGGCCCAGGACACTGGTGTAGGTGTAGTCACCGAATGGGAATCTTGTTGCCGTACCGATGGCTTCGATCGCCCAACCAAAGCCGAGTGAGATCGCCAAATAACCTGCCGTCCAACTAAGGCCGCGCGATAAATAAGCGTGGGTTGCGCTCGCTAGGAAGAAAGTGACGACGGTCAAAATCGTGATCACCGCACGCGGTTGCTCCCCGACCAACGCCCAGATGATCTGCCCGATGATGGTTAGCCCGGCCAAGACCCAAGGCACATACGGTAGCCAGCCCGATGGGACACCGCCACGGTCAGAGTGGCGTCCGGTGTAGATCCGCACGCTCATGGCCAAAGTGTAGGCCGCTCAGCAGTCGGCGATATGCGACCACACCTGCAGGTCGTGGACGCCATCAGCGCGACTCTGCGCCTGGCGCGCAGTACCTTCTAGGTGGAACCCGGCGGCGGCGAGGGCGCGCTGCTCGGCGAGGTTTTCGATATCGGTGGATGCCTCAACACGGACGAATCCTTGCTCATGAAGGTGCTCGGCCAAGAGTTGTTGGCACAGAGCTCCGATACCTTGGCCGCGGAATCCGGCCATGATGCTGATGCCAATATTCATGGCCCTGGATCCGAAAGTAGGGCCGTACCAAACTACGTGCGCCGACAGATATCCGACATCAATGGCCCCCGCACCACCAGCGAGGAGTCGGATGCACCACCTATCGATGGAAAACGAAGTTGCTGCTGCCGCCATCTCGCCCCAGTTCTCATAAGGGCTCTCGATCGTCTGCCTTGGGTAGCCGTCGTCAATTGGGCACAACGAAATTGCACCGACACCCGGTAGCTCGCCCGTTAGTGGCATCTACAAACCCTAACGCCGTCTGCAAGCGCTGGAGTGAGAGGTGATGGGCGCAATAGGGTGCCCTGGTGAGTCAAGCTGGGGCGCGGAGGGTTTGGATTCCACTCGTTGCGCTGTGGATCGTTTGGGGATCTACCTACCTTGGACTCTCCGAGGTGGTGAAATCCATGCCACCACTTGTCGCAACCGGTTCACGCTACTTGGTGGCTGCGATATGCATTGCGATCGGGGTTTTGGTGTTCCGCGGTCTGACGCCCTTTCGGATTACTCGCAAAGAACTCGCATCGACGGCCATTATGGGACTCGGAATCATAAGTATTTGGGCGGCAGCCCTGGCGCTGGGTCAGCGATATGTCCCAGGTGGCATCGCCGCCCTCATCGGTGCGTCTATTCCGCTGTGGATCGTGCTGTTGCGTCTCATGGCTGGGGACCGCCCAAGCAGATTAACCGGAGCCGGTGTGATCATTGGGATCGCCGGTCTGGCGTTGATGATGCTGCCCGGTGGGATCGTCCCGGTAGCGGGCACGGCTTCCGACTCGGTTTTGATTTGGTGTTTTGCGATGTTAATCGGATGCCTGTCATGGGCATTTTTCTCTTGGCGAGCCAGGTCCTTCAATGTCCCTGCAAATAGCCTGGTGACCGCATCATTGCAAATGCTGTTTGCTGGTTCGGCGCTGATGCTTACCGGCTTTGTAAGTGGTGAGCGCATTGGGTTCGAAAACTATTTATGGGTAAGCCTTGTTGGCTGGCTTTGGCTCGTAATCGCCTCGATCATTGGGTATTCCGCTTTCACGTTTCTTATGACGCGGGCGCCGATCTCGCTGGTCTCGACATTTCCGTACGTGAACCCGGTGGTCGCGGTGCTGCTCGGCTGGCTGGTCTTGGCGGAACCATTCAGCCGGTCAATCCTCATCGGGCTCACCGTGGTGTTGGGCGGTGTGGTCTTGGTGGTTAAGGGGGAGCGGGGCTAGTGGCCCCCTAGCCGCCGACCTCGGCGGCTTCGCCTGCGGTGATCCGAAGTAGCTCGTCGTAACTGGTCGGGAACACATAGTGGGGGTGCCCACCCGCGGCCCAAACTTCGTCATAGCGAGAAAGTGCTATGTCGACAATGGTGCGCAGCGGATGCGGATGGGCAACAGGCGCGACACCTCCGATGGCAAACCCGGTTGCTTTTCGAACGTCGTCAGCATCTGCTTTCGTGATCTCATTGACTTCCAAGATTGCAGCAAGTTGCAGGGTGTCGACGCGATGACCACCGGAGGCGATTACTAGAACCGGCTGACCATCGGCCAAAAAGATCAGTGAACTGGCGATCTGCCCGACTTCGATGCCGAGGGCCTCGGCCGCCTCCTTTGCGGTGCGGGCACTGTCATCAAGGGCCCTAACCTCGCCCCGCGCGCCGAGGAGTGCCAAGGCTTCGCGGACCTTGATCACGGACTGCTGCTCGGTAATTTCGCTCATAGGGGCAGGGTAGCCGGAGTTACCCGGCAGCCGGTGGATGAAAAGGGATTCGTGTGACTTTGGTCGCACCTGGGTTCGCGGCGTGCGTAGCAGGTTGAGCCCGCGGTGCAGGACCCCGCCCGCGCTGCTAAATTGGCGTGTGAGGACGTCTTAGATTCTAGTAAGGGGTAGTCGTGAAGATCGCTGTGTGTGTCAAGCAGGTGCCTGATACTTGGGCTGAAAAGAAACTCCGCGGCGATGATTCAACCTTGGACCGTGAAGCGGCCGATGGTGTCATGAATGAACTTGATGAGTACGCGGTTGAAGAGGCCCTGAAGCTACAAGAGGCAGGCGGCGGTGAGGTAACGATCGTCACGATGGGTCCGGAGCGTGCCGGTGAGACAGTGCGCAAAGCCCTGAGCATGGGCGCCGATGCGGCAGTCCACCTGGTTGACGATGCACTACATGGTTCTGATGCGCTGGCGACTTCGTACGCACTGGCGACCGTTCTTGCCGGCCGCGGTTTTGATCTGATCTTCTTTGGTTCAGAGTCTACCGATGCCCGCATGAGTGTCGTGCCGGCGATGGTTGCCGAGCGCTTGGGTGTCGCCCAATTGACATTTGCCCAAAAAGTCGATGTGGTTGGCACCTCGGTTACGATCCAGCGCACCACCGACTACGGCTTCGAAACGGTAGAGGCGAGTATGCCGGTGGTGATCAGTGTGGTTGAGAAAATCAACGAGCCGCGCTACCCATCCTTTAAAGGCATCATGGCGGCCAAGAAGAAGCCGGTCGAGACTTTGTCCGTGGCCGACGCAGGACTTGAGGCGGAACAGCTTGGCCTGTCGGCAGCCTGGACCGTTGTCGAGGATTTCGCGGCGCGGCCTCCGAAAGCCGCAGGCACCATCGTCACCGATGATGGTGAAGGCGGCGTCAAGCTCGCAGAGTATCTGGCTACCCAAAAGTTTATCTAGAGCCCGTTGCCTAGAGAGGATGCATATGTCTGAAGTCTTGGTTGTTGTAGAACATGCTGATGGCTCGGTGAAAAAGGTAACGAGCGAATTGCTTACCCTTGCGCGCACTTTGGGGGAGCCGTCTGCGGTCTGGATCGGCCCCGGTTACTCCGACGCAGCGGAAGCGGCACTCGGTGAATTTGGCGCTGCCAAGGTCTATGTGGCTGACGGTGCGCAATACATCGACCATCCGGTCGCACCTCGGGCCGAGGTCTTAGCGAGCCTGGTTTCGGAGCACTCTCCAAGTGCGGTGCTAATTGCCTCAAGTGCCGATGGTAAGGAGACCGCAGGTCGACTAGCCATCAAGATTAATTCCGGTGTCATAACAGACGCAATTGGTATATCGGCGGATGGCATCGCGACCCAAAGTGTGTTCGGCGGTAGCACCGTGGTGCACTCCAGGGTCATCAAAGGCACGCCGATCTTCACGGTGCGCCCCAACTCAACCCCGCCGGTAGCTGCAGCGACCACCCCGACCAAAGTTGAGGTTAGCGTTCCTGTCAGCGAGGTAGCGATGAAGGCGAAAGTCACCGGGCGCACGGTGGCACAAAAGGATGGCCGGCCCGATCTGTCGGAAGCCGCAATTGTGGTCTCCGGTGGCCGTGGTGTTGGAGCGCCCGAAGGTTTCGCCGTTATCGAGGCACTTGCTGACTCCTTGGGAGCCGCGGTCGGCGCCTCGCGTGCGGCGACCGATGCCGGGTGGTACCCGCACCAATACCAGGTTGGGCAAACCGGTAAAACGGTATCGCCGCAGCTTTATGTGGCCAACGGCATTTCTGGGGCAATCCAGCACCGAGCCGGGATGCAGACGTCCAAAACCATCGTGGTCGTGAACAAGGATCCCGAAGCCCCACTGTTTGAGCTTGCCGATTTCGGAGTGGTAGGGGATCTGTTCCAGGTTGTTCCGCAGTTGACCGAGGAGATCAAGAAGCGCGCCTAAGTCCCGCCCAGTGATAAGTCGTCGCAGGAAAAACTGAGATTCTCTTGCGACAGCTCGCCACTCAACAATCACATTGGGAATTGAATTGTCGACTCCACCGGTAGCCAACTGCTCTACGATGGTGTGTTGTGAGTGACCGCTCCTATCTAGACCATGCTGCGACCACGGCCATGCTTCCGGCTGCTCGCGCTGCGTGGATGTCGGCTTCTGAGCATCTTGGCAATCCGTCGTCACTTCATGCGGCCGGTCGATTCGCTCGCAAGGTGGTAGAGGAATCACGGGAGAGTATTGCGGCTGACCTGAAGACCCGGCCGAGTGCGGTTATCTTCACTTCCGGTGGCACCGAGGCCGACAACTTGGCGGTCAAGGGACTTTATTGGCAGCGCCAGCAGATCCTCGGAACACGTAAGCCACTGCGGGTACTTGCTTCGGCAATCGAGCATCATGCGGTTATTGACCCGGTGATCTGGCTCGGGGAGCATGAAGGAGCGCTAATCGAATGGCTCGGGGTCGATCAAGATGCTCGGGTGAGCACTACCGCCCTTGCTGATTTGCTCGCGAATAATTCCGATGTTGCCCTTTGTACCGTGATGTGGGCGAACAATGAAGTCGGGACCATCGAGCCGGTTGAGCGGATCGCCGAAATCTGTAAAGAGCACGGAGTTCGGTTTCATACCGACGCGGTTCAGGTGCTTGGTCAGGTTCCGATGGATCTTGGTGCTCTTGGTGCTGATGCCGTAACGATCAGTAGCCACAAGATCGGGGGTCCGTTCGGGGTCGGTGCCTTGATCGTTAATCCAGCGACCGGGTTCACCCCGGTGTTGCACGGGGGTGGCCAGGAGCGCGATATTCGATCCGGAACCTTAGATGCCCCGGCCATCGCTGCTTTTGCGGTCGCAATCAAGCACGGCGTTGAGCAGCAGGTTGCCCATGCGCAGCACTTGCGTGAGTTGCGCAATGAGTTGGTGCAAGGGGTGTTGGCAACCGTGCCGGGCGCGGTCCTAAACGGCGACCTGGATTTGTCGGGCGATGGGCGGTTACCTGCCAACGCGCACTTCTCTTTCCCCGGCTGCGAGGGTGACTCACTATTGATGTTGCTAGATGCCGCCGGAGTTGACTGCTCGACCGGATCGGCCTGCACCGCGGGGATCCCGGAAGCAAGTCACGTGCTACTTGCAATGGGTGTCGATGAGCGCACCGCACGGGCCTCTTTGCGATTTAGTTTCGGGTACCCGTCAACCATGGCGGATGTGGACCGGGTAGTTGCCGCATTGCCCGGCGCTGTCGACCGAGCCGCGCGCACCGTCTCATCGAGGTCATCATGAGCAGGATTCCGGTGGCGACATGAGGGTCTTGGTTGCGATGTCCGGTGGGGTCGACTCGTCGGTGGCCGCTGCGCGCATGGTGGATGCCGGCCATGAGGTGGTTGGGGTGCACCTAGCCTTGTCAAGGAATAAGACTTATGGCGATGGTCGGCAGCGAGGGTGCTGCACCCTTGATGATGCGCGTGATGCGCGTCGAGTCGCCGACAAACTTGGGATTCCTTTTTATGTGTGGGATATGGCGGAGGAGTTCGCTGAGGCGGTTATCGACGATTTCGTCGAGGAATATCGCCTGGGACATACACCGAACCCGTGCCTGCGCTGTAACGAATCCATCAAGTTCACCGCCGTACTCGATCGAGCGCTGGCCATGGACTTTGATGCGGTGGCCACCGGACATTACGCCCAGATTGTGCAGGGATCTGCTGGCCCAGAATTACACCGAGCGGTGGATCCGGAAAAGGATCAGTCATATGTGCTGGGAGTCTTGCAGCCTAGGCAACTCGCGCATTCGATTTTCCCGCTCGGCGCCGACACCAAAGACGCAATTCGGGCTGAAGCCGAGGCTCGGGGCTTGTTGGTCGCGCAAAAGCCAGACAGCCATGACATCTGTTTTATCCCAGATGGGGATACTGCCGCGTATTTGCAACGACAACTCGGGTCCTTGCCCGGTGACATTGTTGACGCTGAGTCCGGCGAGGTGCTAGCGCAGCATGATGGCACTTACGCTTTCACCATTGGGCAACGTCGCGGCCTGCAGCTCTCCAGGCCTGCGGCTGATGGGGCACCGCGCTATGTCGTCGAAGTTGAAGTTGGCACCCGTCGGGTAACGGTCGGACCTCCTGAGTTACTTGATGTTTATGCACTCGAGGGCATCAAGCCAATCTGGACTACATCGCCACTTGGCAAGGCACCGACTGAACTACTTGCCCAAGTGCGAGCACACGGGGTACCGGTCCCCGCTCGGGCCCATGAGCTCGACGAACGGGTAATTGTTGAACTTCTAGTCCCAATTCGTGGTATCGCTCTGGGCCAAGCGGTCGTGCTCTATGACGGTACCCGGGTGGTTGGTTCGGCAACTATTGCTGCCACCACCCGAGCTGCATGAAAGTAGTTCTATGAGGGAAAAGAGTCCCCCCTGGTCACCTGTTGTTGCCACCGGTATCGGATCCTTGCCCGGCGTCGATGCCGCCGAGGCGGCCCGCGTTGTCGCGGGTGAGTTAACCGACTTCATTCACGTTTTCGAACTTCCGGCGCGTGGTCCGGGCGCCGACATGATCGGTCGCACCGCCGCACTTCTTACCGACGTGAGCCCAGATCTTGGCCTTGACACCACCCCGCAGGGCTGGCGGGTAGCGCCGGGTCCGGGTCGGACAATGCGGCGGGCTCGCTCATGGCTGGGGGAGGATCTAGATGCCCTGGAGGAGCACACCCTTAACTACCAAGGGCCGATCAAGACGCAAGTTAGCGGGCCGTGGACCTTAGCCGCGAGCATTGAAATGGCAACCGGTGAGCGCATCTTGAAGGACCCGGGGGCCTGTCGCGACATCAGCCAAGCGCTGGCCGAGGCGCTGCGCTTACACATCGGCGAACTGACTAGGCGTTTTAGCGGGCGAGTGGTGGTCCAAATTGATGAGCCCGCATTGCCGACCGTGCTCGCGGGCAGGATTGGCACAGCAAGTGGTCTCTCGTCATATCGTGCGGTCGAACGTGTTACGGCAGGTGCCGGCCTGCGAGTTGTGCTGGATGCAGCGAAGGGCGCGGGCGCGACGGTCGGCATCCACTGCTGCGCCGACGAGGTGCCCGTTGACATGCTCATCAATGCTGGCGCTGAGTTTGTCAGCATTGACCTTTTGACCGGTAGTTGCCCCGATGAGCAACTGGGTGAATTGCTGGAGTCAGGCATAGGTCTGTTCGCCGGAAGCGTGCCAGCGGTTGGTACCGGCGCCGTCAGTGCTGCCGAAGCTAGTCGGCCCGTGCGGGCAGCAATTCACCGAATCGGCTTGAGTGACCCGACATGGCTCACCGGGGTCGTCATTACCCCGACCTGTGGGATGGCTGGGGCAAACTGGGATTGGGTGCGCACCGCATACGACGCTTGTCGTACTGCGGGCAGGGTGCTGCGAGATGATCGGGTTGATGGCGAGGAAGCAGGCGGCAACGATGGCAGGTGAGGGCGCGACCGATGGCGTGCCACCGGCAAAGTCGGCTAGGTGGGTTGAATTGGCCGAGGCCATCAATCAAGGGCGCCTTGACTATTACCAGCATGACAAGCCGACTCTTTCCGATGACGAGTACGACGCCGCCTTTCGCGAGTTACTTGAACTTGAGCAGGGTTGGCCGCAGTTGCAGTCTGGCGACTCACCAAGTTTAAGTGTGGGCGGGCGCAGGTCCGAGATGTTCAATCCGGTTGAGCATCTGCAACGTATGTACTCACTTGATAATGTGTTTTCCAACGATGAACTTGATGGCTGGCTCGGTCGAGTTGAGCGTGGGATAAATGAAGTTCCGGAATTCTTGTGCGAATTAAAAATTGATGGGTTGGCCGTTGACGCCGTCTACGTAGATGGCAAACTTCAGTCCTTGGCGACGCGTGGTGATGGTCGCGTGGGTGAAGATGTCACCTACAACGCAGCATTCATTGCCGCTGTCCCAGCAGCCCTAACCAAACCAAAAGGCAAGGCGATCCCGGCACTACTAGAGGTCCGTGGCGAGATTTTCCTGCCGGTTGCAACTTTCCAGCAGATAAATGAAGAGCAGTTGGCGCAGGGTCTATCGCCATTCTCGAATCCCCGGAACGCGGCGGCCGGCACTTTGCGCCAGCGCATCGACCGCCGGGAGGACGAATTGCGATTGGCTGAGCAATCACCGACCCCCGGTGAGCGCGGCGCCTCGAAGATCGCGCGGCTGCGTGCCGAGCTTGACTCATCAATTAGCCGGCTAACTGGTCTGGCTTTGACCGTGCACGGTATTGGCGCGGTTGACGGAATAGCCATCACCAGACAAAGCCAAGGTTACGAAGTCTTGGCAGCATTGGGCTTACCAGTTAGCAAACTCGCCCGTGTTGAAGAAAGTATCGAAGGTGTCCGGGCTTTTATTGGTTACTTCGGTGAGCACCGCCACGATGTGGACCATGAAATCGATGGAGTAGTCATCAAGGTCGACGAGCTGGCCCTGCAGGAGCGGCTGGGCGAGACCGCGCGCGCACCGCGATGGGCTATCGCCTACAAATACCCGCCCGAAGTGGTGCGAACCAGGCTCCTGGATATTCAGGTAAATGTAGGTCGTACCGGTCGCGTAACACCGTTTGCGGTTATGGAGCCGGTGCGAGTTGCCGGGTCGACGGTTTCAATGGCGACTTTGCATAATGCGTCTGAGGTCGAGCGCAAAGGCGTGCTGATCGGCGATATGGTCTTTTTGCGAAAGGCTGGCGATGTAATACCGGAGGTACTCGGGCCAGTGGTGGAAGTGCGAACCGGTAGCGAAAGACCGTTCCTAATGCCGACGAAGTGCCCGGCCTGCGGAGTAAAACTTGGTCCGGCGAAGGAGGGCGATAAAGATATTCGCTGCCCTAATGCACGGAGCTGCCCGGCGCAATTGCGCGAGCGGCTCTCTCATGTGGCAGCACGTGGCGCACTAGATATTGAAGGGCTCGGCGAAAAGGCGGCCCACGCGCTATTGGAGTGTGGATTGGTAGGTGACGAGGGTGATCTCTTCCTGCTCGCCGAGGCCGATCTACTTGCCTGCGAGTTCTTCCGCCGCGAGCCGGCCAAGGCAGAAAGTGGTCCGCAACTCACCGAAAATGCGAAAAACATGTGGGCCCAGGTGCAATTGGCCAAGACTCGGCCGCTCTGGCGGGTGCTGGTTGCACTCTCCATTCGACACGTTGGCCCCACGGCCGCGCAGTCCCTAGCACGCGCCTTCAGGAGTATTGACTCAATAGGCGCAGCGAGTGTTACCGAATTAGCCGAGGTCGAGGGAGTGGGCGAGACCATCGCGGTAGCGGTGCAGGAGTGGTTCAGCGAGCCGTGGCATCAGCAGGTGGTAGCCAAATGGCGCGCCGGCGGGGTGCGGATGATCGACGAATCGGGTGATTCGGCATCAAAGCAGTTGGCCGGATTGGTAGTCGTCATTACCGGATCGCTGGCCGGATACACTCGCGACAGTGCGGCGGCCGCGGTGACCGGGCGCGGGGGCAAGGTGTCAGGTTCGGTATCCGCCAAGACCAGTGTTTTGGTAGCCGGTGAGAATGCCGGCACGAAATTCGACAAAGCAGTAGCTCTGGGGGTGCCTGTTCTAGGTCCTGCTGGATTCGAGGTGCTGCTCGCTAATGGTCTCGCGGCGGCGCTGACTACAATTAAGTAGTGACCGCAATTACTCGCGAGGAAGTCGCCCACCTGGCTAAATTGGCTCGCCTTGATCTCACCGCAACTGAACTAGATCATTACGCGGAGCAATTGGACGTTATTTTGCAGTCGGTAGCCCGAATTTCCGAGGTGGCCGCCGATGACATTCCCCCCACCTCGCATCCGGTCCCGGTTGAGAATGTATTCCGCGATGACATCGCAAAACCGGGGCTGGACCGGGCCGAGGTGTTCGCCGCGGCACCGGCAACCGAAGCCGACCGCTTTCGAGTGCCGAGGATCTTGGATGGGGAGGAGGCGTGACTCACGCCGCAGCGGATCTAATTCGCCAACCCGCAAGGGTGCTGGCCGCTGCCATCTGCGAGGGCGAGGTGTCCTCGGTCGAAGTCACGAAGGCGCATCTGGCACGTATCGCTGAGGTAGACGGGCAAGTGCACGCCTTCCTCCAAGTGACCGCTGAGGCGGCGCTGGAAACCGCGCACTTAGTAGATGAGAAGCGGGGGTCCGGCCGCAAGCTGGGAGTGCTGGCGGGGGTACCGATCGCGGTGAAGGATGTGCTGACGATGCGGGGGGTACCAACTACCTGCGGGTCCCGAATCCTCGAAGGCTGGCGACCTCCCTATGACTCCACGGTCGTGGCCCGTCTGCGCGCCGCTGACATGGTCATCTTGGGCAAGACCAATATGGACGAATTCGCCATGGGCTCATCAACTGAGCACTCCGCATACGGCCCGACCCATAACCCATGGGACTTGGATCGGATTCCGGGTGGTTCAGGTGGTGGTTCGGCGGCCGCGCTGGCCGCATTTGAAGCGCCGCTGGCTATCGGGACCGACACCGGTGGGTCGATCCGCCAACCGGCGGCGGTCACCGGCACGGTGGGCGTCAAGCCAACTTATGGTGGTGTCTCCCGCTACGGCCTAGTGGCCTTGGCTTCATCACTTGATCAAGCCGGGCCATGCGCACGTTCGGTAATGGATGCGGCGCTCTTGCATTCGGTGATCGCCGGGTACGACCCTCGAGATTCGACCTCAATAGACGCACCGGTGCCCGATGTGGTGGCCGCGGCCACTCGTGCTGATGTGCGTGGGTTACGAATCGGGTTGGTCAAAGAACTCAGCGGCGAGGGGTACCAGCCTGGAGTATTGCAGCGCTTTACCGAAGCCGTAGAGATACTTCAGGGGCTAGGGGCCGAGGTCGTTGAGGTTTCCTGCCCCAACTTCGATTATGCGCTGGGTGCCTACTATCTGATTCTCCCCTCGGAGGCTTCGAGTAATCTCGCGCGTTTCGATGGCATGCGCTATGGCCTTCGAGTTGGTGACGATGGCTCGAACTCCGTCGAGCAAGTGATGTCACTTAGTCGTGAGGCGGGCTTCGGGGCGGAAGTAAAACGTCGAATCATGCTCGGTACTTACGCGTTGTCAAGTGGCTACTACGACGCCTACTACGGACAGGCCCAAAAAGTGCGGACCTTGATAACCCGAGACTTCAATGCCGCTTTTGCGAAGGCTGATGTACTAATCTCGCCTACGACACCGACCACCGCGTTCAAGATCGGCGAGAAGGTGGATGACCCCCTGGCAATGTACCTGAACGATATCGCCACCATCCCGGTCAATCTTGCGGGTAATTGCGCGATGTCATTACCGGTCGGGCTCTCGCCGGCCGATCACCTCCCGGTTGGCCTGCAGATCATGGCGCCACCCATGGCCGATGACCGGCTTTATCTGGTGGGCTCCGCACTTGAATCAGCGCTCACCGATAGCTGGGGCCACCTGTTGATTGAGGAGGTGCCGAACCTATGAGCACCAACCATGAAACGGTGCCATTCGATGAGGCGATGACCAGATATGAGCCCATTATCGGCCTTGAAGTCCATGTTGAATTAGGTACCAAATCAAAGATGTTCTGTTCCTGTGCCACCACTTTTGGCGCTGCGCCAAACACCCAGGTGTGCCCGGTGTGCCTGGGGTTGCCCGGCTCCATGCCGGTGCTGAACCGGGTCGCAGTTGAGTCAACTATTCGAATCGGATTGGCCTTGAATTGCGAGATCGCTACCTGGTGCCGGTTCGCACGCAAGAACTACTTTTATCCGGATATGCCAAAGGACTATCAAGTTAGTCAATATGACGAACCACTTTGCACCAACGGGTGGCTTGACGTAACCGTCGCAACCGATGACGGCCCGCAGGTGGTCCGAGTCGAAATTGAACGAGTTCACATGGAGGAGGACACCGGCAAACTCACCCACGCGGGTGGCGCAACCGGTCGCATTCACGGTGCCGACTACTCATTGGTGGATTACAACCGGGCCGGTATCCCGCTGATTGAGATAGTGACCAAGACCGTGGTCGGAACCGGGGCGTTGGCACCGGCGGTTGCCCGCGCCTACGTTACGGAATTACGCGATGTCATGCGCGCACTTGGAGTATCGGACGTACGCATGGAGGAGGGCTCTTTGCGCTGCGATGCCAACCTGTCGCTCAACAAGCCGGGGGCTGGCTGGGGGACCCGTAGCGAAACCAAGAATGTGAACTCCCTGCGATCCGTCGAACGCGCGGTGCACTCTGAAATCGAGAGGCAGGCCGCCGTTTTGGACGGCGGCGGTCGGGTGATCCAAGAGACCCGGCACTTCCATGAAGACACCGGACGATCAACCTCGGGCCGGTCCAAGGAGCAGGCCGAGGATTACCGCTACTTCCCGGAGCCGGATTTGGTGCCGATAGCGCCGTCGCGCACGTGGGTCGAGGAGTTGCGGGCTACCTTGCCCGAAGTTCCCTCGGTCAAGCGGGCTCGACTGCAAAGTGCCTGGGGTATTAATGAGTTTGAGCTCGCAACTTTGGTAAATGCCGGGGCGGTTGAACTTGTTGAAGCCAGCATTGCCGCCGGCGTTGATGCGTCAGCGGCGCGCAAGTGGTGGACGGGTGAGTTGTTGCGGGTGGCAAATGAGCGAGGTGTTGAGCTGGCGGATTTGCCGGTGACCGTGAGCCAAATCGCCCGCGTCGAGGCGTTGATCGCTGATGGCAGCCTCAACGACAAGTTGGCCCGTCAGGTTTTCGAAGGGGTGCTGGCCGGCGAGGGTGATGTCGACATGGTGATCGCACAACGTGGCCTAGCGGTTGTCAGCGATGATGGCGCACTGCTCGTTGCGATAGATGAGGCGCTGGCGGCGCAGCCGGATGTCGCCGAGAAGATCAAGAGCGGCAAAATTCAAGCGGCCGGTGCCATCGTCGGTGCGGTTATGAAAACCACTAAGGGGCAGGCCGACGCAGCGAAGGTACGCGAATTACTGCTCGAACGCCTCGGGGTAAGTGAGTAGCACCCCTTGGCTGGTATCGCGCTGCTCCCGGCATTCTTAACCGGGATTGAGTACACGGGTGAAATAATTTTATATGACGATGCACCCGTGTCCGCGGACTTAAGGCGCGCCGGGTTCTTCGTTCCAGAATATATGGGTCCGGTATCGACGGTAGAAGTCCTCGCCCGGATGCCGGCACTTGAGATAGTGCAATTACTCACCGCGGGATTTGAATACGTGCTGCCGTACTTACCGAACGGGGTGAAACTATGTAATGCGGCGGGCGTGCACGATGCCAGCACCGCGGAGCTGGCCGTCGGGCTCATCTTGGCTTCCCTTCGCGGTCTAGATGTTGCAGCGCGAAGTATGGAGTCCGGCGCTTGGGTGCACGAGACCAGGCCGAGCCTGGCCGATCGTCAGGTGCTTATCCTCGGTGCCGGTGGGGTGGGGCAGGCGGTAAGGCGGCGCATTGAGCCATTTGAGGCGACCGTGACCATGATCGGACGTACCGGGCGCCCGGGTGTTCTAGCTATTGCTGATCTGGATTCGATCCTGCCGAGCGCCGATGTGGTGGTGCTCGCGGTGCCACTTGATGCCAGCACCCGCGGGCTAGTGGATTCGAAATTCCTGGCGCTGATGAAAACCGGTGCGTTATTGGTGAATGTTTCCCGCGGCCCGGTAGTTGATACCGATGCGCTTATTGCCGGGCTGCAAGGCGGGGGGATTAGCGCGGCGCTGGATGTGACCGACCCAGAGCCGCTGCCACCAGGCCACCGGCTCTGGTCCTGCCCGAACCTGTTGATCTCGGCCCATGTCGGTGGTGATACTTCAGCGTTTGCCCCTCGGGCGAGGGCCTTGGTTTCGGACCAACTGACCAGTTGGGCCACCGGTCAGCCAATGCGAAATATCATCCCCACCGCCTAAGCCCATGAAGCCAAAGTTTTCGGGCGATCATTAAGGTGTCGCTATGACGAATATGAAGCCGCGCAGCTCCGAAGTCACCGATGGATTAGAGCGAGCCGCTGCCCGCGGGATGCTCCGAGCGGTGGGGATGTCGGATGAAGACTTCCCGAAGCCCCAGATCGGAGTGGCCTCGTCTTGGAATGAGATCACCCCTTGCAATCTTTCCCTTGAGCGCCTAGCGCGCTCGGCTAAGGAGGGGGTGCACCAAGCCGGTGGTTTCCCGATGCAATTTGGCACCATCTCGGTCTCGGACGGCATTTCGATGGGCCATGAGGGTATGCACTTCTCATTGGTCTCGCGCGAGATCATCGCCGACTCGGTCGAGGCCGTAATGCAAGCGGAGCGCCTGGACGGGATGGTTACCTTCGCCGGCTGCGATAAGTCACTGCCTGGGATGTTGATGGCATCGGCGCGCCTGGACGTGGCTGCGGTTTTCGTCTACGCGGGTTCGATCCTCCCCGGGCACGTGAAATTATCCGATGGCACCGAGAAAGACGTCACGATCATCGACGCATTTGAGGCGGTGGGTGCCTGTGCGCGCGGCCTGATGTCGCGCGCAGACGTCGACGCGATAGAGCGGGCCATCTGCCCCGGCGAAGGCGCCTGCGGTGGTATGTATACCGCGAACACGATGGCAAGTGCGGCCGAGGCCATGGGGATGTCACTGCCCGGCTCCGCGGCGCCGCCGGCGGTGGATCGACGTCGCGATGGCTTTGCGCGTCGATCCGGAGAAGCGGTTGTCGAACTCATCCGGCAAGGCATCACCGCCCGCGACATCATCACTAAGCAAGCACTTGAGAACGCAATAGCGGTGGTAATGGCTTTTGGCGGTTCAACGAATGCGGTCTTGCACCTGCTCGCCATCGCCCATGAGGCTGATGTCGAATTGGAAATGGAAGATTTCCATCGCATCGGGTCCAAGGTGCCGCTGTTGGCCGATGTCAAGCCATTTGGTCGATTCGTCATGAGTGATGTTGACCGGGTCGGTGGGGTTCCGGTGATAATGCGGGCGTTACTTGATGCTGGCTTAATGCACGGTGATTGCCTGACGGTGACGGGCAAGACCATGGCTGAAAACCTCGCGACTATCAATCCACCAGATCCGGACGGCGATATCTTGTACGCCTCCAAGAATGCAATCGCCACTACCGGTGGCATCACGATTTTGTCGGGCTCGATGGCACCGGAGGGTGCGGTCGTGAAGAATGCCGGGGTTCTTGTTGAGGTGTTTGAGGGTGCGGCTCGGGTATTTGAGCGGGAGCAGTCGGCGAT
>BJGE01000042.1 GCA_014190275.1 Actinomycetes bacterium | reverse complement strand
GGATTCGCCGGATTCGCCGCTGGGCCGATGGGCCAGACGCCGGCAGACCCGGATCTATCTGCGGTCCCAGACCCTGCTTCGTACACCCCGGTGCCTTGGGAGCCGGGCCTCGCCGTACTCATGTGCGATATTCACGTAAACAACCAGCCGTGGAATTTTTCGCCTCGGGTTATCCTAAAACGTGCCCTCGAGAAACTTTCCGATCGGGGTTTAACGCTCATGGCCGGGTTCGAGGCTGAGTATTCGCTGCTGAGTCGAACCGATAAGGGCGGAATCGAAATCGCGGATCCCTTGGACAACGCTACCTCACCCTGTTACGACGTTAAGGCACTGAGCCGATCATTGGAGTTCCTGCAAACCACCTCGCGTTATCTGAACCAACTCGGTTGGGGAAATTACGCGAATGATCACGAAGATGCCAACGGCCAATTTGAGCAGAACTGGAAGTATGCCGATGCCCTGACCTCGGCTGACCGACTGATCTTCTTTCGCTACATGGTTCATGTGCTGGCTCAACGTGAAGGCAAAGTCGCCACCTTCATGCCCAAGCCCTTCTCCAGGCTCACGGGGAACGGGCTTCACATTCACACCTCAATTTGGGAGGGTGATAAACCCCTTTTCGAGTCCGATAATGACCCTCGCGGTCTTGGCCTGTCACCAATGGCCTACCACTACATCGCTGGGATTTTGGAACATGCTCGGGCCGCAGCCGCGGTCACCTGTCCGATTGTGAACTCCTACAAGCGAATGGGTGTCGGAGCGCCGAACTCTGGTGCCACTTGGGCTCCTGCGTATGTTTCCTACGGCGGGAATAACCGAACCCAGATGCTTCGAGTACCCGAAGGCGGCCGGGTAGAACATCGGGCCTGTGATGGTGCCGCCAACCCCTACCTAGCACTGACCGCCGTCCTCGCATCAGGCCTGGATGGAATCGACCGCTCGCTCGACCCCGGCGAGCCAAACACCGATAACCTCTACAGCCTTACCCAAGCCCAAATTAGGGCCGCCAACATTGAAACCATGCCACCCACGCTATTGCATGCGACGGATGAACTTGCCAAGGATGCGGTCCTGCGGGCGGCATTTGGTCCGGGCCGCGATGGCGGTGACTACGTCGACTACTTCGTCGAGATCAAGCAAAGCGAGTTCCGCGCCTACCATGCCGTGGTTAGCGATTGGGAAATCGAAAACTACCTGACACTTTTCTAGTCGTAGCAATCAACAGCACTGCGGGTAGCCAACCCAGCGGGTGACTCCCCGGTCCGGCACTGCTCCTCGGTGACGCCAGCCATGGCCGAAATCCAAAAAACTGGCGGCAGTCCAGCAACCAGGCCCTGCGCCACCAGCGCAGCCAAGGAATATTCGGGGTCAGCCAACTGGGCTCGTTCCAAGGCGATCAAAGCCCGGGCACCATCGCCGGTAAGCCACGCGCAAATCGAGGTGCAGGTGGCGACGGGCGCGATCATCCCCGCGGGTGCTGCGCGCAGCGCTACGGCCAGCACATCAAGTGCCGCCCGGTGATCAGGTAGTTGAACCAAGTGCCAGAGCAAAGTATCGCGCACGCGAATATCCGATAGGCAAAAAACAAGCCGCGCAATATCCGAATCACTCGGCTCCCGGCCCTCGGCAGCCACCACCAAAGTCACTACCTTCTCGATGCTTTTGTCGCGCCATGCCGTGATCGCCGTCATCTGACCTTCGCCCTCGGCATAGCCTTGGTTTTTTGCCAGCGCTTTTGCGAAACCCTTGACCAACAATCCAACCCGCTGACTACGATCTGTGTCAGGGTCAAATGAGCGCTCCAGATCACCGCGATCGGCTAGCGCCGCTACGCCCTCGAGGGTAAATCTTGACTTTACGTACAACGCGATCTGCTCATCAAGGGCGCAGCCTGGACTTTCGATATCGCTTTCAGCGCCAAGGTAGCTCCACCACTTTGCTGAGATCCCAGGGCCAGCGGCCTCGGTACCAGCAGCGATCATGAGGGCATCGCGCACCCTGATTCCAAGACCGAAGAAATCAACCAGCAAAGTCGTGATCAGTGTCGAAAATGGCAATTGCGTTGCACGGGGCTCATCGGTGAAGATAAGAATAACTACTTCGTCAGCGCCTGCATTCGCCGCTGCGCCGGCAATGACCTGCGAGAGTTCTCGGTGCTGGCCGGTATATCCGGCAGGTGGTAGATCAACCCTAAGTGTCAAGCGCAGTTGGTTCTTACTCAGCCAGACGATGACGAGGCTTTCACTCGGCACAAAGCCGAGCAGATACGGGACCGCCGCGATCAAGGCGTCCGGGCTGCGCAGGCTCAAAATTGAGTCCGAAACGGTGGTGTTAAGTGAGTTAGTTGTCATGGAGTTCACCGTGGACGCAATCAGCGCGGTCTACCAGCGGCAAAACGCCGGCTGGGGATCCCTACTCAGCCAACCACCTGCCTGTGGATACCTGCCCCTTAAGCGTGGACTTGGGCGGATCAGGACTTAGGCGCAGCTAGACGAACTAGGTCTGGCCGCTTGGCGACGATGCCGTCACCCGATGATTGCCCGCGCAGGCGCCGGGCCAGCCACGGCGCCAAATGTCCCTTGGCCCACCGGGTATGCCCTACCGCCCGGGTCAGTGGGCCAGCGGGCTCAATCGGTGCCGGAGTCCGCCAACGGGCATCACCAACTCCTAGGGCCTGCAGCGCGCATTGGGCCGCCAACCCATGACCTAATGGCGATAGGTGCAATCGGTCGGCATCCCAGTATTCGTCCTGATCGAAGGCCGCCACCCCCCAAAAATTGACCAAATAACAGTCATAATTCACCGCGATCGCCCGCATGGCACTGTTGTAGTCGGCTAACCGGCCCCGAATTCGCCCCATCAACAACGAGCGCCGGCCGGGATCACCGAAAGCATAAAGCAGGACATCCGCACCACCGGCACGTAGCGACCGCACTCCATTTTCCACCGCCGTCGCGGTGCGATGCAGATCAAAGTTTCGTCGTAGCGCGTCGTTAACGCCAGCGGCAAGGGAAACCAAGTCGGGGCGCATCTCCAAGGCCAGGGGTACCTGCTCATCGGTCACCTGCTGGGTCAGGCGGCCACGGACCGCCAAATTGGCGTATCTGAACTCCGGTACCCGCTGTGCCAGCTCCAAAGCCACCCGGTCTGCCCAACCCACGTAGCGGCCGTCCGGGCCGATGTCATCAACAAGGCCTTCGGTGAAACTGTCACCCAGGGCGACAAAACTTCGCCAAGGCTGCGCCTGCCGCGCGATCATGGCACTAAAACTCTTGAAAGCATCTTCCTACCTGTTCGAAACATAAAGCCCGGTCGTCGAAGGCTTCCCCTCCCGCGACGACCGGACGAGCCAACCCTAGAAGGTACCCCCCACCGCCATGCACACCGACACGCCGATACCCGGTTTCGGTGTCATTTGGGCTAGTCGGACTTAGTAACAGAACCAGAGTCGGGATGATCTTTGGTGGACGCAAATCTCTCACCAGCTTTGCGATACCAAAGGAGTAATGCGATTATCCCGATCACGATTTGCGGGACGAAGGAAGCCGCGCGCCACACCAAATCCGCCGCCGTGGCGGCACCCGTGGCAACCCCGAATTTTGTCATCAAGGCGATCATCGCGGCATCAACCGTGCCTAGGCCACCTGGTGTGATTGGGATCATCATGCCCAGTTGACTGATTGCGAATGCCGCAAACGCCACCAAGATCGAAGTGCCGGCGGTATCCCACCCCTCGACGCCACGAAGCGCAAAGTAAAGGATCAGGAACTGAGCCACCGAAACCGCAACCTGAGCAACGGTTATCGCCAGCCAGCGCCTTTTTAGCAACTCATACATGCTGGAGCGAAACTTGGTGACCGGCGCCACGAGGTCTAGCCCTTGTAAGGGTTTGATCCGCCCCGCGAGGGGCTTGATGATTTTGTTGGCGAGCCCTCCGACCCTGATGGCCAAGGTTTCAGAGCGCATTACCAGTACAAAAACGACAATCACAGCTACCAGAACGCTCAGCCCGATCAGCGCCGTCAGCACATACCCACCACCGTTTTGACCTGCAAGCACCAACGCGCCGACCCCGAGGATGGGGAAGCCCAAGGTGACAAACGAACTCCACAGACCGACCGCGGTAATCGCCGCCGTCGATGCGGTGGCAGTGATGCCAAATGATGTCAGCATTCCGTACTGCACGGCAAGACCGACCGCACCGCCACCGGGCACACCGTTACTTATTGCGAATGCAGCTTGGTTGACCTGCTCCGAGCGCCAGTACTTAAGCCCTGGAGCCGCAGCCATGAATGGAAAACCATAAAAAATGAGATAGATGACAACACTGATGATGATGAGCGCTATGGACAACGCGCCCATCGACTGTAGAGCCTCCCAGGCCTGCGAGTAACTGCCGATCTGCGGGATGACCTTCCAGAAGATTAAAACGATAAATGCCAACCCGACGACACCGAGGATGATCGACTTCTTCTTATCGAGTTGACCGGTGGGGGCTTGGGCTACTGCAGCATCTTCAGACATGTGGGCAGCCTGCCACATCCAACCCAACCGGGGGGTGCCCAACGGGCTGAAATGGGCATTAGGCAGGATTCCATCATGCGCTTGGACCACATTTCATACGCCTGCACCTCAAGTGAACTTGCTGACGTAGTTCAGCGCATCGGATCTGACCTGGGCGCCACCTTCGTCGATGGTGGCCGACATCCCTCATTCGGTACCCGGAACTTCATTTTGCCGTTGGCCGGGGGCACCTATGTGGAGGTGGTTTCTGCGCTCGACCATCCGGCGGCAACCAAGGCCGCCTTCGGCCGCGCCGTCCAAATGCGGGCCGATGCTGGCGGCGGCTGGTTGGGGTGGGCGGTATCGGTGGACGATGTCTGCCCAATCGAGCAAAGGTTGGGAAGACCGGCCCGTGCCGGCCACCGGGTGCGTCCAGATGGCACCGAGTTGCGCTGGAAGCAAATCGGCCTCCTGAACCTGATGGAAGACCCCCAGCTCCCCTACTTCATCGAGTGGGATTCCCCCGCCACCGAGCATCCCTCGGCCGCTGGCGGCCCGGTCACAATCGGCAAGGTCGAGTTAGCCGGTGACCCAGAGACCATCGCGGCGTGGCTGGGGGAACAGGCGCAGAGCCCACTTGGCGAGGTGTTAATCGATTGGCGAGATGACGATGAACCCGGCGTGATCGCGGTATGGTTCAACACATTACATGGCATGGTCCGCATCGATTGACTTGGACGTGCGCCGATTCAGCTACCACCTAGGGGAGCTCAAGTGCCAACCACTGACGGAGTGCCTGACACCCTAAAAGTCACTGCCGGCATTATCTGGCGGGTCTTGATCATCCTTGCGGGCCTTGCGGTCTTGGTGACGATCATGGGTCGGGTTTTCCCGGTGGTTTTTGCGCTCTTCTTCGCAATGCTGGTCACCGCCTGGACCATGCCCGTCATGAACCTATTCAATAAATTTCTACCAAAGCCCGTGGCTATGGTGCTGGCACTGCTGGTAATCGGAGCCGCCATCGTCGTCATCTTGGCAATTGTTGTTACCTCGTCAATCAGTGAAGGCCCCAAGTTGGTGACCGCCATAAAGAGTGGTTTCACCGATATCGAAGGCTGGCTGAAGACCGGCCCACTTCAGTACAGTGACACCCAAGTGGCTAACTTGCTTGACCAGGCGAAATCCGCGGGCACCACGGTTGCCAAAGGTGTGCTCGGTGATGCCTTATCGGCACTTGGTTCGGTCGGGACTTTGATCATCGCCGGGTCGGTCTTCATCTTCGGCGTGCTGTTCTTCCTGCTATCTCCAGAAAAAGTATGGGGCTGGATTATTTCCTGGACTCCTAAGGGCGCTCAGCGGCAGATTGATACCTCAGGGCGCATCGCTTGGGACTCCATCGCCGGCTACACCCGAGGCATAGTAATCGTGGCCTTTTTTGATGCGCTACTTGTCTTCATCGGGCTGTTGATACTTAGAGTGCCATTGGCACCGGCCTTGGCCGCGGTTGTTTTCATCGGTGCCTTTATCCCGGTCATCGGTGCACCGGTTGCCACATTCTTCGCGGCTATCGTGGCCCTGGCTGAACGCGGCCCGGTTATTGCCCTGCTCGTCATCGTGCTAACGGTAATTGTGGGTTCATTTGACGGGGATGTCCTGCAACCACTTGTCATGGGTAAGGCGGTAAACCTCCATCCACTCGCAATCGTCATAGCGATCGCAGCAGGAAGTATCGCCCTTGGCATCGTTGGGGCCCTTATCGCCGTGCCCATCGCCGGAGCCATCTACGGCGTAGCCAAGTATTTAACTAATCGAGATCCGGAGCATCCCTATCTACCGGCCACGAGCCCGCCGACACCAGGTTAATTACCCCACCACCTAATTTACGGTGTAAAATCTCAATTGACTTGGTTCGCGCAGGAAATCTTTTTGGATTGAACTCAGGTGCTTAACATGGGCCGATTCCATGTGCGCATCCCAGGCCACCCGGCTAGCCCATCTTTCGATCATCAGCCAGTCTCCTGCATCCATCGAACCGGCGCCTTCGAAGCCACCGGTCCCAAACACCAGGTCGTAAACCTCGCACCCGGGTTCGGCCTTCGTCGCTGCTACTAGGGTTCGAAGTGCCTCCTTCGCCTCCACCACCTTGTCGTGGCGCGGCTTGATGGTCGCGATGAGATAGAAGGACTCCACCCTCCAACTCTCTTGCCACTTAGGCCGATGCAAGTGGGTTAACACGGGATAACCGTTGGCCTACCGCTGTCGTCGTACTCCTAGCTGGCGACTTGCCGATATCTGCGAGCTACATGGCCGCATCCGCGCGTCGCGTCAGGCAAACTAGGGACCCCGCCTCCGCGTGAGTCCCATCGGGGCAAACCCCATCGCCCCGCCAGACTTCATAGCCGCCCAACTGCAATTCAGCAAGCATTGGCTTCATAGGCGGCGAAGGGTTCTGCCCAGGTTTTAGTCGACTTTGCCACCATGGGCCAAAATTATCGCCGGCGGGCGGTAGCGTTGGCGGGAACCAGACCCACTGAGCCAGCGTCGTATCTGCAGAACCCGCCGGCGGAAGGCCTCGTAATGCTGCAAAAACTTATCGGCTCCATAGCAATCCTCGCCGCCGCCGTGCTGTTGGCCGGGTGCGGTGGAGGCAGCCCGGGTGCGGCCGATGCTGCGGCCGGCATAGATAGCTCGGCCGGCATAGATAGCTCGGCCGGCATGGAAGCTGGACTAGCCACCGATACTAAGCAGGCTCAAACCCAAATAACCCAGGCACAGATCATCCGAACCGCCTATGTGGATATTCGGGTCTCGGATGTAACCAAGGCCACCGCCCAGATAGTTGCTGCCACCACGGCGCGAGCGGGAGCAATTGACTCGCAGAGTATTAATTCGGATGGCACTTCTGACTTCGCCAATATTGTGGCCCGCGTCCCAACGGACAGCTTGGATGCCTTCGTCGCTGATATCAGCGACCTGGGTACCGTCATCTCGGTAAGTATGAATTCCCAAGATGTCACCACCCAAGTTGTCGATCTACAGGCGCGCATCGAAGTGCTGGAAACATCAATCAACCGGCTGCAGGAACTTCAGGCGCAGGCAACGAGTGTCACCGACCTAGTAGCGGTGGAGTCCGAATTGGCCAACCGCCAGGGCGAACTCGACTCCTTGACCGCCCAACGCACCTATCTAGGACAGCAGGTGTCCATGTCAACTGTGACCGTTGCTGTTTCGCCGATAACTGAGCTCACTTCGAATACTGCCCCAGGATTCCTGGCCGGGCTGCAAAATGGCTGGTCGGCATTTTTGGCCCTCATCGCTTTCCTGATCACCAGCGCGGGATTCTTTATACCGTTTATCATCGTTGGCGCCATCATCGTCATCCCGGTCATCACAATTGTGATCAAGCGAAAGAGATAACTATCAATCTGGACGTGCTCACACTAAGTGGCCCCGGCGGTGCCCGAGGATTTGGCCATGGCCAGGCGCGAGCCGGGCAGATTGCCGATACCGGGAGGGCACTGCGCCAGCATCTAATCGTGAACGGGGTTGATGTTGACGCCGTCGCCGATCGACTCCTGCACAGTGAGCTAGCCCAGACGGCGCGCTCACTAACCCCGGATCTTTGGGAGGAGGTCATCGGGCTCGCTGCTGGCGCAAACGTCGATCTCGAGGAGATCATGCTCCTTTGCTTCCTCGATGAAGTGTGGAGTTTTACCGGCGGGTTGGGCTGCTCGGTGGTGGCCCGAATGCGCGATCGCTTTATCGGGCAAACCATGGACCTGCCAATCTGGGCGGCAGGTCGGCTACTAGTGCTCCGGATCCAATCCGACCTGGCCCCAACCGGGCTCGTTATGAGTTATCCCGGGATGATTGGGCTATGCGGAGCGAACTCGGCCGGCCTCGGGGTAGCGGTAAATGCACTGGAACAATTCCAGGCCGATAGCAACGGCCTGGGTGTCACCTTCATCATGCGCCACCTACTTACTTTGACCAGTTTGGCCCAAGCAGCGCAGTTTCTAACCAGCGTGCCGCATGCAGCGGGGCAGGCTTACACCGTCTCGGCCTCCGATGGAATCGCCACCTGGGAGTGCGGTCCAGGGCAAGTCCAACAGATAACCGCGCCCTCGGTCGCGCAGTGTGCGCATACGAACCATCTGCTCGCCAACCAGGCCAATTCGACCCGTTCGTCCATCCGCCGCTTAGCGGCTTTGCAGCGGGCGCTTGATGATGATCTAGATCTGCGTCAGACCTTGTCCCATGAGGTAGTGCTAACCGATCCACGCACCTCAAATTCGGGCGTTACTTTTGCCGCCTTCATCGCGAACCCACCGGCCGAATACGTGGATTTCGCCGACGGCATCACCTTGCGTTCTGGGTCACCAGTTTGGGAATCTATCTACTACGGCGCTACCGCGAATCACTAGTTAGGTCGGTAATGACGGCCCGTCCTGACTCAAGGCGCGCCACCGGAACCCGAAACGGGCTCGCCGAAACGTAGTCCAAGCCCGCCTCATCAAAGAAGTGGATTGACTCCGGATCACCACCGTGTTCCCCGCAAATACCAAGCTTCAGATCCGGCCGCGCTTGCCGGCCTTCACGGACCGCGATGTCTACAAGGCGGCCCACGCCATCTGCATCAAGGGTCTCGAACGGTGAAATCGTCAGTACGCCTTTTTCCAAGTAGGCCGCGAAGAACGCGGCCTCCACATCGTCACGGCTGAATCCCCAGGTGGTCTGGGTTAGATCATTGGTTCCGAAAGAGAAGAAGTCGGCAACTTCGGCGATGCGGTGGGCGGTCAGGGCGGCGCGCGGTAGTTCGATCATCGTGCCAATCGGCATCACGATTGAACGCCCCGCTTCGGCGCCCACCTCCGCAAGTACCTGTTCAATTTCTTCACGGATAAGGAGCAATTCCCGGGCCGATCCGACAAGTGGCACCATGATTTCGGGTTGGGGTCTGCCACCTGCTGCCAAGCGCGCGATAGTGGCCTCCGCGAGTGCCCGTACTTGCAAGGCGTACAGTCCCGGCACTACCAAGCCAAGCCGGACACCGCGCAGCCCCAACATGGGGTTGGATTCATGGAGCCGATTAACCGCCGCCAAAATCCGATCATCGGCGCTATGGTCAGTGCCACGCTCCTCGGCCAGCGCCACTCGAACCATTAACTCCGCGCGATCAGTTAAGAACTCATGTAGCGGTGGGTCAAGGAGGCGAACCGTGACCGGTAGCCCGTCCATCGCTTCCAATATCTCAATAAAATCTTGGCGCTGCAGTGGCATAAGTGCCGCCAGCGCCACTTCGCGCTCAGCAGCGGTCTCGGCGAGGATCACATGCTCGATTAGCTCACGTCGCTCACCAAGGAACATATGTTCGGTTCGACATAGACCAATACCCTCGGCACCGAGCAAGCGCGCCCGCAGCGCATCCTCTGGGGTATCAGCATTGGCTCGGACGTGAAGCCTTCGCACTTTGTCAGAGTATTTCAACAGTCGATCAACACATTTAACTACCGCTGCATCGTCGACGCTCAAGGAGGGCAGGACGGCATCTACCCCTTCAAGTAGATAACGGACCACCGGAGATGGGGAGACCGGCAATTCACCCAGGAATACTTCACCGGAAGCGCCGTCCAAGGAGATGAAGTCGCCCTCGCGGATAGTGCGTGAAATGCCATCGGCCGAGATAGCGGTCGCCACGCCTTCGGCCTCATTAACTACTAGCGCATCAGCACCGCAGACCGCCGGTTTGCCCATCCCCCGTGCTACCACAGCCGCATGACTGGTCTTGCCGCCGCGGCTTGTCAAGATACCAACGGCTGCCACCATCCCGGCTAGATCATCGGGGTTGGTCTCCCGCCTAACTAGAACCACCTGCTTGCCGGCGTCGGCCAAGGCCACCGCTCGGGCCGGATCGAACACCACCTGACCAACCGCAGCACCAGGTGATGCGGCGATCCCCTTGGTTATGACGGTGCGATCACTTCCTAACTTAAGTTGTGGAACAAGCAATTGGGAGAGTTGAGCGCCGCTGACCCGAGCCAGTGCCTCATCTTCGGTTATCAACCCCTCGTCCAAGAACTCGCAGGCGATCCGAAATGCAGCCCCTGCGGTGCGTTTTCCAATTCGTGTTTGCAGCATCCAAAGTTTGCCGCGTTCTACGGTAAATTCGATATCACATAGATCGCGGTAGTGGGTCTCCAGGCGGCGCATAGTAGACGCAAGCTGCTCGGCAACTTCATGGTTTTGCACTGCCAGATCGGCCAAAGTCAACGTGTTGCGAATACCGGCAACAACGTCCTCGCCTTGAGCATTTGGTAGATAGTCGCCGTAGTGCCCGGCCGATCCGGTCGCAGGATCGCGGGTAAATGCCACACCCGTACCGGAGTCATCTCCTTGGTTGCCGAACACCATCGTGCAGACGTTGACCGCCGTGCCTAGATCATTCGGAATACGCTCACGACGGCGATACAACTTGGCGCGATCACCGTTCCAAGATTCGAAAACCGCATGCACCGCTAGGTCAAGTTGCTCGCGTGGGTGCTGCGGGAAATCCCTGCCCGTCTGATCGCGGATTATCTCCTTGTAGCGTTCGACGAGGTGCTGCAGGTCGACCTCATCCAGGCGGCTTTCGTTCGCTACTGCGGCGGTAACCACCGCATTTTCAAGTTCATTCGCGAATAGCGCTGGGTCAACTCCCATAACGGTTCGGCCAAACATCGAGATCAATCTCCGGTAGGAGTCCCACGCAAAACGGGCATCCCCAGAAATATCAACTAACCCTTTGACCGAGGCGTCATTTAGTCCGACATTCAATATGGTGTCCATCATGCCGGGCATCGAGAAGACCGCCCCCGAGCGGACCGAAACCAACAGCGGGTCGTGCAGATCACCTAGGCGTCTATTGAGATTGTCTTCAAGGCGCCGCAGTGCGGCGGTAACCTGCACCCGAAGATTCACCGGCTCTTGATCATGCTGCAGAAACCATCTGCACGCGTCGGTGGTAATCGTGAAACCCGGCGGTACCGGGAGTCCGAGTCGGGTCATCTCTGCCAAGTTGGCGCCTTTGCCGCCGAGCAGGTCCTTTTGCTCACGACCGCCCTCGGCGAAGTCAAAGACATAGCGGGTTTCGGTCATGTTCAGTCCACGAACAGCAGGCGGACCTTGCTGCTCCCGGCTTCGGCGCCCCCCGGGGCGATATTGGTGAACTTGATGACCGTGACTCCGGAGTGCTCAGGAATCACCGCAACAACAGTTTTCCCACCCTTGCCGGGAATTGGATCCGCCGGTGCGACGTATCGAGCTTTTGAAACAGTTGCCTCGGCGGTATTCATCAAGGTGGTAACGGTGTAGGTGTACCCCGTCGTGGCGTTTGACGCGATCCTGAAACGCACACTGCTGCCAGCAGGCACCTTGATAGTTTTCGAACCTGACTCAGGAATCGAGCTGACCACCATCACCTCAGACACCGCTAGGGCCGATCCCATACCTGGAATGAACAAGGTGGCCGCAATAAATGCCGTGAACGCTATTCGGCTGACGAACTTCATTTGATGCCTTCCATCAGGTCGTTACCAATAGGCAGCGCCGCGCGAGCTCTGCGTCACCCAGTAGCCTACAAACATCACGGGCAGGTCGCTCCCCTTTCCAATGAACCGACCAATATGAACCCATGCCCGCTAAACAAGGGTCACGCAAGCTGCCAGCAGCACCGCACACTGCGGCCCCGATCAGCGGGTTATCCGGATGGTATTTGATGGTGCGACTGCCAACCCCGCGGGCGCAGGTGGCCTGCCATAGGTCAGCGCCTACCGATCGACACCAGTCAAGGGCACCCTCATAGTCATCAACTCGCTCCGCCAGCCAAACAGTCGGTGCATAGAACCAGCAATTGGCCGCGTAGAAACTTCGCGTCCGCCCACAGGTATCGAGCGCATCGTCCATTGTGGGGCTAGGCGCGCCACTTCTATTCCAGTGCCCTCCGGCGATATCAACACTGAAATACTGCATGAATACTCCCTCACCACACCGGTGTGCGCGAATCTCCGCGGGGGCTCGGTCGCAGAAGTCAAGAGCATCAGCAACTTTCATGTCAGTTGCAAACATCAGCCCGTGCCCGACTCCGTGAAAACAGGAGCCGTCCTGCCGTGGGGCACAAATTCGAAGCAGGTCACGTACCAGGTTCTTGGATTTACCCAGTGCCTGCTCCACCACCCCGTGGGTGAATCCACCGCCGCAAACGTCATCGCGATCATTTAGAACTTGCGATACCTCCCCGTGTGCCAAGATCAGCGCTGCGTGACCCAAATCATGTGCTAACGCGTGACAAACTCCGGCAATTTGTGGGTCCAGGCGTGTGATCTTGTCCAGTTCTAACAAGGTGTCAGCAGTGCCGGCAACCGGCAGGAGGGTCAACAACATTATCCGGGTCTGCGCGTAGACCGATCGCGGCGACGGCGCCGGATCATCGGCTACCACCGGCTCTTGCGATGGGTCTTGGGTTCCCGGCTCGAGGAAGACCTGAGTAACGGGGTTCCCCACAGGGACGGAATTCACAAAAAAGATTTCTTGTCGCCCAATGAATAAGACGCTACCAACTGCTGCAACGATGAGCGCGAAAACTGCGAGCGTCGAAAATGCCTTAACAGACCTCACCCTTAAAGGCTAAGGCCGCCCATGGCATTTTACAACTAAGGCTTTGGGTAAACTGAAATCGGTTCACTAGCTAGCGATACGTACTGCGCGGTAACTCACGCACCTACAGAACAGCATGATTCAACCGCTGGATTGGCATATTCACATCCAAACGAGAGTATTGTGGCCCTAAATGAGGTAATAAACCGACTTCTGGGAGCTAGCTCATGCCAACTGCACCAAGTTTGACAATGAATGACGGCAAAACGATCCCACAGATTGGGTTCGGGGTCTGGCAGATACCCGATGATGAGGTAACAGCCGCAACACTTACCGCCCTTGAAGTCGGCTACCGGCATGTAGACACCGCCGCCGTCTATGAAAATGAACGCGGGGTGGGCGAGGCCATTGCTCGATCTGGGCTCGAACGTGATGAAATCTTCTTGACCACGAAAGTCTGGAACACCGACCATGGCTACGACCAGACTTTGCGTGCCTTTGACAAGAGCCTAGCCCTATTGGGAGTTGATGAAGTCGACCTTTATCTCGTGCACTGGCCTGCCCCGGTGACCGGAGACTACTTGTCGACCTGGCGCGCAGTGATAGCGCTGCACGCAGCCGGACGGGCACGCTCAATTGGTGTTTCTAACTTCCACGAGCAGCACCTTACCCACATTATTGACGAGACCGGCGTGGTGCCAGTTCTCGACCAGATTGAATTGCACCCATGGCTGCCCCAGGCTCAGTTGCGCGGGAAAGCCGCAGAATTAGGCATCCTGATCGAGGCATGGAGTCCACTTGCCTCGGGCGAATTGATTTCGAATCCGGTTCTCGCCGCCGTCGCAGCCGAACACGCCAAAAGCCCTGCACAGGTGATGATCCGTTGGCACCTGCAACTTGGAAACGTGGTGCTGCCTAAGTCAGTTACCCCAGCGAGAATTCGAGAGAACATCGATGTGTTTGACTTTGCCCTCACGCCTGCGAATATGTCCGCGATGGCCGCGATCGAAAACGGTCACCGCACCGGCCCGAACCCGCAGGAGTTCATGTAACTGCCAGCCCGGGCCTAATCCGGTGAAATCAGGCCTCCGGGGATCGAGTTCCTTCGGGCGCGTGAACACTGACTCAACCCGCTAATCATCACCTACTTAGCGCTGTATTTTCGACTTGTCGAGAAGTTCGACCACTGGCCCGCGACCGCTGGCGCTGAACCGATTACTGTGCATTTACCGGCCTTCACCAACTTCAACTTGTAGTAGCCACCGCCGGTCTTCACCTTGCATACCGATGCCCCCTTCGTCACCTTCCACGTGACGGGCTGCCCAAGATTTGTCACCGTGCCGATAGTGCTTAATTTCAACAATTTTCCTTTTTTGTAGGAGCCGGAACTTGGCGCCAACACACTGGCGGTCTGACTCCCGGTACCGGTCACGATGGTGTACTGCTGGGTAGTTGGAGCGAACCCATTGCCGCCTGGCGTGGCGGCAACAAGCGTGCATGGCCCACCGACCCCATTTACGCGAAGAGTATTTCCACTCACACTGCATGGGCTGTTCACGGTTAATGTCACCGGCAGGCCAGCAGCGCTGCTCATATTGAACTGGATAGTAGCGCCATTGGCCAAGGTGTTGACTGATCCAGGCGCCCAGACCCCTGCTGCACCGTTTGGATTTAGCGAGATCTGATCCGGCTTAAGCGGCATGGTGACAGAAACACTATTTGAGGCAGTACCACCATCAACCCCACCCCCGCCGCTGTACTTTGCGCTGATGGTGAAAGTTCCAAGGGCGCTTGGAACCCACGTCAACGTAGCGTTACCACCCGACACCTTGCTGGTTCCTAAATACTTTCCATCTACCGAGAACTGAACTGTCCCGGTTGCGGAAGCCGGGTTGACTTTCGCGGTCAATTGAACAGGTGAGTTCACGTAATTTGTCTGTGGAACCACAACTGACACGCTTGCGGCTTGAGAGGTCACCTTGATTGAGTCGGTCGCACTACGTTTGGATGCATAAGCGTTGGCGTCACCGTTGTAGGTGGCATAGAGATAGATGGTGCCAGTTGCCGCGGGCACGGTGTAGGAGATGGTGGCCTTGCCGTTGCCGTCTAAGCCAGAGCTGCCGATAACCGAGCCACCATTGGAGTAGAAAGTTACCGTACCGGTGGGCACATATCCACCTTGTGTTGCTCGCACATTTGCAGCTATCGACACCTGCGAGGAGGTGGCCGCCGAGCCTGGGGTAGTCATGCTTGTTGACGTGTCAACCTGGTTCACCGAAACCGTGGCACTATCACCGGCCGTATCCCCGTTTGCTCCCACAAAATTAGCAACCACATTTGTACTCACCGCCGTCCCGGGACTCCAGTTGATCTGCGCGGAGCTACCAAGTGACCCACCTACCGGCTGCGCACCAATTTGTTGGCCTCCCGCGGTGAACGTGATGGTTCCGGCCGGAGATCCAACGCCCCCATCGCTATATACGGTTGCCGTCACTCGTTGCGAGACTCCTACGGTGCCATTGCTCACACTAATGTCAACGGTCTCACCCGCACTCGCAGTAGCCGCCCCCACCAAAGTCGATGCCAATAGCACGCCGCACACGGCAAGCCCAGTAGCTAATCCTCGGGTGGAACGAAGTGGACTCATCTGCTCCAACTTTCTCTTTTCGGTCCCCTTTACTGGCGGGGCTGCAATCAGACCTTGCCGTGAAAATGAGACATTACGGGATTAGCGACTGCGCCCCCCATAAATTAATATCCGCCTCGGTCGCAAATTGATCAATCTGAGCGAGTTCAGCCACCGAAAAAGCCAGATTTTGGACGGCCTGGGCCGTTTCCTCCAACTGTTCAACGCTACTGGCACCCAGCAAGGTGGTGGTGACCCGCTCATCACGTAGGGTCCAAGCCACGGCGAGTTGGGCCAAAGATTGCCCACGGCCAGATGCGATAGCCGCCAACCCGCGCACCCGGTCCAGATTCTCATCGCGAAGATGGGAGTCAAACAGGCTCTTGCCCTGCGCCGCCCGTGACTCGGCAGGCACCCCGTTTAGGTACCTGTCGGTTAATAGCCCCTGGGCAAGTGGGCTAAAGGTTATGCAGCCTGCACCTACCTCTGCCAGCGCATCAAGTAAGCCATCTTCGAGCCACCTGTTGAACATTGAGTACGAGGGCTGATGGATGAGAAGTGGCGTTCCAAGGTCGGCGAGGATCCGGGCAGCCGCCAAGGTACGCGAGGGCGAATAGGAGGAAATCCCAACATAAAGTGCTTTGCCTTGCTGCACCGCTGTGTGCAGCGCGCCCATTGATTCCGCAATCGGGGTGTCAGCATCGGGTCGATGGTGATAAAAGATGTCCACGTAGTCCAGGCCCAGCCGCTCTAGGCTTTGGTCAAGGCTAGCTAGCAGGTACTTTCGCGAACCCAAATCCCCATAGGGGCCGGGCCACATATCCCAACCGGCCTTACTGGAAATTACCAGCTCATCACGAAGTCCGGAAAAGTCATCCCGCAGGATCCGCCCGACATTTTCCTCGGCAGCACCAGCGGGTGGGCCATAATTATTTGCTAGGTCAAAATGGGTGATACCCAGGTCGAAAGCCCGCTGCATGATCGCGCGCTGAACTTCGCGCGGCTTATCGTCTCCGAAATTATGCCAAAACCCAAGGGAAACCACCGGTAGCAGCAAGCCACTTTGTCCGGTACGCCGGTAGGGCATGCGACCGTCATAACGCTGTGGATCTGGTAAATAGTTACCTGACATGTATTACGGAATCAACTCCCGAGCATCAATATTTTCTTGAGGTAGAGCGTAACCGGCCGTAGCGCACTGCGCTTCGACGCGGTTGGCCTGTAGTGTCAGGCGCTTCTTTTGCTTCTTGGACAATGAGTCGACGCCGTCCTTCTTTTTGAATTTATCCAAAATCATTTGCATCTTCTCCGCATTGGTCAGCACCTCCTGGGGCAGCTCACCGGAACTAACGGCATCGCCTGAGGTGCCCGAAAGGTCGGCCACCAATTGCTGGTACTCAACAAGCAATGCCCGGCGCTCCTTCTTACTCAAATCCTTAATACCGGCGGCGACCGTACTGCGAAGTAGGTCCAACTGGAAGTAGGTTTCACATGTTGCTTGAGCGTCGAAGGTGACGACCGCATCAGCACTCGGCGTGGCCAAGGCCGAGGACAGGCTCGGCGCGGGTACGGCTTCAGGCTCTGATGAACAGCCCGCCAGCAGTAAGGCCCCAACTAGTGCCACCGACATGATTACTCGCGTCTGCGCTTGGCGCCTTACACCCATTCTCACTCCCTTTGCCAACGCGACCGTCTACCTACCGCCCCCTGAGTGCACCCTACGCGAGATCGACCCCATCCGGGGGTCCAAGTCGACAAAATACGAAAGGCGGCCCGGTTCGGCCGTTGGCGCGCCGGCTAACGGCGCTGGGCCGGCTCCATGAGGTGCCTTGACTGGCTCGAAGCTAGGTCAAGGTGCGCAAGAATTCGTAGCGCTGCTGCATCGCAAGTTGGGCAATACGGGACTTTGGCGCAACCACCTCATACCCATGTGGACAACCCGGGCGCAGATGCAACGATACTTCACCCCCGGAAGCAGCAATCCGTTCCGCAAAGCTCTTGTCCTCGTCATGGAAGATATCCAGATCACCAACTTCGAGATAAACCGGTGGCAACCCACCGAGCTTTGTTTCCCGCGCCGGCGCCGCATAAGGCGGAATCAAGTCGCCGGCACAACTACCCAGTAGGCACTGCCATCCGGTGATGTTGTCGTGGTACGACCACGTGACAAATGGTCCGGTAAGTCTCGGGCCGTCCACGCCCGGTGCCACCGTGCGATCATCAAGCATCGGGTAGATGAGCATTGCCCCGGATAACTCAAAGCCTTCATCGCGGGACTTCAACATTACGCCGGCGGCTATCCCGCCGCCTGCGCTGTCCCCAGCGATGCCAATGCGCTCGGGGTCAATTGACAGTTCAGCCGAATGCTGCCTCGCCCAAGCCAGGCTGGAGCTGACATCCAAGATTGCAGCGGGAAATGGATGCTCTGGTGCCAACCGATAGTCAACCGATAACACCGCGATATCTGCATAGGAGGCGTATTTCGAACAGATCGCGTCGTAGGCGTCGACAGTACCCATGATCATTCCACCGCCGTGCACATACACGATTAGCGCCCGGGTGCGACTTCCCCGGCGGCGATACAGCCTAAGCGGGATGATACTGCCGTCGGGTCTACCGCAGGCCAACTCCAAGGTGTCAACGTCACTGGGGGCCGGGGCGATTCTCTGCGATATTTTCGCCAGTTTACCTTGCAGCACATTCGAGCGCGCCCTTCGACCGGCCCAGTCACCAACCGGAAGTGGTTTTTGGAGTCCAAGCCTTAGGAGCAACCTCATTGCGGCCCAACGGACTTGGTTATCGAGCCTGGGCGCCGGCCTCATAAATACTTCCTTCGTCTTGGGCGGCCTTAGAGTAACCTGCCGCCCAAGACGAAGTGCAACTGCAACGAATTACGCCAGGGCCTTCGCTTTTAGTGAATCAAAGTCCTGCTGCGAGATGGTTCCGGCATCGAGTAGCGCCTTGGCCGAGGCAATTTGGTCGGCCGGTGAGTTGGTTCCAGCCATTGACTGGATATAGGCCTTCTGCTCACTTTGCACCTGCTCGGCCTGCTTTTGCCGGCGCTGGGCCATTCCATTGCCGCGCACGATGACGTAGATAAGCACGGTGAGGGGCGGGAGCAAGATCAAGAAGATGATCCAGACGGCCTTGGCGAGACCACTTTCTTGATGGTCACTGAATAGATCCAGCACGACCATGAAGAAGATCATAAAAAACATGATCATGAGGAAAATGACGAGCAAAGTCCAGATCGACTCTCCGAGGTTCATATCAGCGGTTCTCCCTAGGTAGACGTGTTCGCTGAGGGTACCAACTTGTACCTACTGATGTCTTGACTACGGATTAACTGCATCCTGAAGTGCTGCCGCACCCTTCACAGACGTAGCAACTGCCTGCTGGGCGCATCTTGATACCGCACGTCATGCAAAGCGGTGCATCGGAAGCGGTGCCGGTGATCTCCTCCAGCAGCTCGGCACTGGAGTGCGCTTTGCTAACGGACCGCACCGAGGCCGCACGTGCGACCTCGCCCACCTCGGTTATATCGCCCACCTCAGCGATAGCCACGTCGAGATCATCTGCTGCCGGCGCATACTGCGCGTAGTTCACTTCCACGGTTGCCGCTCGCTCATCGGCACTGTGGATACCCAGCGCCGCCCGCTTTTCATAAGGCAGGTAGTCCAACGCAAGACGCCGGAAGATGTAGTCCATGATCGACTGCGATATCCGGATATCTGGGTCATCGGTCATCCCCGCCGGCTCGAAGCGCATATTCACGAATTTACTTACGAAGGCTTCTAGCGGCACGCCATACTGCAGCGCAATACTGATCGCAATCGAAAAGGCGTCCATGACACCGGCCAGGGTGGAGCCTTGCTTACCAAGTTTGAGGAAGACCTCACCGAGGCCGTCATCAGGGTAACTACCAGCGGTCATATAGCCCTCAGCGCCAGCGACCGAGAAGCTTGTGGTCAGACTAGGCCGAGACTTGGGCAACCGCCGCCTAGTTGGTTGACCAACAAGGTGCGCGATCGCTGCTGCGGTGGCGTCAACTATTTCGTCGACCTTTGCCGCCTTGCCATCTGACAAAGGCTGCCCCACCTTGCAGTTATCACGATAGATCGCGAGCGCTTTAAGGCCGTACTTCCAGCCCTGGAAGTAAATTTCTTCAACTTCTTCAACCGTAGCCGACTGCGGCATGTTGACGGTTTTCGAAATGGCCCCGGAGATGAACGGCTGCACAGCTGCCATCATGCGCACGTGTCCCATCGGGGTGATAGAGCGCACCCCCATCGCGGTGTCGAAGACCGGGTAGTGCTCGGTCTTTAGCCCTGGAGCATCGATTACGTGCCCATTTTCAGAGATGAATTCCACGATGGCTTCGATGGTCTCCTCGGTGTAGCCGAGGCGACGAAGTGCGCGCGGGATAGTTTGGTTGACGATCTGCATTGACCCGCCGCCAACTAGTTTCTTGAACTTAACTAGCGAGAAATCCGGCTCAATGCCGGTGGTATCGCAGTCCATCATGAACCCGATCGTGCCCGTCGGTGCGAGCACTGATGC
>BJGE01000041.1:2010-20495 GCA_014190275.1 Actinomycetes bacterium | reverse complement strand
TAATTCGCGGGTTACCCCAGCAAGGCAACCACTCGTCAGCGGCGGGGTAAATACTTGACCATCGATGATCACGAAAACGTTGGTGCCGGTGCCTTCACAGAGTTCACCACGAGTATTAGCCAAGATTGCTTCTGAGGCTCCAAGCTCGTGGGCCCGCAACAAGGCGATCACATTCTCTGCGTACGAAGTTGTCTTAACCCCCGCTATGGCCGATCGTTCATTTCGGACCCAAGGCACCGTCACCACCGTGGTGGTATCGGGCCACGGGGTTTGTGGCGCCACGGCCACCACCAGCGTCGGTACCGCGGCCCCACGATCACTACCCAAGGGGGTGAAGCCCCCGGTGTAGGTAATGCGGAGGCGGCCCAGCCCGGTTAACAGGGGCCGATTCGCGAAGAGCACTTCACCCACGGCCGCGCGAATGACATCAAGATCAGGATCAACCAAACCCATTGCGCGAGCAGAGGCGCTTAGGCGCCGAAGGTGTCGACTGATGGCAAATGCAGAACCATTAACAACTTTCAGTGTTTCGAATATGCCATCGGCCACGGTGAAGCCGTGATCCAAAACCGAGATCAGTGCTTCATCTTGCGATACCAGCGAGCCAAAATCTCGATCGCCAACCCAGATCATCATTGCGGCTTCATCCACATGGGGTCTAACTTTGCCATGAGCCAGCAGCAACAGTGGTCAGGTGCGCTGCTTTGAGCTGCGTTTCGCGCCATTCGGCCTGCGCATCCGATGACCAAGTTATGCCAGCACCGGTGCCAAAATGCAATTGTCCAGCTGACTTCCAAAAAGTTCGGATCGCGACTGCTAAACATGCGGTGCCTTCGTCGGCATCAACCCAGCCAATCGCGCCGCAGTAGTACTCGCGAGGTGCCGGCTCAAGCTCACCAATTATCCGGATGGCGGACGATTTCGGCGCTCCCGTTATCGAGCCCGGGGGGAAGGTTGCCTCGATTATCTGCGGCCAACCGGCGTCCGGAAGCAATGTCCCGGAGATATATGAGGCCAAATGCACGAGTCCAGGATGCACCTCCACTTTAAGAAGTTCTGGCACCGTAACTGAGCCCGTTGCACAGACTTTTGATAAATCATTGCGCACTAAATCCACGATCATCACGTTTTCGGCTTCATCTTTGGCGGTTAGATCCCCCGCCACCTTCCCGGTGCCTTTGATCGGACCTGAGCGAATAACACCTTCTTGGCGCTCCAAGAACAGTTCTGGACTCGCAGTGACTACTTCGATGCCAAGTTCAGGTGCGCAGATCATCCCGGAATAAGGGGCTGGATTACCAACCCGCAGCAACTCATACAGGCCGGCAATATCGCTTTGCCCTGTATCAGGTAGTTGGGCGCTCAAGACCCGGCAAATATTTGCCTGATACACCGATCCTGCCGCGATAGCGGTTCTTACCTCCTCAACCGCAGCTAGGTACTCAGGTTCGTCGACCGACGAGCTCCATGAATTGGCCGGTGGACCCTGCCACCTAATCGGACCAACCTCGCTCGACCCAAGCCCCAGCGGCCTAACCACTCTGGGCTGCTCAAGCCAACTTCTGAACCTAATAGCGACCGGAGGGCCGCTATAGGGCAACAACACCGCCCAGCGGCCCCCACCGTCCAAAGCCCCGAGGTCGTTTGTGACGTCGCTGACCCCGGTAGCCCACCTGCCCCCCAAGTGAGCAAAAGCCTGCGTCATGGGCCCCATCATGCTATGTCCAACCCTTCGTCAGATATTGTTCCCTTTCGGCCTGAAATTGCGAAAACTCTTTCAGGTCGTATGCGGACGTAGCGCAGCTGGTAGCGCATCACCTTGCCAAGGTGAGGGTCGCGGGTTCGAATCCCGTCGTCCGCTCGAAAATGCCAGACACCCCGAGTGGGTGGCACGGCGCCATGGTGGAGTGACCGAGAGGCGAGGTAGCGGCCTGCAAAGCCGCGTACACGGGTTCAAATCCCGTCTCCACCTCCACGAGTGCGGTAACCCACGCACATTTGGTCGGCTCCGCACTGGTAGCCTTCGTTTTCACAGCATGGACCGTTAGCTCAGTTGGCTAGAGCGTTCCCCTGACACGGGAGAGGCCACAAGTTCAAGTCTTGTACGGTCCACTATAGGAACTCAGCCGTTGAGATGGTTGAGATGTGACGGAACCTCAGGCCCACCGTAATTGCCAGGGGTAATCTGCGGCAGAGGCCTTGATTCGGTTCCAGTCAGTACTGGACCCCCTTCAATGCTAGTGCGCGAATGCTGAAGGAGTTCGTTGCCAAATCATGCATTCCGTACCACTTATGGGCAATGATGGGGGCATGGATCGGCTCGCTGACAGGACGCTAAGTGCCGCGCTCATCACTTCGCAGGCGCGTGACCCGCTCCCCAAGCGCGCGTCGGTGATCGTGGTGGGTGGCGGAATTGTTGGTTCAAGTGTTGCTTTCCACCTCGGAAAACTCGGTATCGCTGACGTGCTCCTTATCGAACGCAATGTCCTGACCAGTGGGACAACCTGGCACGCGGCAGGTCTCATCGCAAATGCCCGGGGTTCTGTATCCCTGACGCGCCTGGCGCAGTACGGACCAGATCTGTACTCCCGTTTGCAGAGTAAGACCGATCTGGGCCTAACACAGGCGGGCTCCATCACCATTGCGCGCACGGCGGAGCGGGTTGATGAAATAATCGATGCACACGACACGGCCCAACTTTGCGGTGTCGCCTCGGCACTCATAACCAAGGAAGAGATCGCCGGTCTTTGGCCTCTTGCCGACATGTCAGGAGTCCTTGCTGGATTACATTTTCCCGATGATGGGTACGTCAACCCGGGTTATGCGGCCATCGCTCTGGCAAAGGAAGCATCATTACTCGGTGTAGCCATTCGTGAACATGTTCAAGTTCATGAACTCCTAACATCCGACGGAGTGATCCGAGGAGTTCGAACGGACAATGGCGATGTACACGCCGACTATGTAGTGCTCGCTTGTGGGTTGTGGAGTAGAGATCTTGCCTTCTCGGCTGGTGTGCACCTACCACTTTTCGCAGCCGAGCATGTCCATGTGAGATCTAACAGTATTGTTAATCTGCAGCAGCCACTACCGGTCTTACGTGATGTTGATAACAGTTACTACGTCCGCACCGAAGGTGATCAGCTTCTGGTTGGCGCCTTCGAGCCAAAGGGAATTCCTCGATCCACGCCGGAGATTGTCACCTCTGGCTTTGCGGAATTTGACCCTAATTGGGAACACTTTCAACCTGTCCGTTCGCAAGCAGAGCGCACAATTCCAGTTCTTGCAGAAGTCGGATACGACCGTTTCTTGAACGCACCCGAGAGTTTCACGCCGGATACGAACCTGCTAATTGGGGAAACTGCGGAGGTCGAGAATCTATTCGTTGCCGCTGGCATGAATTCGCAGGGAATAATCTACGCCCCGGGGGTAGGACGGGAGTTGGCCTCGTGGATTATGAATGGTCATCCAGACTTCGACTCCACACTTGTCGATGTCCAGCGCTTTTCCCGCCATCAGAGCAATCGGCGCTATCTACATGAGCGAACCCGGGAGAGCCTTGGTCGGCTCTACGCAATGCATTGGCCTAACTACCAGTCCCAAACAGCCCGCGGGGTTAGACGTGGCCCATTGCACGCTGTCCTCGCCGAGCTCGACGCCCGGTTCGGCGAGATCAATGGCATGGAGCGTGCCATCTGGTTCGGCGGGCCAACCGTTGAAGACTCGTACTCTTTCGCCAAGCCAGGGTGGTTTGATCAGGTTGCCCTAGAGCATCACGCCGTTCGGACAGGTGTCGGTGTGCTCGACCTCAGTGCCTTCGCAAAATTTGAAGTGTACGGTCCCCAGGCGCTCGCTGTCTGTGAAAGTGCAGCTACCGCTAATGTCGATGTCAATGTTGGTCGGGTTGTCTACACACTCTTTTTGAACTCCGGTGGCGGGATCGAATTGGACGGAACGATTACCCGACTGGCTCACGATCGCTTCATGGTTGTTACCCCTTCGGCGACTCATACAAAGACGTTTTCACTCCTGAACCGTCGCGCGCGTAGCTTCGACGCTTCCGTACACGACATCACCACGGCAACCGCGACTATCGCTGTCATGGGGCCCAAGAGCGCAGAACTCCTCTCCCGAGTCTCTCCAGACTTGTGGTCTAACGACGCGCATCCGCCCTATACGGGCCGCGTCGTCGAGGTAGGGGATGGACTCGGCTTGGCTCTGCGGTTGAGTTTCTCCGGTGAGTTGGGCTACGAGCTGTATGTCCCTTCGGATCTAGCCGTCAACGTCTACCAAGCATTGCTGTCCAATGGCGATGATCTTGGTCTTCGACCGGTTGGATTCTTCGCGCTCGATTCATTGCGAGTTGAGAAGGGGTACCGCCATCTCGGGCACGACATCGGGCCACATGACGACCCCTACTCCGCTGGACTTGGATTTACGATCCGTAAAAATCGAGATGCCACTTTCCATGGCAGCGACGCACTCACTCGGCTAGATCCCAGTAACCCCAGACACCGGACCGTTCACGTTTTACTCGAAAATCCAGATGTCTACCTCGTTCATGAAGAAGCAATCCTTGCGGATGGTAAACCAGTAGGTCGGCTCACTAGTGGGGCATACGGGCACACACTGCAGCGGTCCGTTGGCATTGGAGTGATCGACCCGGCAATCGACCTCAATTCAAGCTTTGCCATTCAGTGCAAAGGAATTCCACAACCTGCCACCGTTTCACTAACTCCGTTCTACGATCCAACCAACCGTCGAATGCGCTTAGTTACAGCAGGCATCCTTGACGAGAACCTATGACGCGATAGTCGTGGGAGCGGGGCTTGGGTGAGCGTTGACACCAATAACCAAGACACGCCATTTGACATCGTTGGACGAAAAGCCAATGCCAAGGTCCTTAAGTGGTCGCTCAACACGAAGACAACCGGGGCAGTCCCTACTGCTCCTACCTTGTAGTTGCTTGACGGTTAATCATTGAGTCCTTAAATGAACACGTCCCGGGGGTAAAATCAAGGAAAGGCCGCTGGTGGCTCAATAATTAAGGGGCTACCCCCAGTGACCAAGGCCAACAGACGCTTATGCGCGTTCCTCTGCAATGGAGTTGCCGCCATCGACCACTAGGCACTGGCCGGTGACATAAGAGGCACCGGGTGAAGCTAGCCAGGTGATCGCCGAGGCAACCTCTTCTGGTCGAGCAGATCGCCCCATCGGGGTACGTAGCCCCTGCTCATACTCGTGTGGTGTCTGGGATCCGGTGGTGATCCAGCCCGGTGCGACCGCATTTGCGGTTACGCCGTGGCGGGCTTCATCAATTGCAATAGCGCGAGCTAAGCCAACCAGGCCCGACTTGGACGCCGCATAGGCAACCTCACCACCCATTGCCATCACCGGGCCGGTAACGCTGGCAACCATGACGATTCGCCCTGATCCGCTGGCCCGCAGCGCAGGCAATGCAGCTTTGGTGACCAAGAAAGCGGAATCAAGATTGCGGGCGATACCTGCCCGCCAGCCGGCGAACTCAACTTCGTCGACCGTTCCCGACTCCCTTGCCAAGTCACCGGCGGTGCTGGTCATGCCCGCATTGTTGACAACCACGTGAAGGGCTGGCAAACGGGCATGAACCTCTTGCATGAGCGCCTTAACTGCATCGGGATCGGTCAGATCGCAACTGGCACCGTACGCGAGGTGTCCGGCCGCGGTTAGCTCCTGAGCCCTGTCAACGGCACGCCCACCGAGTGATACCAAGAAGACCGCTGCGCCTGATTCCGCTAAGAGTCTTGCCGTGGCATACCCAATGCCGTCACTGGCGCCAGCACCAGTGACAAGAGCCCCTCGGCCTTGGAAATCCAACACCGAGTGTCGCAATTAGCCCAGCAGTTTCGCCTTGGCGGCTTCGAACTCAGCTTCACTTAGGACGCCAGCACCCTTTAGCTCACCAAGCTTGGTCAACTGGGTGACGATGTCATCACTCGGCGCTAACGCTGGGGCAGCCGGGGCTGCAGGCGCGGCGGGAGCGGCTTCCTCAGCAGCAGCGGCAGCCTTTGCGTCGTGGCGATCATCGATCGCATTGGCTGTGACTTTGGCGGTACCGACAACTGCTGCGGTCCGGAGTAGGCGTCCACGCATGATTTGAAACCTCCTGCTAGATATCGGATCGAAGTGAAATTGTTATTATCCAGTATTACTGCGACGGAACAGTGCTGCAACAATCGCAACCAGGATGGTCGCGATGAATATTTGTGTGATGAATACGAGTAACCATGAATTGCCGTAGCCAAATGCATTGGCTGCCGCCAGGCCAAGGAATGCGCCAAGCACACCGATAATGATCGTTACTATGCAGCCGATTGATTGCATAGTCGGCACCAACAGGCGCGCAATGAGCCCAATAATGATCCCTGCGAAGAGCCCTGAGATTATTCCTGTCATCTCCATGGGCATAGCAAACCACATAACTCGACCATGCGACGATGACCGGGTGAAAAGAGTGTGGCCAGCGCCGATTATTGAGCTTTCGGAGCCAGACCTGGCCGCGGCCTACCCCTGGCCCCTTAACCGGGGTCTTCCATGGGTGAGGGCCAATATGGTGATGACCCTCGATGGCAGTATTGCCGGGTCCGATGGGCTCTCGAAATCCATCTCATCCACCGCCGATCGCGCCCTCTTTGGCCAATTGCGCCGTGCTGCCGAGGTGATTTTGGTGGGTGCTAGCACGGTTCGCACTGAGAACTATCGTCCCGCCCCAATGCCAATTGCCATCGTCTCCAACACTTTGAATTTACCCGCAGGCCTGGCCCTATTCGCTGAGGCGTCTGGGCAAACCCCAAGGGGAATGGTGCTCACCTCGCAGGTCGCAATCGACGCCGCTCCAAGTGACCTCGCAGGTCGAATCGACCTGATCGCTTGCGGGGCCCAAAAGGTTGACCTACGCACCGCCATCGACGCCCTCGCCGCCCGAGGGCTAATGCGTATCCACTGCGAGGGTGGGCCAACACTACTTACGGCACTACTTGAAGCCAACGCCCTTGATGAGCTGCTGCTGACAGTTAGCCCCGTTTTCGTGGGCTCAGCAGCGCGCCTGCTAAGCCCCTCACAATTCCCGGGTTTGACACTGCAACCACAACAGGTACTTACCAGTGACGGTTCGATATTTTTGCGCTACCTAGTCACCTCGGAGTGATAGTCAAACCGAGCGCTGGGCGGATAAACCAGAATCCATTTGTTCGCGGGCTGAGCGCACTTCGGCTAATTCACTTGACTCCGGAACCCCAACCTGCCAAAAGGCACCCCCGGGGGTCCAATCGTTTTCACGGGCACTAACCACGATGACACTGGTTCGCGCACTTGCGCGGGCGGTCACAAGTGCCGCCGCCAGCTCCTCCACGCTTTCCGCCTGCACCGCCCAAGCTCCCATGGCCTGCGCGTGGGCGCGAAAATCAACGCGAACCTCGCTGCCGTCACCGCGTGAATCGCGAAGCATGTTGTTATAAGAGCGCCCGCCCTTACCTACCTGAAGCCTTTCGATTACCGCATAGCCGGCATTGTCCAAAACCACGAGAATGAACTTCTTCCCTGAAAGCACCGACGCATAGATATCGCTATTGAGCATCAAATAGGATCCATCTCCAACCAATGCGAATACTTCGCCCTTATCGCGAGCAAATGCCGCACCCCAGGCACCGGAGATCTCGTAGCCCATACAAGAGAAGCCGTAGTCGCAATCAAATGTGGCAATTCCCTTACTCATCCAATTCACATTGAGCTCACCTGGTAATCCGCCGGCAGCCGTTAACACATAATCATCGGGCGTCGCGGCCGCGTGGACCGCGGCGATAACCTGCGCGTAACTCATCGGTGCGATTTCGTCAGCCGCCGCCCTGCTGTCAACCAATGTTTGCAGTTCTACCCGTGACCGCGCGCCACTTTGTAACCAACTATCCGGCGCACTCCAGCCGCTAAGCCCCTCGGTCAGACCCGACAAGCATTCGCGGGCATCACCGACTACCGCAACCGACACCCGCTTAATGGCATCAAAGCGCGCCGCATTGATCGAGATGAACCGCGCCGTGGGTGAAAATAGGGTCCAGGAACCGGTGGTGAAATCCTGCAACCGAGTCCCGACGGCGATGATCACATCGGCCTGGGCGCAAAAGGCATTGGTCGCGTCGGCGCCAGTAACCCCAAGTGGCCCGACATAACAAGGGTGATCGGCAAGTAGTGATGATTTACCCGCGATGGTCTCGACAACGGGAATGCCGTGGGCTAAGGCGAAAGTTGCAAGTTCTGCCTCGGCACGTGAGTAGTGCACGCCACCGCCGGCAATAAGTACCGGGTGCTTCGCGGTCTTTAGCAAATTCACGGCAGCTAAGACCTCATCGACGTCAGGTCGCGGGCGTGGGATCGCGCGCACTTTTCGCTCGAAGAAGGACTCCGGATAGTCATGTGCGGTGGCGGCTACATCCTGCGGGAGCCCAAGAAATGCCGGACCACACTCACCGGGATCTAGGAGCATCGAAACCACCTGGGGTAGCGCGGTAAGCACCTGGGCCGGATGGGTAATGCGGTCCCAGAATCGGACCACCGGCCGGAAGGCGTCATTGACGGTTGTCGATGGGGAACCAAAATGTTCAACCTGCTGCAAGACCGGGTCCGGAATCCTTGTGACGAAAGTATCGCCGGAGATGATGAGCATCGGCAATCGATTAGCCATGCCAACAGCCGCTGCAGTTACCAGATTCGTGGCTCCCGGGCCGATTGATGAGGTGCAAACCATCACCTGCTGGCGACGCATCGCCTTGGCGAACGCCGCGGCGGCAAGCCCCATCCCCTCTTCACTTTGCCCCCGCCATACCGGCAGTTCATCACGATGCATCTCCAGACTATGACCAAGGCTGGTGACATTGCCGTGCCCGAAGATGGCAAAGACCCCGGGAAATAGCGGCACTTCAATACCGTCGACCTGGATACGCTGCGCGATGAGGTATCGGACGATTGCTTCGGAGGTAGTTAAACGAGTGTCTACACCTACTGATTTCATCAATACCCTGCCTTCAGATCGCGAACGGTCTCCCAGGTGCGCGACTCCCATGAATCAATTAATGCCTGTTGCACGCTTACGACGTCAACGGCTTCCGCAAATCCAGGATGGAAAGTCTCGCCGGTCGCCATGGATTGCATGAAAGCGTAATCCTCGATGGCAATTAGATCCTCAAAGCCGATGCTATTTGCTTGACCCGGCGCAAACGCCCCGTGGTAAGGGAATCGATCTCCGCCGAAAATAGTTATGTACCCAGAATTTACCCCTACATCCTTGCGATAGTACATAAGTTCATTTAGCTGTTCAAGATTCCAGGAAAGTGCACCTTTGGTGCCGTATACCTCAAAAGCATTTTGACTCTCGGGGCCCACAACAGTGCGACTGACTTCGAAAGTGCCCGTTGCGCCATTTGTGAATCGGCAGAGCATCGAAGCAAAATCCTCATTCTCGACTTCACCTGTTGGATCGCTGGGCTCACCTTGCCCGTAGTGACTCGCGGCCCCTGTTGGCAAGGGCCGCCGCGCAATAGTGGTGTTGCGCATTCCGACAACTTCACTGATATCTCCCACTAGGTATTGAGCCATCGACACTGAGTGGCTGAGAATATCGCTGGAGACTCCGTATCCCGCCTCGTCCAGCTTGAATCTCCAGGTTAGTAGACCAAGTTCATCACTTCCGTACATAGACAGGAAGCGACCGCGGTAATGCGTGATCTGCCCGAGCGCCCCACCACTTATCAGGTCACGCGCATGGATGACCAACGGTGACCACAAGTAGTTGTATCCGACGCCGGTCGCCACACCAGTGGCCTTGGCATACGCAAACGCTTGAACCGTCTGCTCTGGCTTGCCACCGATTGGCTTCTCACTGAAAACAGCCTTACCTGCAGCCGTCGCAGCTTCAATCATCGGAAGGTGCATCATGTTGGGCGCGGTAACCCAAACAGCGTCGACGTCATCGGCGGTCGCGGCCGCCCGCCAGTCATCGGTAGCACGGCGGAAACCAAAATCCGCAACGGCCCGCTCACGCCGACTCGCATCGGTGTCTGCGCACACCACTAACTCGGGGTTGAAATCACGCTCGGGGAACAACGAAGGGATGCGAAGCGCAGAACGGCTGTGAGCCTGCCCCATCCATCCGAGGCCGAGCACCGCTATGCGGATCTTCTTCATCGCTGCACCCTGCCGAGGGCGGAGGTGACCGGGCACCGTGGGTCCGGCTCAAGTGACTGCCAGTCTGCGCGAATCCAATGGTGGGCCGGATCATCACAAAAACTCATTGTTCTCTCGGCAGCCGGACCTGCTAGCACATTTAGAAAGTACATCGGATACTCCGGGGGCGCGATAGTTGGGCCGTGGTAGCCCTGCGGAATGAGATAGATATCCCCATCATGAATCGTGACGGTGTCGTCGACGCTGCCATCTACGGTGTAGACGTGAAACAACCCTTGCCCTTCCTCGTCACCGTGAGCTGACTCCTGCTTGCCAATTCGGAAGTAATAGATCTCCTCGTTATTGGTTGGGCAATCAGTGATTCCGTCATGGCGGTGCGGCGGCCATGAAGATAAATTTCCGCCCGGGGTGATCACCTCGCACACATTGATCCTGTCTGCGGCTGCGAATGAAGCGGGCGTTGCGATATTGGTTACCTGACGCGTGGCCCGCCCGGCACCGCGTACCTCAACTTGAACTTCGGTGGCAGGGGTGTAACAAGCCGGATAAGTGTTCGTGGCCCGAGCCGTGCAAAGGGCGACCTCACCAGCTGCCGCCTCCACCTGAAGTGCTGACCCAAGTGGAATATAGAGCCAGTCGCTAACCGCATCGAACACGCCGACACGGCCGGTCATCGGGTAGGTCACTTCGTCAATGGTTACAACTAGGTCGCGGGCTGATAGCGGTACAAGCACCCCCTCAATGCCTTCCATCAATCGGCCGAACGGCGTTTCTTCGGAAACCTCGAATACCTCAATCCCGCTATATGTCCACCCAGCAGCAGCTGGATCAAGGCTAATCAAAGTGTCTCGGGTACTGAGTGCGCCCGCCGGCCGATGCCAACTCATGTCACACCCCCGTGCACCAAGTGGGCCGCGCGGGTGACAGCCTCTTCAACACTCAAGGACTCTGGGTAAAGCAAGGCGCGACCGGGCACCAGCCCGCGGACATTGGGTACCACCAATGCGGCCTCCCAGCGGGTGAACACCTGTTCCCAGTTCGCGCCAGGATCACCACCAAGCAACAGAATTGGACAACTGGTGGTGGCTGCAACTCTTTCAGGATTCTCAGTCGCCGGAATCTTCAGCCAGGTATAAGCCGAGCTTGATCCTAAACCTGAAGCGATGGCAACAGCTTTGATCAGTTTCTCCTCGGATGGATCAAGGTATGCATAGCCTTGGTCATCCTTTAAATAAGGCAGTGGCTCGATCAAAGACATCAAGCCAAGATCGGCCAATTCAGTGGTAATGCGAGCCACCAGCTCTAGGGTCGTCGGTAACCCCCGGTCAGTGTCCTCTATTCGCAATAAAGTTTTTCCGCCATCTAGCCCCATCGCTGCAATATGGGTTACGTCATAGGCGGTGAGGCGGTCATCAAGTTCCCACTTGGCGCCGATGATGCCGCCGCGATTCATGGTTCCGATTGCTAGTTTACCTTCGAGGGCACCAAGAAACGCGAGCTCCTCAAGAATGTCGGCGCTGGCCATTACCCCATCGACACCAACAATCGCCAGGCCCCGGATTAAGCGATCAAGGAGGGTGAATCTGTTTGCTACGGCGAGCCGATCATCGCCAGCGGCGAGCATTCCGCGGGCCGTGTGATCAGCCGCAAGGAGCATGAGCCGACCGTCTGGCCCAGCGATTGGCCTTCGGGCCCGTCCACTTAACGCACGTTGAAGTGCCCGCGGCTCGCGTACCCGAGTCTGGATCAACTCAAGGTATTGCGGCATTTGCAGGCTGCTCACGCGGGTGCTCCTTTGCGGTGCACAGCAACGAAATCGGTCAGTGCCACTAACTCTGGCATGGAGTCAGCGCACATCAAGCGTGATGCCACGTAGGCACCAGCGCCGTTGGCTAACTCGCCGATGGCGCGGAGTGACAGACCGGTAAGCAGTCCGTAGACCAACGCGCCGCCGAATGCATCGCCCGCGCCGAGCCCACACACCAATTGAATTTGCAAAGGCCCTACGCGCACCCGCTCCGATGCAGTTGCTAACAGCACTCCAGCGCCACCCATTTTGATGCAGGCCAAGGTGACACCGCGCGCCAACAGCGCATCTGCGATCGCGTCCGGGTTGGTCTCACCGATCGCCATGTCACATTCGGAGATATTGCCAACCACCACGGTCGACAGCTCGATTGCGCGTTGCGCAGCGACCCGAGCCGAGTGCGCGTCCGACCATAAACTCGGTCGGTAATCCAGATCAATGAAGGTATGCACCTTGCGGTCACGAAGTTGCAGCCAAGCAAAGCAGGCGGTGGCCGTAGTGCCCGCCGCGAGTGCGCAAGCGCTAATCCACAGAGCTTTAGTGCCCTTAATATCTTCGGGCGGGACAACCGAAGTCGAGATCATGGTGTCGGGCGCAGCAGCGCCTCGGTAGAAGATGATAGATGGATCTTCTGGGGGGTCAAGTGAGGCTAGGACTACCGGAGTCTGCCCGGTAGGTTCGCGGCCAACGAATGTGACATCGACACCAAAACTGGCGAGCTTGGCGAGTGCATATGGCGCCAACTGGTCGCCGCCGAGCTTGGTTACTACCGCGGCCGCTAACCCAAGGCGCGCCGCCGCGACCGCAACATTGGTCGGACTCCCGCCGATGGATTTGCGAAAGGTCTGAGGATCGCTGAAGGATTGATGCGCCTCCTGGGCGTAAAGGTCAACACTTATACGCCCAACAGTGATGAGATCCAAAGTCATGACTTAGCCAACTTTGGCTCCAAACGGGGAGCGACCACATCACGAAGATAGGCCAATGACTGCGCAACGCAAGTTATCGGGCCGGCACCGGCATCAGGCAGCGCGCCGGTGATAGCTGTGTCTTGTTCGATGACGTACCACCCGCCATAGCCCGCATGCTCCAAAGTCTCGATGACGGTGGAGATATCAACGTCACCTTGACCAAGTGGGGTGAAGAGCCCACTTTGGACGCCGGACATTATCGAAACCTCATGGCGGAGCACCGCCCCGGCCATCGACATATTTACATCTTTTAGGTGCACATGGCCAACTCGATCCGCTGACTGGCGCGCGAAAGCAACTGGATCAACGCCGCCGATCGCGAGGTGGCCGGTATCTAGACACCATTTCACATCACAACTATCAAACACCCGCTGCACGTCACTCGCGGTTTCGACAAGTGTTTGCACATGCGGGTGCAAGACCTGCTGAAGCCCATGCGCGTTACAGATTTCGTCGATGACACCCAGCATCTCGATCAGGTGGTGCATTTCATCGACGTCAAGTGCTCTGGGCACCGACCACCCATCGTCCATCACCACCGCCGAAACGAACTCGCTCGCCCCAGCCCGCTGGAAGAGGGCCGCTGCCGCCTTGGCTGAAACGATAGTCGACTCGCGCCGGCCACGATCATGTAATACCAACGGGGTGAATCCGCCAATTAGCGTCATGTCGAACTCCGCGAGTTCGGCTTTGAGCGCCTCCGGGTCGGCGGGCAAAAAACCGGGGGCACCAAGCTCGGTTGCCGGCAGACCCAAACTGGCCATTTCGTCTAGTACCCGCGCGGTGGGCAACATGGCTCCCCAGCCCGGGACCTCGCAGATCCCCCAGGAGATGGGTGCCGATGCGACGCGTGACATTAGGTTGGTCATGGCTGATTTCCTTGAAAATTGGAACGGTCCAACAAAGCGTGCCACAATATGAGTGCGAGCGCAAGCACTGGCGAGGAGGTTGACCTAATGACTAATTCAAGGCGACTTGGGATTGCTATCGCCGGTGTTGGCCGAATTGGCCACCTACACGCGCGCATCATTGCCGAACAGGTGCCGGCTGCCCACCTCGCGGCCATCTATGACATCTCCGCCGATAAGGCAGCTAGCGTCGCCGCCGAATTTGGGGTTGAGGCCGCTGCCAGTATCGATGAACTGCTCGCCTCCCCTGCCGTTGACGCATTAGCAATCTGCACCGCTACCTCCACACATAGTGAGTTGATTATCAAAGCGGCGGCCGCGGGTAAAGCCGTATTCTGCGAGAAACCAATCAGCCTGTCACTGCCCGAGGTGGATGCCGCAATAGCGGCCACCGCCGCAGCCGGAGTGCCGTTCATGGTCGGTTTCAATCGCCGATTCGACCCAGGGCATGCTGCTGTTGAGCGTGCAGCGCGCGCTGGTGAACTCGGACAGCTCACGCTCGCCCGCATCACCAGTCGCGACCCAGCCCCTCCGCCAATTGAATATCTCAAGAGCAGTGGTGGCATTTGGGCCGACATGCTGATCCATGATTTTGATATGGCGAACTTCATCATCGGCTCCCCCGTTGTCCAGATCTGGGCCCAAGGCGCCGCGCTCTTTGATGAGGAGATCCGAGCGGCCGGAGATTTCGACACCGCCGTGGCAGTTCTAACACACGCCAACGGTGCCATCACCACCATCGACGGTAGCCGAAAAGCTGCCTACGGATACGACCAGCGGGTTGAGGTTTTCGGTACCGCAGGGATGGCAATTTCAGATAACCAGCGAGTTAACAATGCGCAGATTTATCGCGAGAATTCTTCGCAGCTTTCGGCACTGCATTACTTCTTCCTAGAGCGTTACACCGAGTCATTTCGTAATGTTTGGCTAGCCTTTACTAATTACGCCTTATGTGGTGGGCCTTCACCGGTTTCCGGAGCCGATGGTCGCGCTCCGGTTGCCATCGCCATGGCGGCTGCCATCTCGGCGCAACAAGGCCGCCCGGTCAGCCTCGACGAAATACACTAAATATGGCTGGCCCGAGACCGACCATCAAGGATGTCGCTGCACTAGCCGGGGTTTCAAAATCCCTAGTTTCCTTGGCAATGCGCGGATCCGACCGGGTAGCACCGGCAAGTGCCGCAGCAATCCAGTCCGCAGCCAACCAACTCGGATACCGGCCCAATGCAGCTGCGCGAAGTCTTGCCGATCGACGCAGTAACACTATCGGGGTACTGGTTCAAGATCTCCACAATCCGATTTCGGCCGAAATCATCGACGGGGTGCAGCGCCAGGTTCGAGCAAGTGGCTATCACACCATGCTCGTAACGGGTAGTGAAGATGCCGCCTTGGAGCAGAGCGAGATCGAGAAACTACTCGAGTTTCAGGTGGAAGGTCTCGTGGTAATTGGGCACCGCATGCCTGCAGGTGTTCGAGATGCAATCACCGGTGACTGCCCCACCGTGATTATCACTCGCGCTGAGAGTGAGATAGCCGGCCTTGATTCCATCAGTAATAACGACATTGTTGGCGCACGAATGGCCGTCGATTATCTTCATGGACTCGGCCACCGAGCCATCGCGCACGTCACCGGTGGCGATAATCAAGTCGCGCTCATGCGAAAGTCAGGTTACGAGGAGGCGATGATCAGCTACGGCCTTGCCAAGAACATCGCCTGCTACGAGGGTGCCTTTACCGATGAGGGCGGATACCGCGGAACATCCGCGGCACTGGCTTCAAAAAACCAACCTAGTGCCGTCTTCGTGGCTAATGACCTAGCCGCGGTCGGAGCGCTAGCAGCGGTGGCCGATCGGGGTCTTGGGGTGCCCGAGGAGATATCAATTATTGGTTACGACGGCATGGCACTTGGTGGGCTCCGATCGATAGGTCTTACTACCATCGCGCAACCCCTCGCAAGCATGGGTGAGGATGCGGCCGCATTGCTATTCCAACGCATCAATGACCCCGGACGTCTTCCTGTCCACATCGAGCTCGAACCCAGGCTCGTGATTCGCAACTCCACCGGCGTCTATCACGGGTGAGCCGCGAAGCGCTAGGGTTCAGATATGTCAATGGCCGCCCTAACCTTGCTCATCTTCGCCGTTGTACTGGCGATTTTTGCCGCTGCCTTCATCCTCTTAGGGATGTCGAATGAGCGCGCCTACTGGTCACAGCGCGATCCATCCGGCGACGCCCGAAAGGATGCGACCCCACTGTCCGCAATCGCCAAGAACACTTTGCACTATGCCGCCGGCGAATATCGGGCACCGCTTAGGGTCGTGGCGATCGGCGTGCTCATGTGGTGGATTGCCTTCGCCTGCTTGATCCTAAGTATCGTGGTGCAGGCCTTTTAGCCACGCACTAATGCGGCGCTAGCTAGCAATCCGGCGAGCTAACCCACATCATCCTTCTTCTCCGATTTCGACAACCGGCACGAAGTCGATGAGTGCGCTGGCATCGCGAGTCTGGTCATACTCCCGCAGTCGGCGAATGTAGGAGTCCCGATCGAACTCCCAGTCATAGGCCAGCATCACGTCTTCGTCCTGCGCGGACACAAATACCAGATCGGCGAGCAGCCGGGTTGTGCGCCCATTCCCGTCGACGAAGGGATGGACGTGGACGAGGGCTGCGTGCGCGCTGATTCCCAGTTCGCGGGCCGTCAGGTCATGCGCCGTCTCCCATCGGTACCTGAGATCCTGGAGGGCATCTCGAAACGCCACGGAGATCTGCCCGGGCGCGATTCCGATATTCGTTTCACGAGAGCGCTGCCGGCCACCCCATGTCCACACGGGCGCGTACATCCGTCGATGCAACTCCCGCACGAAGTGATCGTTCAGCAGATCCGTAACTGACAAAGTTCCATCCAAAACAAGTCCGAGGAGGTCGTCGGCAACTTGGGATTGAATCTGCTGCTCAAGGTCGTAAAGATCCGCCTTGCGAACCGGATCTCCCAGCAGTTCCCTAGCCTCGGAGGTCAGCGCCGCTCGCTCGTCATCCGTCGCGAGCGTCTCACCGTAATCGGGGTCGAAAACCATCAGGTCTTGGCGCGCAGCGACGCCACGAACCTTGCGACCTCGGCCGAACGAACATGCCCGGCGGGCACCACGCGTCGCTCCAGCCGTGCGGAAGCCTTAGTCGAGCGCACGGCCAAATTGCGGCGTGCCGCCGCCGAGATGTCTCGCTTGCCCATGGCTCCTCCTCAGTGACTTCCGATTCTACCTCACCAACCCCGACGGGTCGTCTATCTCGGTCACATACTGAACCGTATGGCCTTATGCAAAAACAGTGGCCGGAGGGTGCGACTCGGTGAACGCGGTGATGGCCGGGTGGGAGAAATCACCCGGCCACTACCAAAACATGATCAAGCCCGACTTCACTCATGTCGCTTTCGGATCCGCCTCCGCTGCCTCATCCCTAAACGGGACGTACTGGGTTCAGAACTTTGGATGGGGCACGGTCGGTGATGGCCTCCGACGGGGTGCGATGCGCCCTCAGGGCGCTCGTGAAGAAGTAGCGTGCCAAGGCGATATCCCTGCGGCGGGAGACATGCACGTCGATGACCTGGCCATGCTGGTCCACCGCCCGGTACACGTACCGCCACACTCCGGCCACCTTCACGTAGGTCTCACCGGTGAACAAGCGATCTCCGACAGAGTGCAGGGACTTCACACAGTCGGGCTGACAGGACTTGAACCTGCGGCCTTCCGGCCCCCAGCCGGACGCGCTACCAAACTGCGCCACAGCCCGTGGCTACCGAACTCTACAGGCGTGGACCCGACCCCTTCACCTACGGGAGCGTTTCTCCCGCACGCGCATCACAATGCGAATTGGGGTGCCAGTAAACCCGAAGTCTTCGCGCAGTCGGCGCTCAATAAAGCGTCGGTACCCGGATTCTAGAAACCCGGTGGTAAACAGGGCGAAAGTTGGTGGACCAACCGACACCTGAGCCGCGAATAAGATTCGCGGTTGCTTACCACCGCGGAGTGGATGTGGATGTGCTTGGGTCAATTCGGTGAAGAACTGATTCAGCCGACCCGTCGAGATCCTAGTTTCCCAACCCTCCAGTGCCGCTTCTAAAGCCGGTGTTAATCGATCAATATGGCGTTTAGTGCGAGCTGAAATATTCACCCTGGGTGCCCAAGTAACCTGTGCGAGGTCGCGGTCGATTTCCCGCTCCAGGTAGGTTCGGCGATCTTCATCACTTAGATCCCACTTATTGAATGCCAATACCAGCGCCCTACCAGATTCATTTACCATCGAGATGATCCGTACATCCTGCTCACTTAGCACCGCCGACGCGTCAATCAAGACAATGGCAATTTCAGCGCGGTCAAGAGCACTTTGAGTTCGTAGGGTGGCGTAGTACTCATGACCACTTGCCTCCTTAGACCGTCGGCGAATACCCGCGGTATCAACGAACCACCACATGCGACCATCGAGGTTAATCAATTCATCAACCGGGTCCACCGTCGTCCCGGCAACATCATCGACAACCACTCGATCGGAGCCGGCCAGTGCATTCAACAAGGATGATTTCCCGACATTGGG
>BJGE01000041.1:0-2000 GCA_014190275.1 Actinomycetes bacterium | reverse complement strand
ACATTGGGCCGGCCAAGAAGCGCTACTCGACGCGGCCCGCCTACGCGTGAAGTGCCCTGCCCCACCTCGGGGAGCATCTTCACGATGTCATCCATCAGGTCGCCCGCCCCGTGCCCATGCAGTGCTGAAACCGGCAAAGGTTCGCCGAGACCAAGTGACCAAAGTTTCGTGGCCTCGATTTCTGTCGCCCGATCATCGACCTTATTCGCCACGAGCAAGACCGGCTTACCTGATCGGCGCAGAACCTTAACGACGGCTTCGTCAGTATCGGTAGCACCGACCCGCGCATCCACTACAAAGACAACCGCGTCAGCGTCATTGACCGCGCGCTCGGCCTGCGCTGCAATTTGCGCCTGCAATCCCTTAACTTTGCGATCCCAACCGCCCGTGTCGATAACCATGAAGCGCTTGCTGTTCCACTCGGCCTCATAGGTGACGCGGTCACGAGTTACACCCGGTACATCCTCGACCACGGCCTCCCGGCGACCGATGATGCGATTGACGAGCGTTGACTTACCGACATTGGGCCGGCCAACAACCGCCAACACCGCAAGACCGGGCTCACCAGCACCGGGTTGGGTCAACTCTGCCAGCGTGCTATCGAAGTCGCCGAATTCACCCCGTGCGGCGGCCAATGCCGCTTCCAATGCTAGATCGTCCGGGCCTTCATCTTCGAAATCAGCACCACTTTCGAAAGCAACCGCGTCTAGCCCCGCGTCTAGCCCCGCGTCTACCCCGCCCTCCTTATCCTCGCCTACGGCAACCCACTCGTCGCTCATTGGTGCACCTTTCCGGTCACCGGGCGGCCACTTCGCCGACCACTTTCGGTTGTCTCGTCGGCCACTATCTGGCGCACCATCTCATCTAATCCACTAACGTACCGAAATTCACAGGGATCAACCGAGCCAAACAGATCCGACGAAACTTCGATGGTGCGCGGTGCACTGAAGTACACCTGAATTTTCGAACGCAGCCGGGGTGGGTCATTGGCCACCTTTCCCGACCCCCCAATTACCACCACCGAAATGATCGACATTGGTCCATGTGCCAGTAAATAGCCAATTGGGGGCACCGACGTCGTAACCATGATCGCAGCACCACCCGCCAACAGTTCAACTGCCCACCGAGCGGCCCCGATTCCGGGCGAGATCACCGGAATATCACCAAGTGCTGGGCTCGCCCAAGGAGCCAGTGTGTGTAAGGGTCTCCTCGCCACGGAAGCGACAATCCCCGCTGAGACCAAATTCAATCCAGGGGCGACTAGAAGTACCGGCCCCTCGGTGGGTACGTGATGACGTCCGTGCACCTCGACCCGATATGCGGCGCGCGTGACAAGCGCACCAATATTTCGAAGGTGCGCTGCGCGCACAGTCAATCGCTGGAAATCTTGGCCCGTCACCGCTCGACACCGGCAGCTAAGGCGCAAATTTGCTCAATGACTTCCGGCAAGGTGAGCTTGGTGGTGTCGATAACTCGCGCATCGAGGGCTTGGGACAGTGGAGACAACTGTCTATCTGAGTCGTAGGCATCTCGCATTAGCAATGCTTCCTTGGTCGCCGCGACCGTAGCCTGTTCTGGGTGACCCCCGACGCTGTTCTCCAAAGCACGACGTTCAGCACGAACAACTGGATCAGCAATCAAAAAGACCTTTAAATCGGCATCTGGCAAAACCACGGTGCCGATATCTCGACCTTCAACGACTATGCCAACTCCGGCATCGCGTGCAGCCTGTACCTGCGCGCGCTGAATATCGACCAGTTGGTAACGAACCAGGGGCACCGCACTAACCGCACTTACTGCCCCTGTTACTTCAGGAGTACGAATAGCGGCGCTGACATCCTCGGCCCCTAGCCAGATTGCCGGATCACTGGGGCTTGTTCCACTGGCGATAGTTGATTGCGCGGCTACCGCAGCTATCGCAGCCTCGTCGGTCAAATCAACCTCAGCCGTCAAAACTGCCACGGTGACCGCCCGATACATCGCACCGGTGTCGAGATAGC
>BJGE01000040.1 GCA_014190275.1 Actinomycetes bacterium | reverse complement strand
GTGGCAACCTCGACCTAAAAGAAATGCAGGTTGGTTCTACTACGTATCTTCCGGTTTTCGTGCCGGGAGCCTTGATCTGGACCGGTGACTCGCATGCCGCTCAAGGCAATGGAGAGTTCGATCTTGATGCCCTTGAGACGGCCTTCCCGGAATTGAATGTCACGATCACATTAATCAAGAACCAGCCCCAGGTCACTTGGCCAATTGTCGAAAACCCAACCACCTACACAGCCATTGGGTACGACACCACCCTGCAGTTAGCGGTGGCCGCCCTGAAGACTGAGACAATCAGGCTCATCATGGAGAAATTCAAGATGACCAAGAGTCAAGCCACTGACTTTATGTACAAGACCTGGAATTGCCCGATCTCGGAAGTAGTTGATATCGTCCTGGGCACTTACTGTGTCATACCCAAGGATCGGAATGCACCAGCCGCCAATCCATTGCCTAAAAAGGACAACTCGGATTTTTGGGTAACTCATGCAACTAACGCTGATCCAATGGTTGCACTTAAGGCAGCGGTAATTGCCTCCGTCAATAAGCTTTCTGGCAAACTACAAATCACCGCAGACCGTTCATATCGACTTTCAACATTTGTGACCGATTGCCAGTTCGGGCCATATCGCTCCGGCCCATACGACATCACGTGCCTAGTCCCAAAAAGCATCTATCACAAGTAGCAATTACCGAACGAAGTCTTTAGCGCCTTGGGCGTCAGGTGGGGTTAATTCCCCACTTGGCGCCCAAGGTATTTACTTATAAAAGCGGCCCAAGAAATCGGACTTGAATTCATAATAATCGTTTGCCACGACACTATTCCTGATGTCATTAACCAGCCGAACGATGAATCTTTCGTTGTGGATAGTCGCCAGCATCGAGCTTAGGATTTCCTTGCCCTTAAACAGGTGATGTAGATAGGCTTGCGAGTAGTTCACGCAGGTGTAACAATCGCACTCATCATCAATCGGTATGAATGCGCGCCGGTGCTTGCTATTTGAGACCGTGAACCTACCGTCACGGCTATACACCGCACCATTTCTCGCTACGCGCGACGCCGCGACACAGTCAAAAGTATCAGCACCATTTTCGAATCCGATGAAAAGGTCGTCTGGCTCGCCGATACCCAAAAGGTGTCGCGGTTTATCCTCAGGTAGCTCCTCGTTAACCCAGCGCACGATAGTGCCGAGTTGAGTTTTGTCTAGTGCTCCCCCGATGCCGTAACCATCGAAGGCCAATCTCCCTAATTCTCGCGCCGCCTTACGCCTTAGATCCTCATACTGCGCACCTTGGATAACCCCAAATAGCGCCTGATAAGGCTTGCTTGATCTTTCGACGGTCAGCCGCTCATGCTCTGAAATACACCGCAGGGCCCACGCGTGGGTTCGATCCAATGATCGCTCCTGATACTCACGGGTATTGAGTAAGGTCGTGCACTCGTCGAATGCAAACATAATGTCAGCGCCGATCTCATGTTGTACCCGCATAGAAATCTCTGGTGTGAATCGATGCATCGATCCATCTAGATGCGACTTGAAAGTGACCCCGTCATCGTCAACATGTGCAAGTCGATCGCGCCCTGCTGCGATAACGTCGTCCGATCGCACGGTGTCCGCGGTCATCGCCAATACTTTTTTAAATCCAACACCGAGTGAGAGCACCTGAAAGCCCCCGCTATCGGTAAAAGTCGGGCCGGACCAGTTCATGAAGGCGCCGAGCCCACCGGCCTCGTCCAAGATTTCGGGGCCGGGTTGCAGATAAAGGTGGTAGGCGTTGGCCAAGATCGCCTGCGCGCCCAGTGCCTTCATCGTCTCAGGCAGTACCGCCTTTACGGTGGCCTTGGTCCCGACCGGAATGAACGCCGGAGTCAAGATTTTACCGTGGGGGGTGGCGATTACCCCGACGCGACCAAGGGGCTCGGCCTGGCCAGCCGGTGGCGCTAATCTCCCCTCAATCTGGAATATTCTTATCGGGGGCACGTAGCCATCCAATCAGACGGCACCGACCCCACCTCATGAACTTGGCGCTAAAACGTCAATCGCGGGGAAGAGTTGCTTTACCGGCTCAATCCAGTCGCCCATCGCAGCAGCGGCGTCGGTATTTCCCCCACCACAATCATCAATGAAAATATCTTTAAGGATTTTGTCCCCTTGGGTGATCGTCAGCGACCGACTCGTGCCGCCAACACACCCTTGCTCGGGATCTACCGCCAAAACCGACTGTAATTGCGGGTAAGTCTCGACAAGTGTGGCCCAGGCCGCATCGACCGCTTGGACTTCCCTTTCGGCGAGGATGTCACCGTAGCTATCAACAATTAGGCGGGCTTGATCTGCTGTCACGGTCAATTCGAAACTTCGGTGATAAGCAGGTGGCACCGAGGAGTCATTGAACTGGTACCGCACTTTCGCATCCGAAGGCAGGGGCTCGGACACCTCACCGGCAAACGACCCGCAGCCGCCCACCACCACCCCTAGGGCCAACACCCCCAAAGCCACGCGCACCAGTGCCACCTGCCAATTCAACCACGGGCACCCACCGGGGCCCGGGTCACCCGCAGTGCGAGACTTAGCCCATGGCACCCGCAAAAACACCCAAAACACCCGACCCAGATGACCCCAAGGAGCGCTTCCGATTGGCCCTTGAGGCCAAGAACAAAAAAGGCGGTCACTCCGGCTCAAATATTGACGCTGACAGCGGTGGGGTCAAGGACGAATCAAGTAAGGCCGGGGGCAAGCGTGAGCACCGCCGCAAGAGCGGTTGACCCCTCGACCCGAACTACCTCGAATTACGTAATCTCACACAATCTGGACGCAGTTCCTTAATGCTGCGGGCGCCCAGTAATGACATCGTGGTCTCGATCTCCTGCTGCAAGATATCAACCGCCCGCTGCACACCGGCTTGGCCGCCTGCCATCAAGCCATACAGGTAAGCACGACCAATCAGCACCGCGTCAGCACCAAGTGCTAAGGCCGCCACCACGTCACCGCCACACATCACACCCCCGTCGATGAATATCGACAGATTTTCGCCCACCTCCGCCTTAACCAATGGGAGCTGCTCAAGTGGCACCGGGGATCTATCTAGTTGCCGGCCGCCATGATTCGAAAGCACTATTGCGTCTACGCCCAAGTCAGCAATAATCTGCGCATCTTGTACCGACTGCACCCCCTTGACCACGATCTTTCCGGCCCATGATGCGCGGGCCCACTCCACGTCAGCCGCGGTCAGCGATGGATCAAAAACTCGATTCATCAGATCCGCAACGGTCCCCTCGGAGTTGCGAAATGTCGCAAACTCCAGTGGCTCGGTTGTCAGCACGTTGAACCACCACGCAGGGTACCGAGACATATTGGCAAGCGTCGATAGCGACAGTTTGGGCGGTATCGTCAGGCCGTTTCGCACATCGCGCCGGCGTATCCCCGCCACCGGCGCATCAACGGTCAATATCAACGTGTCATAGCCGGCTGCGGTTGCACGCTCTAGCAATTCCAGACTCTTGCTTCGATCGCGCATTAGATAGAGCTGAAACCAGCGCCGCACATCTGGTGCGGCTTTTGCCAAATCTTCGATTGAAGTGGTGCCAAGGGTCGATAGTGAATATGGAATACCCACCCGAGCAGCGACCACTGCTACCGCTGGCTCACCCTCGTGGTGCATCATTCGAGTGAATCCGGTCGGCGCCATGACAAGCGGTAGCTGGCTAGTTGCGCCAAGAATTTCCGTGCTGGTGTCGATATTGGAAACATCGCGAAGCACTCGAGGCTCAAACTCAATCCTGCTAAATACCTCGCGGGCCCGCCTAAGAGATAATTCATCATCAGCTGCGCCATCGGTGTAGTCAAATACCGCCGCCGGCGTATGCCGCTTCGCCAGTGCGCGTAAATCCCAAATACTCGCCGATCGTGCCAATGCTCGAACGCGACGTTCCGTCAGCGGGTTATTCAAGCCAATCAATGGCTTGACCTCATGCCACCTCGGAAGTCGGCGCGTGATCAATTGGCCTCCTGCCTGATGATCAGCCGAGTTAGCTGCGAGCGGTTGCCGGAATTCGCCCCATCCGACCTGCCTGGAAGTCTTCCATAGCCGTGCTGATCTCCTCCTTGGTGTTCATCACGAATGGGCCATGGTGCGCGATGGGCTCGCGAATCGGCTGACCACCGAGGATGAGCACCTCAAGGGTCGGCGACTTTGAATCCTGTTGGGTAGCGGCCCCAAAAGTGATCGCATCGCCGGCACCGAAGTCAACCAATTGGCCTTCACCAAAGTCAATGTTCTCGTTTCCCGCCGAACCTCTGCCCGCAAGTGCATAAACCATCGCATTGAAACCTCGATTCCAGGGCAGTAACACCTTGGCCCCGGGTTGAACAGTGGCATGTGCATAGGTGATCGGCGTCCAGGTGATGCCCGGGCCCGAGATACCCCCGAGGTCACCGGCAATGATGCGTAGCAGTGCACCGCCGTCGTGGCTCGCAGCCAATGCGACCGAAGACGCGGAAATATCTTGATACCTCGGCGGCGTCATCTTTAATGCTGCCGGCAAATTCACCCATAACTGCACCCCGTGAAAGAGCCCGCCAGAACTGACCAAGGCCTCCGGTGGGGTTTCGATATGCAGCAGACCTGACCCGGCGGTCATCCACTGGGTGGCGCCGTCGGCAATCAGGCCCCCACCCCCCATGGTGTCCTGGTGTTCGAATGCGCCATCGACTATGTAGGTGACGGTTTCGAATCCACGGTGCGGGTGCCATGGGGTGCCTTTGGGCTCACCCGCCCCCCACTCGACCGCACCCATTTGATCCAGCAACAAAAATGGATCTGAATCACGAAGTGACATGCGGCCCGGAAAGGGCCGTCGCACCGGAAACCCTTCGCCCTCAAAAGTGGATAGTGCGGTCACCACTCGATTAACCGGGCGCACCACCGCCGTGCCATCCGGTGCGCTAATACGCGGCAGCACAAGGACATCGGCAACGCTCACAGCTGGCATGACCGACTCCCTTGGGTAGTTGATTTTTCAACTATATGCCGAAGGTGCCGATCGCGCAAGGTATCCCGCCGAGCCGCTACTCCCCGTCATCGGTGTTATCGGTGATATTCAAAGCCGAGCCGACCGTCAAGCCCCCGTCAATCACAAACTCGGTGCCCGTCGAATAAGTGGCATCGGCAACCAGGTAGAGCACCAACTTGGCCACTTCCTCGGGTTCGCCAATTCGCGGTATTGGTTGGCTGGCGAACATCCCACTTAGCTCAATGCCGGCGGTCATCGGCGTCCGGATACCGCCCGGGTGGATCGAAACGACCCGAATGTTCGCCCGCCCAAGCTCCAGGGCGGCCGACTTCGTCAGACCACGCACCCCCCACTTGCTCGCGACATAGGCCGCCAGATTTGGGTATCCAACCAGGCCCGCTGTCGAGGAGATATTGACGATCACCCCGCCACCGCCAGTCTTCATCGAAGCGGCCACGGCCCGGATACCGAGGAAAACCCCGGTCAGGTTTATTCCGATGACCCGGTTCCATTCTTCCAATTCGGTCGTCGCCACGGGAGTGAACCCAACAACCCCGGCGTTATTGATCAAGATGCCAATAGATCCATGACTTTGCTCAACGTCGGTGACGACCGCGGCCCAGTTCTGCTCATCGGTTACGTCTAAATGTCTGTAGTCACCCCCAATTTGCGCCGCAACAGCAACACCTAGGTCATCAAGAACATCACAGACAACAACCTTCGCGCCTTCAGCTGCCAAGATGATGCTGTCGGCAGCGCCCATCCCCTGTGCGCCACCGGTGACGATGGCCACTTTGCCGTCCAACTTGCCCATCATGACCTCCACAGTGCGACGGTGCTACCAGGTGAAGCACCGATATCCCTTGCAGCGTATAGGGTTTTTTAGCGGTGGACATGGGGATTAGGTCCGGTGCGGTACGGGTACAACTACTCCTGCACCAACTCTTTTCGCTCTTCTCTCTCTTCTCTTCGAAATCTAGGGCGAGAAATTGGTACGAGATGTGCTGGCGTTGCAGGTGTTAAACATGTTGCGTTAATCCAAAAATATATTGAAATATTTTTGAATTTCGCTTGCGTGTTGACTTGTGTGCTGTTAGAAATTACCTACTGAGCCGAAAGGCAAAGGTCAGATCGAAGAATGACAGCCGAACCGAAGGCTTGACCTCCGGAAACTCCGCGTGCTGGCGGAGTTGGTTGCAGGAAGCGGTGTGAGAGGTCGGAGAAGATCAACTGGTGAACCGGAAACGGGGAGCGAGCGCGGCGGATCGGCAAAGAACGCAGGCGCCCCGAGCAATCGGGCAGAAGACCGAAGACCTCATGGGAAGGCCCCTCAAACTCATACTTTGAGGGGCCTTTTCAATATTAGGTGCAAATTGGCTCATAGGGCCGCACCGCCACGCTCAATATTGAGCCCTGGCTCCGGACTCCAAGTCACCCCAACCAGATGCGGTCGGGGGCCACCGACAGGGCCTATACCTGCTCGTTCCGTCAATTCGAGGCCCTATTTTGACGGTTTCAGCAGGTTTAAGGTTCGGGCAGCGCTTCGTCAGTGGGCTGATCCCGGCATGGGATGACTACTTGTCGGCCCGGCCCAGATGACACCCGGCAGATCACACCCTTGAAGCTGGTACCAACGGCTTAGCCGCGCGAAACCCTCGGACAAACTCACCGCCGGCGCCCAAGCCAATGCCAACCGGGTTTCGCGCTGATCAAACCAATGGGCGGTAGCCAGTTGCTCAGCCAGAAATCCGGTCAGTGGCGGCTCGGATTCCCGCACTCGCCAGATTCGCTCAACGACCCGGCCGGCCCCGTAGGCGGCCGCGAAGGGCACGCTTCGAGTAGGACCGGGCAAGCCCGCGGCCCGCGTGATCTGGGTTAGCAATTCCGCGACTGTTCTTGGCTGACCATTTGTTACCACGAAAGCCCGGCCGTGGACCGAGGGTTCAGCTGCGCGCTCAACGGCGGCGACCAATGCCGACGCAGCATTATCGATATAGGTGGTGTCGATAAGCGCGTGCCCGTGATCGATCAAGAACAACCGCCCAGCCCGCGCCCGCGTGATGATGCGACCGATTAGTTGCTCATCACCGGGCCCCCAGACCAGATGCGGACGGATTGCGACCACGGAAAAGCCTGGTCGATCTTCTCCCAGCGCTAGGAGTTCGGCTTGCGCCTTCGTAATCGCGTAGGGGCCCCGTGCCTCCTGCGGGCTAGCGGTCGCCGCACCAGCGCCAACAATTGGTGCGCCGGTGTGAGCAACCGACGGCGAGGATACATAAACGAACCTCTTGACCCCGGCTGCCCTTGCACCCTGCAATACCAGCCGAGTGCCCTCAACATTTACTCGTTCAAAGTCCGCCATGGTTCCGGTAATCGAAACCTTGGCCGCCAGATGCACCACGGCTTCGGCCCCCACCAAGGCATGGGTCAGCGCATCAACATCAAGGATGTCACCCCGGACTTCGTCAAATGGTAGGCCACTTGCACGCCGCTGAAAAACCACGACCTGATGCCCTCGGTTCGCGATCCCATGCGCGGTTGCTGCGCCTAATAGTCCGCTCGCACCGGTCACCAGGACGCGCATTAGCGGTGCCCCGCCAATATTGCGGCCGCCCAGACGCTCAGTGCCTGGCGATCAATCTTCGAATTGTGGCGGATATCAACCGGCAACTCATCGCGCACTAACACTGCTGCAATATCGAGTTCGGGTATCTGATCGCGTAGCAATTGCGTGCGCTTGACATCAAGTAACCCCGCTGCCGTGCCATCGGTTGAAGTGATAATCAAAATCACCGCCTGATTTCCGCTCGGGCCGATGCCAACGGCGGCCGCCCATCTCACGAAGGGCAATTGCTGCACCCGCTGCTCTATCCCCACCGGAGTCACCGGTCCCTGCGGGGTGCGGATCAGATGCGCGAGGCGACCTTCAACCCAGAGCCGACCATCGGGATCAAGGTGTCCGACATCACCGGTGCGGTGCCAGCCTAGATCGCGCGATGCCGACTGACTCGTTGCCCACAGCCGGTCATAACTATCACGCTTATGATCGGCCTTTACACATATCTCGCCGGTGACGTCGCTCTGCGCGCTGAGCACGCCATTGGGTCGGCCATCTTCATCAAGGGCACTGATCATTACCTCGACCCCGGCAACCGGTCGGCCAACCAGCACTCCGTTGCCGCCTGCCGCCGCTCTAATTTCGCCAAGGTCGACTTCGCTTACGGGTAGCACCTCGGTCATCCCATAGGGAGTTCGGATATCGGCATTCGGTACCAGCTCTTTAACTTGCTCAAGTAATTGCAATGGCACCGGGGCACCCGCGGCTAAGACCAGCCGCAGCGAATTAAAACTCTGCACCTGCTCCGCAGTCAGATCACCCGCCGTAGCAATTACATTGGTGAGAGCCGCCGGAGAGGCCCAGAGCAAGGTGCCGCCAACGGCCTGCGTCGCCTCCGCGAGTGCAACTGCTTGCAGGGTCCGTGGCTTCGTGACATCCATATCCGGGATTGCCGAGCCCACCCCAAGGGTTGGTCCGAACACCGCCCACGGAGCAAACGCGGCAACAATGGCATCAGCGGGGGTAATCGCATAATGCTCGCGCAGGACATCTCGGGTACCAGCCACCTGGGATTGCCGGTAGACCACGCCCTTAGCCGGGCCGGTTGCCCCTGAGGTGAACACAATGACCGCCGTGGCGGACTCCGGGGGCTCCGGCGGCATTGGCGCGTCAATTCGTGCTATAGCTGCTAAACCTTTTACCGACAGCCGCACACCCGGAATTCGCAAGGTGCGCGCTAGCGCGAGTCCCGGGGTTATTGCAATGACATGGTCTGGCGCCGCCCCGCGAATGGCCCGACGCATACCCTTAATACCCAAGCCGGCATCGGCAATGACCACGCCGGCGCCGATGCGCCAGCAGGCGTACACCACAGCAATCAAGTCAGCGCCCGGCGGGATAAGAAGCGCTACTCGCTCACCTGGGTTGATACCACTGGCATACAGGCCTGCCGCCAATCTATCCACGGTGTCAGCGAGTCGGCGCCAACTGACGCGGCGACCAGAGCCGGCCAGCTGCGCGATTGCGGTCCCACTGGGGGTGCGCTCAGCGGCCTCGTGTAAACCATCCCAGAGCCGAGTTCGACGCACCGGCTGCCTTGCGATCACTGGATTCGGATTTGTCGTGCTTCGCCGCTCATCCGGGAGGTTTGCGACCCACCTCAGCAGGTCAGGGACAACTCGTTCGTCATCTTCGCTGACCAGATGCCTTGCGCCTTCATAACGATGCACATCAGCGTGTGGGGCACGCATCATTAGGTCACCGAGATAATGATCACTAAATACCGGATCACCAGGCCCCCAAAGGAGCAACATGGGCACCTGCTCAAACTTGTTCATGTTGGCGGCGATCAAGTCAAGTGCCTGAGCACTCGGGTGATCGGCTTTCAGGGGAATATCGGCAACGAAAGCGCCGATTGCTACTCGCCGATCCGCGGTGGCATAAGGCGCCCGAAATGCCTTCGCCGTTTGCCTACTCATTTTCGATCCACTCAGCGCAGTAGTACCGCGTAAGAATGCCGGTGTGCGCACCGTATTCAGATTCAAAAGTGGGCCACTGCGCACCAACCGAATGAGGGCAGGCGCTGATACCCCAACCGGTTGATGCACCGCCGTGTTTAACAGCACGATCCCCGCCAATTGGGTCAGGTGCTCCAGCGCCCAACCCAGTGAAATGGGGCCGCCCCAATCATGGGCCACCGTTATCACCGGCCCGGTAATACCGAGTTTCTCGGTAAGCGCACTCAGATCGGAAATCCGATCCGCTAGCCGCCGCGTTAATCCCGTGCGCTCAGAAAACCCCATCTCCAGTTGATCAACCGCGACCACGCGCACATCCGGTGGTGCAAGTTGCACCAGGCGCCGCCAAAGATAAGACCAGGTCGGGTTGCCGTGAACGCAAATTAAAGTTAAACGCGGAATTTCGCCTGACCGCTGCGCGAAGGAGTCAAGTAGGTGCCATTCGCAAGTTCGTCCGGAGTGATCCGACGCGGCAACTAAGCGCGACCAAGATGGATTTAGGCCTGGCAGATCGGCCGGTGGCAACGACGCCGGCTCGACTTGGTTCACCAAGCGATTTCAATCACTGCTGCATTAAGACCAGAGCCTATGCCCATGCAGGCTACTCGTTGACCCGCAACGAGGTCCGCCGAGAAGTGCGCAAGGGTAAATGGCACCGAAGCCGGTCCAACATTGCCTCGGGTCGGGAAGGTAACCGGTACCTTGGTCTTGTCAATACCAAGGGCATCAACTATCGCTGCGGTGTGGGCTTGGGATACCTGGTGGATGATGTAGCAATCAAGATTCTGCCAATCAAAAACCGCTGTGGCGTCGGCCCAGGCATCACGAGCCAGCTCAACACCTGCTTCCAGCAAACCACGCGCATCGGTTCGCATCCCATCAATGTCGCCCACGCAGAGCTTGTTGTGCTCTGTGGCCGCGCGCGATACTCCACCGACGAATCGGTGGCCTTCTGGATGTTCACTAGCCCGGCCCAAAACCATGGCGGCACCACCGGAACCGAGGGTAAGAGTTGCGAAGTTGGCCATAACATCCGCCTTCGTTACATCATGCTGCTGCAGTCGCGCGATCGTTGACTTCTGCGTTCTCCTGCTACCTTCACCATCAACGATGAGTGCATAGTCGATTTGACCAGAGTCAAGGAACATAGCTGCAAGTTGCATGCCATTAATGAATCCAAGGCAGGCATTCGACAAATCAAAGTTCAAACACGATGAGCTCAGGCCCAGTTGTGCATGCACATCTACCGCCGCACTCGGCTCTAGCGCGTCACGGCACACCGAAGTATCGATAAGGAGCCCAACTTGGTTTGGATCCACGCCCGCATCGGCCAGTGCCTTTGCCCCAGCCATCGCGGCTGCGTCCGCAAAGGAGACATCCGCTGGCCACCAGCGGCGTTCGGAAATTCCGGCGAGTAGTTGGAGCATTCCGGGCTTTAACCCAACCCGGGAATAGGTATCAAGTAGTTGCGAATCGATCTCATCAGAGGTCACGACGATGGGAGCATCCGCCACCGCTACCGACAAGATCGCCGTATCGGCATAGCGAAATGTGGCGTTGCCGGTCATCAATTTCCCTTCAAAGAACGACTGCCAAGCCCCCACAGCCTGCCATGCCCGTCGCGGACCGGCGATCCGGGACCACAAATACGGTAAATGGCCAGCAGTGACATACGGTGCCTCTATGAGAGCCCACCACTGGCGCCGGCGTTCTACCTCGCTGGTCTTAATCGCAGGCGCTCTGGCGGTAGCCACGGCCGGGTCAGCCCCAGCTGGCGCCGCCGACTTAGCCAAATACACCGAGCAACTACTCACCTGGACAACCTGCGCCGGTGGAAGACAATGCACCAACCTGCTCGTCCCTAGGGATTATGCCGATCTGTCCGCCGGGGATATTAAAATTGCACTTGCCCGGGTACCCCATACCGGTACAAATTTCAAAGGATCCTTGGTGGTGAACCCGGGCGGGCCCGGTGGTGCCGGTACCGAATTTGCGAGTTCGGTCGCGAGCCTGGTCGGGCCACAGGTTTCCGGACAATTCGATATCGTCGGTTTCGACCCACGCGGTGTAGCCGCATCGGCTCCGGTTACCTGCATGACAGGTGGCCAAACCACCCGCTGGCTTCTCCTTGATCCCACCCCGGATTCGCGCAGTGAAGAAACGGAGTTACTCAGGCAAGCTCGCAACATCAGCGCCGGCTGCCTTCGGTATTCGCCAACGATTGCGCCATTCATCTTCACCACGAATACCGTGCGTGATCTTGACATCATGCGTGCCGCACTCGGCGATGAGAAATTGAATTTCTTTGGGTTTTCTTACGGCACCACGCTGGGGGCGTTTTACGCCCAAGAGTTTGCTGATCGAGTCGGCCGAATGGTGCTAGATGGCGCAGTCGATCCCAGCTTGGATAGTATGCAGATCTCGCGAGGACAATCATCGGGGTTCCAAGGTGCGCTCGTGCGGTTTGCCGAGGATTGCGCCAAACGCCGTAATTGCCCGTATCCCGGAGATAAACAAGATGTGCTCGACGGCATCAATGGACTTCTAGCAACACTTGATAAACGCCCGCTACCAACAGGTAGTTATGAACCCTTAAATCAGGCTCAAGCCATAACCGCTCTCTTTTGGAGTATGTACTCCCCGGATTTTTGGAGCATCTTGCGCTCCGCACTGGGTCAAGCCAAGAGTGGTAACGGTGAATACCTGCAGTGGTTGGCCGATCAATCCGCAGATCGAATCGGCAAGTATCGTTATGGCAGCAATCAAAACTCGGCTTTCTACGCGATCTCCTGCCTAGACTCACCGGCGACACCGGGCCGCGCCGGCCTTACCGCGGCCGCACAAGTGTGGTCCAAGAAGGCACCGGTACCAGAGATGGCTCGGGCAATGTCCTGGGGCAATGCGCCCTGCAGTTTTTGGTTTGATCATGTCGCAGGCCAACCCGAGCCAGTTACGTCAACGACCACCGCACCCATCGTGGTGGTCGGAACCAGGTACGATCCGGCCACGCCATATCCGTGGTCCATAGCACTTCACGAACAGCTACCGACGAGTTCGTTACTCACGTTCGATGGTGATGGTCACACCGCATACGGTGCCGGTTCAACGTGTATCGACCGGGCGGTCGACACTTACCTGCTCACCGGGGTTGCACCCGTAAACGGAAAAGTTTGCATTTGAGGCTGGCTAATTATCTGGATCTTTTGGGTCTTCGCCTTCAGCAAGGCCCTGCAAGAACTCTTCGACTTGGGCGGCAATTTCATCGCCGGTAGGTACACCACCTGCCGGGGTGAGATCAGATATCCCTCCGGCAGCTCCCTGCTGCATCGCATTTAATTGGTCATATTGCTGCTCGAGGGCTGCCACAACCGTCGCAAATTCATCATTGCCATCGAGTTGCTCGGCTACTTCGCGCTCAGCACGCACGGCCGCCGGCTGCAACTGGGTTGTCGGAAGCACCAGGCCCGTAAGCGCGGCGACTCCGTTGAGCAGGGTCTGCGCAGCGCGCGGAAACTCAAACTGGACCAGGTAGTGAGGCACTTGGGCAGTAATACCCATCGAAGGGATACCTTGCTCACCGAGGTGTAGTTCAAGCATCGCACCGAGGTGGCCCGGCACTTCGATTTCACCCAATACTGAAGCGTAAGGGCCCAGGAGGGCCGGTTCATTACCGTGCACCGTCACGGCAAGTGGCCTGGTATGTGGAATGGGCCAAGGAATAGCCGAGAGGCCGACAGCAAGTCGCACCCGGAAACGGCTAACCAAGCCTTCAATCGCTGCGATGAAGCGCTGCCACTGATAATCGGGTTCTGGGCCAACCAGCAATAAGAATGACTCACCGTTCGAATCGGTAACCTCATGCAAGGTCACCTGCGGCATGTCTACCGATGCGAAGTGGTCCACAACATAGGACATCCGCGGCCGGCGGGCACGGTAGTCAAGAATCTCATCAATATCAAAGGAGGCAATTAGCGTGTGGTCACAAGTCTCCAAAATATGCGCGGCGCCTAGGCGCACCCCGCCACCTGCATCAACAAAACCGGAGAAGGCATAGATAAGCACCGGTCGATCCACCAAAAGTGGCTCTTGGTGAATCGTGTACAAGGACTCCGGCGATCGCACGACTTACCTCCTAGGTGTCTACTGGCCGCACCTACTAGTGTCCGGCAACAATCCGTTCCTGCCAAAGCCGCGGCACCCCAGTTCGCTCAAAGCGCACCCTAAATCAGCAACCAGGCTCCGGGCTCCCGGCCCCGAGCCTATTTTTCGGCAGCTTTCTTTGCAGCCGCTTTCTTTGCAGCCGCATCTGCCGCTCCATGTGCGGTCTCGGCCATCTCCTGTGCGACGGCAGCCGTTTTCTTGGCGGCTTTTTTGGCAGACACGCCGGCCGCATCAGCCGTGTCAGCAACGCTGGCGGCTGTGTCGGTGACAACCTGTGCCGCGCGATCGGCAACCTTGGCAGCGGCATCAGCAGCCGAGGCAACACCACCGGCCGCACCATCGGCTACGGCGGCAACTGATCTCGGCCAGGTGTCGGTGACATCCGAGAGCCCGGTGACATTGCCACGGCGCTTCCAGATGACCACCCCGGCGGCGGCACCGGCTGCAGCAGCAAGCGCTAGAAGAACTTTCTTCATTGGTTGTCCTTTCCCGAGCACTACCAGAGCACTACCAGAGCACTACCAGAGCACTACCAGATCACTACCAGATCACTACCAGATCACTACCAGATCAACTTAGCCAAGATTACGTTAACACCATTAGGTGATGGCGCGTTTGGCTACTTTTGCGATGCCCGAAACTGACCCACCTGCCCGCAGGAAGCCGACAAACTTCTCGGTGACCTCAGAGCTCGCCAAAAAAGCATCCCGTCCCTCTGGCGTGAGGCCCATCGCGTACTCGCAAACCTTGGCCCAGGCCAACCCCACCGCCTTGGTGAGAGCACCAGCAACCGTCGCCGATATCGCAGATCCGGCAATGGCACCACCGGGCACAAATTTCAAAAGGCTGGTAACTGCGTACTTCCCCGCCATCGTGGCACCACCTGTCAATACCACCGAGCCGGCAATAGCCAGTGCTCGCGTTTTACTGGGTGGCAGTCCATATGCCGCTGTGATGCGCGCAATCATCGCAACCTGATTTGGTACCAACAAGGCCGCATCGGCGAACGGGATCGGCGTTGCACCTATCCCCATCGCCACGACGGCCGCCTGGTTAACGATGCCAGCGACGGCTTTTTTTTTACGTCCTAGGTCGAGTACCTGAGCCGCGGTCAGGGCACGCTCGGCAGCAACCGGAACTACGTCGTAGGTCTCGTCCAACAATTTCTGCAACCCGAAAACCGCGGATTCGGTAAAGGAGTCGACCAATGCGTTGGTGAGGACCACCCGACCATCGGGTGCTAGCGGTAGATCCAGGTTTTCGATATAAGAAGCAAATTCGATCGCTTCTGGATGCACCTGGCCGTCTCGGGTCGGCACCTGCGTCATGACGACTATCACCGGTAGGCCAAGGTCATGCAAGGCGCGAACAAAACCCTCCTGCGCTTTTTCGAAGCGGCGATCAGACCAGCGCACTAGGTACCAAACGGCGTGGATCCGCTCATTAATTGCACGCTGCCCGTGATCACTAACCAATTTACGAAGGCCATCAAGAATGGCGTTTCCCGAGGTTCCGGTTTCAAAACCTTCCGCGTCATAAAGTCCAAGGAAGCCATCCGGGTGCCGGTAGTAGACCAAACCTTTGGTAACCGGCTGGCCCACACCGGTGCGGGCCACGTCTCGTCCGAAAATGGCATTCACCAAAGTTGACTTGCCGACTCCGGTCTTACCGAAAACTGCCAAGTTGAAAGTTCCGAGGGCGGCGAATGCTTCGGCCAGTTTTTGTTCGAACATGGTTTCGACCTGAGCCTGATCCAGGTCCGGTACTTTCGAATTCGACTCGCGGCCCACCGTCTCACCGTACCCGCACGTCGCTGCCGACGCCCCGGGACCTTCGGGTTACCGTGGCCCAGTGGCCAAAAGCAAAGGTGGGCGCGCACTCGGCTCCCTACTGATTGCGGCCATTGGCCTGGCGCTGGTATCAGTTAGTGGTTGGTGGCTCTGGAACACCGCCCAGCAGCGGGGCTTGGTCGGTCCAGCACCGGTGCCTGCCAACTATCGCGACCTGCTCATCGAGGCGGCCACCAGGTGCCCAGCGATCCCCTTGGAAATATTCGCGGCTCAGATGGAGGCCGAAAGTGGCTGGGATCCGGCTGCAACAAGTGCTGCTGGGGCCCGTGGCATCGCGCAATTCATGCCCGATGTTTGGCAGGCCTACGGAATCGACGCGAACAATGATGGTAAGACCAATGTCTGGGACCCAGCCGACGCATTCGCTTCGGCCGCCGAACTTAATTGCCGCAACCGGCGGTTGGTTAAAGATATCCCCGGCAACCGCTTGGAGAACACTCTCGCCGCATACAACGCCGGTTACGGGGCCGTCACTAAATATGACGGCGTCCCACCTTTTCCCGAAACAATTAATTACGTGAAACGAATTTTAGAAAACGCGAAGTCAATCAAGTGGTAATTAATCACTACTCAATGACGCTTGGGTCCGACTAAAACGCGGAGCTGGTGCTGGTTGCACCTGGCCGTCGATGGTCACATAAGTCTGACGAAATTCCAGTTGAGGGTGCGATGGTGCTTCTTCCATGGTCAGCACCGGTGCGACACAGGCATCTGTTTCAGCAAAGGCGGCGGCCCATGCACCCTGCGTTCGGGTAGCGATCACCTTCGCGATCGCCGCCCGCAATTGGGCCCATTGCGTCGGGTCGTACTGACTTTCGATCCACTCGGTGTCTAGTCCGCAAATACTGAGGAACTCTGCAAAGAAAGCAGCTTCAAGGCAGGCAACCGCGAGCCATTTGCCATCGGCCGTGGCGTAGACGTCATAAAATGGTGCACCAGAATCTAGAATATTGACTCCGATTTCAGCCGACCACATTCCCTGAGCGGCAAGGGTTCGCATCAGGCTGGTCAGGAGGGCGCTCCCATCGACCATCGCCGCGTCGACGACCTGACCCTGCCCTGATCGCTGGGTTTCCCAGAGTGCGGCCAAGGCGCCAACAAGTAGCAACATGGCACCGCCGCCGTAATCTGCGATCAAGTTCTGCGGGGGTGTCGGTGGTTGCCCACGCCGCCCGATATGCGCCAAGATGCCGGCTACGGCAATGAAATCAAGGTCATGGCCAGCGCGTTGGGCATACGGACCCTCTTGCCCCCAGCCAGTGATGCGTCCATAGACCAACTTTGGATTGCGCTTCATACAGTCAACCGGACCCAGCCCTAATCGCTCCATAACCCCCGGGCGGAATCCCTCAATCAATAAGTCAGCCGCAGCGATCAGGTCGCGGGCGGCGGAGAGGTCTGCGTCCTGACGCAGGTCCAAGTGCATTGGTTTGCGGCCACGACGCGTGATGTCAAATTCCGGGCCCGGGAGAGCTAGGCGTTGCACCGGCGACTCAATGCGCACCCCGGTTGCCCCAAGGTCAGCCAGTACCATTGCGGCAAATGGCGCCGGCCCGATACCAGCCATCTCAACAAACTTCAAACCCGCGAGCGGACCGGTGGTCATTGGGGTTTGGCGGCTAGGTAGATTGAAATGGCCGACCGCAATACTAAATTGACCGAGTTCGCGTACTCCACGACGCTATCTTGCCAGCCGGCAAAAGAGCTAGCGGATTAGGGCGATGGACTGCAGATTCTCCAAGACCAGTTGGCCATCGCCAGTCCAAAGTCGCCTCGTCTCACTTAGAAAACCGTCCTTCGCGCCCAACAGAAATGATTCGAAAATAAGTGGCTCCCCTGCTGGCATCATGGCCGGATCCATCAGCAAGTGCGCCGCAAAGTTTACCGTGGCCAACGGTCGCATTTGGGTCATCGGAGCCAGCACCGTGGGCCACCAGGCATCGACGATCGAATAGACCTGTTCGGGTGACCAACTATGTTGATCAGGAAACTGCACCCAACCCAGCGCCCGTGCGGCGCCACCGCTCATCGCAATGCCCTCGATGAGCCGTTGCTCAATGTGCTTCGAAAAGGCAGGTGCGAAATCTGGAAGTGACAACACCGGGATTTTGGACCAGTGCGGAACTTTGGGAACGGTGATGGTGGACCAGGTCGATATCGGCGGCGGGTCGGTTAGTTCGCGCGCTACCCCGGTGAGCGCGGTGATCTGGGCACTCGGTGCGCCAGACTCATCGATAACCGTGGCGGACCAAGTTGACATAGCAGAGCCGCGGCGGATCAAATTCACGGTGATCTGCTGAACGCCCACCAGCACCGGTGCGTAGATCTGGCAGTTAACTGACCGGACCAGCCGGGGGGAATGTTCCGAGCCATGGCCTGAGCCGGCAGCATCTTGGGCGGCGCGGATGGACCCAATGAGTGCGCCGACGGGTAATCCACCCCAGGCTCCGCGACCTTGCTGCCAGCCATCGGGCACCACCCACCGATATATTCCATCGGCTACCTCGGATACGGCTATCGCATGCTCGAAATCGGTTGACATCTATCTCCCGCTCACCGGTCGCATTGCATTACATCCAAGATACTTCAAGGGTACTTCCCCGGTCAGCGCCCAATGGGGTCACCGTGATGCGTTCCAAAATGCTCTTTTTCATCTCGCTCACATGGCTTATCACCCCTACCGTGCGGCCATCCGCCCGTAGTTTGAGTAGTTCAGCCATTACGTCGTCAAGGCGTTCTTGGTCCAACGCCCCAAACCCTTCGTCAACAAACAGCACGCCGATCTCTACACCGCCTGCGTGCGACTTGACGGTGTCCGCGAGTCCAAGTGCGAGCGCTAAGGAGGCACAAAATGTTTCGCCACCCGACAAGGTCTCGGTCCGCCTATTGGTTTCGGTAACTAGATCACTAATTTCTAGGCCCAGACCCAGCGAGCGCTCCAACCCGGTGGCTCTTTCGGTATCAACCAGGGCGAACCGGCCGGCCAACATCTGGCTCAGGCGGATATTTGCCGCCGCTATTACCTCATCGAACATCTGTTGAACCACATAGGCCTTGAGTGGTTGCGACAAAGTATTTGCCCCGCGCCCGTTTAATACCTCAGCGATTCGAATGACTGGTCCAATCCGGCTGGCCAACTCATCTGATGCAACCGCTGCAGCCACGTACTCCGCTCCTAAGCCAGCAACAGCATCGGCAAGATTGAGTAGATTCGCGTGGATCCCCTGTAACCGCTTTTCAACATTAATAAGTTCCACTGACAACTTTTTTGCCGCAGCCAAATCTTCGGTGGTTACCACGACACTTGACTTCGACACTGCCTGGAGTGCTGTGACTTTCGCTTCGGTGGCCCGGCTAGCGGCGGCGGTCGCACCGCGCACTGCTTCGATTGCGGAACGAGCAGCTCTTAAACCCGCAATTCGTCCGGCAATATCCGCACCCTCCCCAAGCGCACCCACAATTTGCGACAAGTCCCGATGGTAGGACTGCTCCTGCTCTTGCTGCAAAGTACTTAATTTCGCGGCACGCAGATCTGCCTGCCTTAGCTCCTCGGTGACGTCGGACAAGCGTTTCTGCAACTCCTGCAAATCCCTATCCAAGTCAACGTCACCTTCGACATCAGCAGGCACCACTTTGGAGGGAGAAACTAATGCAGCCTCGGCAATAAGTTCCGCGGCCAATACCACCTCGAGTTTTGCCCTTTGACCCTCGAGATGGAGGCGGGCCGAATCTTGCTTCGCTAATTGCGCTTTGATGTGCTCCAGATCGTGCTCGGAGACCGGATCGACCGCCGCCTCGGTCGGCATCGGATGCTCAACGGAACCACACACCGGACATGGCTCACCTGCGACCAGGCGCTCACCTAATTCGGCGGATATGCCGGCCAGGCGTCGCCCAAAAAGCTCATTTTGATACTCCTCCGCCTCGGCCATCTCGGTTTGGACCCGTTGCTGCTCACCCTGTAGTTGTGCAGCGATCCCCTGCAATTTCATCGGGATGGCTTCGGTTCGCTCGATGGTTAGGACTTCAATGGTGCGACGCAAGTCAAGAAGGTCGCTTTCAGTCTGATCGATTTCTGCCTTGCGCGCCGGCAACGTCGCAGCACGGTCTTCGAGAACCGCTAGAGCGCCAATTGCCTCATCCACTTTTCGGATCTCAAGATCGCAATCTTGCTCAGCGGCTGATCGGTCTATCACGTCCCGATGATCTTCAAGCAGTTGCACCGCCCTGGCGCGCGCTTTGTTAGCCTCGTCCAATTTCGCAGTCGCCTCGGCTGCTTTCGACTCAAGCTCATGCGACTTTTCCAAAGTTGCCAATAAAATCGCCTGCTGCTGAGCTAGCACCGCAGCCGCGCTCAACTCGGTTTCAGCGTACTTCACCTCTTGGCGGCGCGCCAAGAGCAACTGATCTACCAACTCCGAAATGAGGGCGCTCGGTGCGCCTTCCAAAGAGTTGATCTGCGCAATCTCTTCAGTGTGCGAAATCGTGGAAGCCCCCTGCGCGGTGAGACGTCCGATCAATTGCTGCGCAGTATCTCGCACCCTGCCCTGCGCCACCTGGCGATCGCGTTCGACTGACCTACGCTCCTCCTCGAATTGCTCTTGTATCTGCGAATACAGACTCGTGGCAAAGATCTTCTCCAAGATTTGCTGCCGGTCGGCACTCTTCGCCTTCAAGAAAGTGGCGAACTCACCTTGAGGCAGTACTACCGTTTGCTGGAATTGGTTCTTGTCCAGCCCGATAGCGCGACTTATTTCCAGATCTGCCTCAACGTGCTTGGCCGAAAGCAACTCCCAGGAGTGCTCACCGGTTGCGCGCCAGATTCTGGTGCTTGCTTTCTCCGTGGTGTGGCCTTCACCGCGGACTTTTGGGCGCATAAACTCCGGGGTGCGACGGACTTTGAAGCCACCGATAGCCGTGGTGAATTCGACTTCGGCATATGACTCACTTGTGGCAGCGGCGAAGGCTGAGCGCAGCCGTTGCTTATCTGAACTAGACCCCGACACGTCGGCATAAAGTGCAAATACCAGCGCATCCAAGATCGTCGACTTACCGGACCCGGTCGGCCCGTCAATGATAAAGAGGGCACTTCCACCGAGGGCATCAAAGTCGATCACGTGCTCCCCCGGATAAGGCCCTAGGGCACCAAAGCGCAGCTTGTGGATTTGCATCAGGTGACCCGCCCGCGGACTTTTTCGTAGACCTCACGCAATAATTTGGCTTCGACCGTCCCCGGCGGGGCACCGGTCACCTTCGTGTAGAAGTCGCCTATCAACTCCAGTGGCTCCTTGCCGCGAGCGTCACCACGCTCTGAACCAGCGACATTGTCTCGACCCTCGGGCTCGTAGAGCTTACGCAGGGCGTACGGGAAGACGGCATCTAGTTGGGCATGCATCCGATCAGGTGGTTGCCTATCGGTGACAATCAACTCAACAAAATGGTCGCGTTCTGCTAAATATTTCTCGCCGAGGAGCTCATCGATCCCCCCTCGAAGGCGGCTCATTGGTCGCGGTTGCGGGAGTTCTACTAGTTCGATTTCCTGCAGCGTGCCAACCGCGCCAATTTCCACTATGGAAACACTCTTGGTGTGCGCGTTTTCCGAAAGTGAATAT
>BJGE01000039.1 GCA_014190275.1 Actinomycetes bacterium | reverse complement strand
TAACCTGCAGAAAGATGTGCCCATGGCAACTGACTCCCCGGCCGCGCAGGTGGCAGCTCGGTTCACCAACAAGGTCGCGATTGTGACCGGTGGGGCCGGCGGCCTCGGGCACCAAATTTGCCTCTGCATTGGCGCCGAAGGCGGCAAAATCGCTATTTTCGACACCGACGCGGCGGCGATCGATAGCGCCGTTAGCGATCTTCATGCCAGCGGTATCGATGCCGTCGGACACCTGGTCGATGTTCGAGATTGCACCGCCGTCACCGCAGCGGTCACCGCCGTGTCCGACTACTTTGGACGTCTCGACATCTTGATCGCGGCCGCCGGAGGCAGCCTGGCGACCCCACGGGACCTAGCCGATATCTCCCCCGCCGATCTTGACCTCGTAATTGACGTTAACGTCAAGGGCACCTTCAACTGCGCGCAGGCCGTCGTCCCCCACCTGCTGCGTGCCGGTGGTGGCGCAATCGTCACTTTCTCCTCCATCGGTGGCCGGTCCACCAGCCCGGTGACCGGGGTGCCATATGCCGCCGCGAAAGCTGCGATCTTAGGACTGACCCGCCGCCTAGCCCGCGAGGTCGGGCCCGGCGGGATCCGGGTTAATGCCGTCGCCCCCGGCCTATTTCTCACCGGCCGCCTCCAGGGCATGTTCGATGCCATGACCGAGGCCGAACGCGACGAAGTCCTAACTGGCATTCCACTTGGCCGGATGCCCGAGTTACAAGAGTGCGCGGACCCGGTGCTCTTCCTCGCCAGCGACCAATCCTCTTACATCACCGGGGCTGTGCTTGACGTCAATGGCGGCCGATTCATGGCCGGTTGATCCGCCCCACCTACACTTCATCCATGATCACCGCCCTCTGCTTCATTCAGGTAGCTCCCGAGCACGTTAACTCCGCCGGTGAGGCCATCGCCAAAATGCATGGCGTGACCGCGGCCTATTCGGTCACCGGGAAGATAGATCTAGTCGCACTGATCGAGGTGCATTCCCACGAAGAAATCGCAAAAGTTGTCACCGACGGTATTTCGAAGGTGCAGGGTGTTCAATCAACCGAGACCCACGTGGCATTTCGCACCTTCAATAATGCAGACCTTGAGGCCGGTTTCGCCCTCGGCGCCGAAGAGGGCTAAAGCCCACTCGCCATTAGTCGCTCACCGAGCACTTCGCAGGCAACACCAACCCAATGGCGAGGGTCTTTGAGTGCCGCAGCAACCGAACCTGAGACAGCAACCAAAGTCACTACATCATTTTCAGATTTGATTCCCAATTCCAATAATTGAGTTGCGGTCAACATCGATGAACCAGCGAGCGCGAGTACCGGCTTGCCCGCGGCTTTTGCGATCGAAGCGACAAAGGCCGGACCCTTGCCCGCCAAAGTCTGCTCATCAAGTCGGCCTTCGCCAATGATCACCGCATCGGCTTCGGCCACCGCTCCCGCCAAGTTGGTCAATTGCGCGAGCACCTCTGCGCCTGAGCTAATCGACGCACCGATGACACCCGAGGCAGCAACCGCGAACCCGCCGGCTGCTCCCGCTCCTGGTAATTGCGCAAGCTCGCTCGCCGAATACCTATAACCGAATCGCGCAGCGATCTCACACCAATTACGCATCGCTGAGTCGAGTCGGTGGCACTCGTCCGCGGTAAAACCCTTCTGGGGCCCGAAAACTTCGGCGGCACCACCTGGACCACAGGCCGGGCTTTCGACGTCAACCAAGAGGGTCCAAGTGCACCTATTGATCAAGTGCTGATCTGCTGGCGGGACGATCGTTGCGACCTGCTCTAATCCCCGTGCCGTCGGGGGGACGTCAGCGCCGCTGCCATCAAGGAGCCGGTAGCCAAGTCCAGCCAATAGTCCTAGACCACCATCAACCGATGCGCTGCCACCTAAGGCGATCATTAGGTGCTCGGCGCCACTTGCCAATGCGGAGCACGCCGCCAAGCCCGCACCCAGACTTGAGGCCTGCCAGGGGCGAGGTGGTAAATCCTGCACTCCTGCCAGACCGCAAACAGCAGCTAACTCGATCACCACGGTCGAGTTCTGCCTCGCCAATTGCGACCGGTTCGCGCGCATCAGCGCATCAACCGTGTTAACCGTTACCCCCTCGAAGCCAAGGGATAGCAGCACCTCGACCGTGCCATCACCGCCGTCGGCGATCGGCAGTGAGGTAGTTTGCACTCCCGGCACGCGGCGGGCCAGCCCCACCTTTGCTAGCGCTGCCACCTCACGCGCACTGAGTGAGCCCTTGAAGGCATTTGGCGCAAGCAACACCCGCATTGCTGAACTATCCCTTTCTGATGTGACATAGATCTCACCCACCACTAGGTGGAGCCTAAGGGGATTTGCCCCCTAAAGCCTAGCGGTGGTAGACATCTTCGTCGTGCGCATGATTCGGGCCGGACTTTTCGCCCTGCTGCTAACGACTTTGGCAGCCTTTTCGCCACCCAGTGCACAAGCTGATCCACTGCCGCGCGAGCGCATGGCCGAGATAGCCATGCCAACCTCGCTCGTGAAACTTTCGGCTAAGTTCGGCGAGGGTGGCTCCTACTGGGGCGGCACTCCGCACTCGGGTCTTGATTTCGACGGCGACACCGGTGCTGCCATCTTCGCCGTAGCCGATGGAATTGTTAGGGAAGTTTCGATACGTGGAACCTACGGGCGCACCATTACTATCAATCACGGTGATGGCCTGGCATCGATGTATGCGCATCTATCAAGCACCGATGTAAAAGCCGGTGATCAGGTTTCGGCTGGAGATCGAATCGCCCGGATGGGTGCCACCGGCAAGGTCTCCGGCTCGCACCTGCATCTGGAGATTCAAGTCCGCGGCGTGCCAACCGACCCGTACGACTTTCTACTCGCCGCCAACCCAGGCAGCGCAAGCGCGCCGCCGGCATGGGCGTGCCGGATGTACGGCTGCTGATCAGAGCTTTATAACCGGTGCATATCTCAGCAGGAGGCGTTTTATCCCAGCGGATCCAAAATCAATGGTTGCATCAGCCTTAGCTCCAGCACCCTCCGCCGAGACCACGGTGCCAAGGCCAAATCGCTCATGGGTAACGCGATCACCGGCGACCAACACCATTGTGGGACCATCATGATCGAGGCGATCACTAAGACTGCGCGCCGCACGGGTGCTGGCCGGGGACGATCCAAAACCATTTTCGCCAATGGGCATGCTCATGGGTTCTTCGCGCTCCCATTGCACCTCTGGAATTTCGTCTAAAAAGCGAGAGGCTGGATTGAAAGATGGCGTGCCCCATGCTGACCGCGTCATCGACCGCGACACGTAGAGGCGTTCACGGGCTCTGGTGATACCGACATACGCCAATCTGCGTTCTTCTTCCAATTCCTTCGGGTCACCTAGCGAACGCGAATGCGGGAAGATGCCGTCTTCCATCCCGGTTAAGAACACCACCGGGAACTCCAAGCCCTTTGCGGTGTGCAATGTCATCAAGGTCACGACCCCACCGTGCTCATCACGATCGGGGATTTCATCAGCGTCGGCAACAAGTGATACCCGCTCTAAGAAATCCGTCAGAGTGCCCTCGGGATTATCGTTGGCGAACTCCTGAGCTACTGACTCCAATTCCGCCAAGTTTTCAACTCGGGTTTCGTCCTGGGGATCAGCAGAGCCCTGCAACTCAGTCAGGTACCCGCTTTGCTCGAGCACGGCTTGCAGCACGGTGGCAGCATCGGCACCAGCTTCCACAATCGTGCGCAGATCACTCAGCATTCGGGTAAAAATCTCGATACTGGAAAGTGATCTGGTCGCAACCCCAGGCGCCTCGGCCGCCCGATCCAATGCAGCCGCGAACGAAATACCCGCCCGCTGCGCGAAGGCGTCAATCATGGCTTCGGCGCGCTCCCCGATACCTCGTTTGGGAACATTTAGAATTCGTCGCAGTGAGACTTCGTCGGTTGGGTTGGCAAGTGCCCGCAGATAAGCCACGGCATCTCGGACCTCGCGCCGCTCATAGAACCGAACCCCTCCCACAACGCGATACGGAATACCTACTCGAATGAAGATGTCCTCCACCGACCTCGACTGGGCATTGGTGCGGTAGAAGACCGCGACGTCACTAGATTTCAGGCCCTCTTCATCGCGCAAGCGCCGGATCTCATTGGAGATGAAAGAGGCTTCGTCATGTTCATCATCCGCGACATAGCCAATTATCGCGGAGCCAGCACCCGCGTCAGTCCACAAGTTCTTGGCCCGCCGGCCGCCATTGCGGGAAATAACAGCATTTGCTGCTGTCAAGATTGTCTGGGTTGAGCGGTAGTTCTGCTCCAGCACGATTGTGCGAGCAGTTGGGTAATCACGCTCGAACTCCTCGATATTGCGAATTGTTGCACCACGAAATGCGTAGATTGATTGATCGGCATCACCCACGACACAAAGCTCACCCGCTGGCAATCCGGCACTGCCCGGGCCGACCAACTCCTTGATGAGTACGTACTGGGCGTGATTGGTGTCCTGGTATTCGTCAACCAGGATGTGACGAAACCGCCGCCGGTACTGCTCAGCAGCATCGGGGAAAAGTTGCAGAAGTGCAACCGTTGCGGAGATAAGATCATCGAAGTCAAATGCGTTGGCTCGTTGCAAGCGGCGTTGATAATCCCGATAAGCCTCGGCGAGGGTCTGTTCCATGTGATTGCTCGCCTGTCGGGCGAACTGCTCATAGTCAATGAGTTCATTCTTAAGATTCGAAACCTGCGCCAAAAAGGCACGCGGGCTGTAGCGCTTTGGGTCAAGATCTAACTCGCGGATAACCATGGTCATCAGGCGCAACGAGTCGGCCTGGTCGTAGATGGTGAAAGTACGACTGACGCCCAGCCGGCCCGCCTCAATGCGCAGGATTCGCACACAGGCACTGTGGAATGTCGAAACCCACATGGCCCGCGACCTGGGGCCAACCAGTTCGGCCACCCGCTCCTTCATTTCACCGGCAGCTTTATTGGTGAAAGTGATTGCGAGGATCTCACCGGGCTGCGCATCACCGTTCGCGAGTAGATGTGCAATTCGGCGGGTAAGCACACGAGTCTTGCCCGACCCGGCCCCGGCCACGATCAGCAACGGGGTGACCCGATGCTCAACGGCCGCGCGCTGCGACGGATTTAGGTCCGCCGTGAGCTCTGCTAGGTCACTGGATCCGGTTATCACTACTTAATCGTAGGCATATTAAGTGCAGGCGTGTCACCTGCCACCACTTGGCGCCGGCCCACGCTAACTTAATTGGATCGTGGTTTAGCGGACGTAACCGACAATTGTCGCGTTCGCGGCGGCGGCGACCGAGGATGTCACCGCGATTTTGCCATCTGCTCCCACCGGGGCGAGGACCAACGCCGCGTAGCGCGTATTGGCCACCACCGGAGCCGATCTGGTCGCTGGTGGCTGCCCGCCAGAAGCGTAAACCGTGACTGTTCCGTCGGTCGGACTCTTTTTGGTCTGCACCCGAAGCAGCACCGCCTTAAGTTTCTTGGCCCTTGGTAGCCCATACTGCTTTGCCACCTGGTAATTCTTCGTTTCACCCGCCTCAAAGCGATCGGCGAATATCAACTTTGGTGATACCGCGATAGCTCTGCTGGGCGTTGCTCCCGTGCCGTAACCCAGAACCTCAACACGCAGATTCACCGCTGGTTTCTTGGACGCCGCCAAGTTAACCGTGCCACCAGAAACCGGAACCAGCATCACCGCCTTATGCATCTTCGCCCGTGGAAAGCGGAATTTGGCAGACGCGGTCTTATCTGTCCTACCAATGCGAACCGAACCGCGACTAGTGGCATCTTTGCTGGTGATGAAGATCAGGGCGGAAGTCGCATCGGCGGGCACCCCGGCCAGACTCACCGTCCGCACCTCGCCCGGTTGCAGGGCGCCATCGGTTGTTGACTCATAGCCCACGATGGAACCGACCGGGAAGAAATCCACCGGACCCAACGGCGCGTTAGGTGCTGGCGCGATCGGTGCATTATTTGCCGGCGGCTCCGAACCTCCGCCAGCACCTGCTTTGGACTTGGTGTAGTACCCAACCACGTCAACGCTTAAGTCGGTAGCACCGGAGGTGGTGGCAAAGACGATGGTGCCATCGGATGAAACTGGAAGTGTTGCGGTACCCGAAGTGTCACCATTCATAACCGCGTTCACTACGGTCTGGCTGGCACTTTGACCCGGTGACCAGACCCGCACCCGCGATACTGAATTGGAGCCAAGGGCCGCCACATTTACAGTGACACCGGTGACACCGGTAGCCGGAACACCGCCGACCCCGGTCACTTTCACGTAAATGCGATTGCCGTCCCCGGAGTAGCGGTCCTGATGCAGTCGGCAGCGGCCCTGCTCCCCTACACCCACCCGAGTGTTGAGGGCATTGAACGGGGTGATCGCAATCATTTCGCCCGCTGGGATGAGATCACCGGTGGTTGCAGCTGATGACTGGCCTTTGCAGAACGGGGCGTCGATCGGCGTGGCATCCCAGAACGAACTGGTTGCGGTCGCACCATCCCATGTGAGTGAGATATGAATGTGATTGCGATGGCACACGGTGTCGTTACCTTGTTCGGGCTTACTAAAGCAGCCTTTTAGTTCGGTCCAGCCCCGCTCGATGTCATAGCCGCGCCAGATCCGGTCATTCCAGCCGATGTACATCACGCCGAGCCGCACCGCGTTGCCGTACGGCGTGCCGGCTTGATCGGGGCCGAGCAGCCAATTCAAGAAAGTCTCGGCGTTCGCGCGCTGCTGCGCATTGCGCACACTTGTCATCCAGTCCAGGGCCCGGCCTTCCTTGTGCTCGCTCTGCCCACCAATTTCACAGGCGCGCGGGATCCATACCGTTTGATCAGGGCCGTAGGTGGCCTTGATCAAGTCCGAGAGCCGCTGGGTTCCCGGCTTGGGCGGCGGGTCACATTGCGCCTGTCCTTCATATTGCGCACCCACGTCGTACCCAGGTGGCAAAGCCACGGGATAACCCGGAACCGCCGCCGGTGGCAGCCCTTCGCCAGGTACCGGCGCTCCCGCCAAGGGGCCGGTCCAACTGCTGGGTTGCCAAATACCGTCGCCCGCCTGGGCAATGGGAATCCCAATCACCACCGCGATCGCGACCAAGGCCGCCACGACGGCGACCCGGGTGGATCGAGCACCTCGGCCCTCGGGTCGGTCGGCAGGTGGGGCACAATGGCCGTTACGACGGGGAAGCACCCGCCTATCGTGTCATGAGCGTGACGCAAGTGACGCTTGGGACATGGGCGATCCGCGAACAACAGGTGTGTAATTCACCGCAAAAACCGGCCAATTTCCCCGATCAGGGGTGAATCAGGGAGATAAATGCTCGACGACGGCGACGTGTCCCGGGTCTTGGTCATCACCGCCCACCCCGATGACGTGGATTTTGGGGCCGCCGGCACGGTTGCGGGTTGGGTGGCCCAGGGCATCACCGTGACCTACTGCATCATTACCGACGGCGACGCCGGTGGCGCCGACCCCAACGTGCCCCGCGGTGCTATCGCTGGTATCCGCCAAGGTGAGCAACGCGCTGCGGGTGCCGTACTCGGGGTGACCGATATCCGATTCCTCGGCTACCGCGACGGTGAGCTAACCGTCAGCCACGACCTCCGCCGCGACTTAAGTCGCGTAATCCGCCAGGTCCGACCAGAGCGGGTTTTGATGCAGTCACCCGATCGCAATTGGAAACGCATCTACGCCTCACACCCAGATCACCTAGCCGCCGGCGAGGCCGCAATTTTTGCTATCTACCCGGATGCTCGTAACCCATTCGCCCACACCGCCCTACTGCAAGACGAGGGACTGGCCGATTGGGCGGTACCAGAGGTTTGGGTCATGGGGTCACCAACCCCAAATCACTACGTTGATGTTACCGACAGGTTCGATATCAAACTGGCGGCGTTACTCGCACACACCAGTCAAACCGGCCACATGGAAGATCTCGCCGGACGCATCACCGGTTGGCTGACCATGCAGGGCATTGAAGCGGGGTTAGCCGAAGGCCGGATGGCCGAATCCTTCATGGTGGTCGACACCGCGTAACGTGAATTACACCGCGCCAGGTCAACGACACCCCGCCCGGCAAGCTAGCCAACCCGACTAAGTGCAGGACAAGAATCAGGTTTTAGAGAAATGTCATCGGGTTCACTCCCACTCAATCGTGCCCGGCGGCTTGCTCGTGACATCTAAAGTAACGCGGTTGATCTCTGGGACCTCGTTGGTAATGCGTGTCGAGATCCGGGCGATAACTTCGTAGGGCAGCCGCGACCAATCGGCGGTCATCGCATCTTCACTTGAGACCGGCCTGAGCACTACCGGATGGCCGTAGGTGCGGCCATCACCCTGCACACCAACCGAACGGACATCGGCCAGCAATACCACCGGGAATTGCCAGACATCTCGGTCCAACCCGGCTGCGGTCAACTCCTCGCGGGCAATGGCGTCAGCGGCACGCAGGATGCGTAAGCGCTCCGCATCTACTGCACCGACTATGCGGATGGCCAATCCCGGGCCCGGGAAGGGGTGCCGCCAAACTATCTCCGGCGGCAGTCCGAGATCTAGGCCAACTTGGCGCACCTCATCCTTGAACAGGGCGCGCAATGGCTCCACCAAACGAAATTTCAGGTCATCGGGTAGCCCGCCCACATTGTGATGGCTCTTGATGTTTGCAGTGCCGCTACCTCCGCCGGATTCGACGACATCTGGATACAAAGTTCCCTGCACCAAGAAGTCGACCGGTTCGCCGTCGGCTGATTCCACGACACCGCGTGCTGCGTCCTCGAAAACCCTGATGAACTCGCGGCCGATGATCTTGCGCTTGGCCTCCGGGTCGCTGACCCCGGCGAGGGCGTCTAGGAACCTCTGAGCTGCGTCGGCAACAACGAGCTTGACCCCGGTCGCCGCCACGAAGTCACGCTCGACCTGCTCAGCCTCGCCCTTGCGGAGGAGGCCGTGGTCAACAAAAACACAAGTCAGTTGATCACCTACCGCGCGCTGCACCAAAGCTGCAGCAACCGCCGAATCGACTCCGCCCGATAGTCCGCAGATCACCCGACCGCTGCCGACCTGCTCACGGATCGCCGCCACCTGCACGTCAATGACATTGAGCATCGTCCAGGTCGGTGCAATTTTGGCGATGTCATAAAGAAAGTGGATGAGTACGGACTGACCATGCTCACTATGAAGGACCTCGGGATGGAACTGAACCCCCGCCATCTGACGCTCTAGATTTTCAAATGCCGCAACCGGGGCCCCTGCCGACACCGCGCTGACCGTGAATCCGGCCGGGGCAACCGCTACCGAGTCACCATGTGACATCCACACACTTTGGGAATCGGGTAGACCGGCGAAAAGTGCACCCGGTTCGGTGATCTGAAGCATCGTGCCACCGAATTCGCGCCTGCCGGTCTTGTCGACCTTGCCGCCCATGGCCTGGGCCATCGCCTGGAAGCCGTAGCAAATACCAAATACCGGTATCCCCAAATCCAAGATCGTCTCATCGAAATGCGGTGCACCGACTTCATAGACACTCGACGGTCCCCCACTGAGCACAATCGCCGCCGGCTGTCGTGCCGCTAATTCGCGCGCCGTCACGGTGTGTGGGACAACCTCAGAGTAGATATTTGCCTCGCGCACCCGACGGGCGATCAGCTGGGCGTACTGCGCGCCAAAGTCAACAACTAAAACTGTCGGTTGCGCATCGGTCACTGCCAAAGCCTACGGCCCCCAGATCAAGCGCTCGGAGCCGAGCCACCCAGGCGCTAGGCAAATTCAACTCGCAAATGCCCCGAGGAACATAAAGGCGGCGAGGATGACTAGATCCACCAAGACAGCGACCACCCCTGCGCTGATGATCCAGCCTTTGGCGGCCTTTGAGCGTCTCCGGGCGCTGACCAGGTCCCCGACCCGCAGCGCAGCGGTGGTGCGCAGGGACGAGATGATCGCGACCACTCCCAGTGGCAAGAAGCCCAGTGCCGCCACGGCGATGGCCCAACCCAGGTGCGCAGATGGCAACTTCCCCGAGTCGGCTGCCTCGGGGTTACCTGTTGGGTCAATAGGCGGGTCGATAACCATCGGCTGAACCCTATCCGGAGGTTAAATTTGAATACAACGCGCGAAGTCTGGGGAACTTCAGTAACGTGACCTCCATCTCATTACCCGCGGGAAGGAACCCCATGGCCCACATCACGGTGACGGTTGACGGCACCTCCTACACCAGTGAGGTCGAGCCGCGCAAGCTCCTCGTCCATTGGCTTCGCGAAGATATTGGCCGCGTCGGCACCGTGGTCGGCTGCGATACATCTAATTGCGGCGCCTGCACGGTGCTGCTCAATGGACGCAGCGTCAAATCCTGCAGCGTCCTAGCGGTACAAGCAGACGGCTGCCAAGTAACAACAATTCAAGGCCTTTCCGACGGCAACGAATGGCATCCGGTGCAAGCGGCATTCAAGGAATGCCATGGCCTGCAATGCGGGTACTGCACACCGGGCATGGTGATGGCCGCGGTGGATTTGCTGTCCGAGAATCCGAAACCTTCGGAAAGTGAGATCCGTGAGGGGCTGGAAGGAAATCTTTGCCGCTGCACCGGGTATCACAACATCGTTAAGTCAGTTTCCTACGCCGCTGATCTCATGTCGGCCGGCCCTACGAAAGGTGCGAAATGACAACTGCCGTCGAGACAGAGACCGCACTCGGTAAGCCGATTCGCCGCAAGGAAGATGCGCACCTGCTACACGGGCAGACAAATTGGACCGACAACATCCAGCTACCCGGCACCGTGCATATGGCGATCCTGCGCAGCCCAATGGCGCACGCGAAGATTACGAAACTTGACGTATCCGGGGCGCTTGCACAAGCGGGGGTCGTTGCCGCCTACGGGGCGAAGGAACTAGGTGATCTAAACGGCGGGGTGCCGTGTGTCTGGCCCGTCACCGATGACATAAAGATGCCGGCCTTCCCGGCTCTGGCGATCGACAAGGTCCGTCAAGTTGGTGACTGTGTCGCGGTCGTCCTGGCCACCAGCGCCGCCGCCGCTGTGGACGCCCTCGACTCAATCGTAGTTTCCTATGAGCAGCTACCCGCTGTTACTGACATGGAAGCAGCACTTGAAAGTGGCAGTGCACTTGTCCATGATGAGATTGAAACCAATGCCTGCTACGTCTACAAGATGCCCTGCGGTGACTATGAAGCCTCGCGGGCCAAAGCCGATGTCGTAGTGGCCCGGCGTTTCATTAACCAACGACTGATTCCAACTTTCATGGAGCCACGTTCGGTAGTTGCCGCACCAATGGGAATGAGCGATGAGATAACCATTTGGTCCTCAACCCAGATCCCGCACGTACTTCGCGTCCTGCTGGCACTGGTGACCGGGATCCCGGAGAACAATCTCCGCGTGGTGGCACCGGATGTGGGCGGCGGTTTCGGGGGCAAATTGCAGTGCTACCGCGAAGAGATCCTCGTCACCAATCTCGCGAAGAAACTTGGCCGGCCGGTCAAGTGGACCGAGACCCGAAGCGAGAACATGGTCGCAACCCACCATGGCCGCGACCAAATCCAAGACATCGAGATCGCTGCCACCAAAGATGGCAAGATCTTGGGCCTGAAGGTCACCTTGCTCGCCAATATGGGTGCCTATCTCCAGATCATCACCCCTGGGGTTCCACTCCTTGGCATGTTCATGTATCCGGCCATTTACAAGATGGATTCGTACGACTTCACCTGCACTGGTGTGTTCACTAATAAGACTCCAACGGATGCCTATCGGGGTGCCGGCCGGCCGGAAGCCACCTATGCGATCGAGAGAATCGTCGATGAGTTGGCAGCTGAAATCGGCATGGAGCCGATGGAGTTGCGCAAGAAGAACTGGATCACGCACGATGAGTTCCCATATACGACGGTTGCCGGACTCACCTACGACACCGGAAACTACGAGGCAGCCACCGAAAAGGCCCTGGCAATGTTTGACTATGACGGGCTTAGAGCCGAGCAGGCACAACGTCGGGCATCGGGTGATCCCGTCCAGCTCGGCATTGGCATCTCAACATTCACCGAGATGTGCGGTCTAGCACCATCACGCACCCTGGGAGCCCTCAAGTACGTAGCCGGCGGCTGGGAGCACTGCACGGTGCGGGCACTGCCAACCGGAAAGATCGAAGTAGTCACCGGCACTTCGCCGCACGGTCAAGGACATGAGACGGCTTGGAGCCAAATCGCCAGCAGCATTCTTGGAGTCCCGGTTGAAGACATTGAGGTAATACACAGCGACACCGGTCGCTCGCCGTACGGTATGGATACCTATGGTTCCAGATCCCTTGCTGTTGGCGGCCAGGCAATCAAAGCCGCCAGTGAAAGGCTGGTTGAGAAAGCCCGGGTAATTGCCGCGCACCAACTTGAGTGCAGTGCATCAGATCTGGAATTCATTAATGGCAGTTTCCAGGTAAAGGGCGACCCGAGTAAGTCACAGGCACTGGGCGCGGTGGCCTTCGAGGCATTCACGGCGCACAACCTGCCACCGGGCGTAGAACCAACTTTACAAGCCGAAGCCACCATCGACCCTGTGGATTTCTCATATCCACACGGCACCCACTTGGCGGCGATGGAGGTCGATACCGAGACCGGCCAGGTCAAGGTGCGCAAGTACGTATGCGTTGATGATGTCGGCATGCAGGTGAACCCAATGATCGTAGAAGGCCAAGTCCATGGTGGTGTTGCCCAAGGCATCGCGCAAGCGTTGTTCGAAGGCGCAGAGTACGACGAGGACGGTAACTTGTTGACCGCAAGCCTCGCCGATTACCTGATCCCGAGTGCGGCAGATCTACCATCGTTCGACACCGGCACGACAGTGACCCCTTCGACCACCCACCCACTGGGTACCAAGGGCGTTGGCGAAGCCGGAACGATCGCATCAACGCCGGCGATCATCAACGGCATAGTCGATGCCCTCAGGCATCTAGGGGTAACAGACGTCGCCATGCCCGCGTCACCACAAACCGTCTGGCGAACGATCCAAGCCGCTAAGGAAGGCGCGAAATGATTCCCGTCGAATTCGATTACGTGAAGGTGACATCAATCGACCAAGCAATTTCCGCCCTCAAGGCGGGTGGGGAGGATGCCAAGATTATTTCCGGTGGCCAATCCCTGCTGCCGGTACTTCGATTGCGAATGGCCGAGCCGTCGGTGCTCGTCGACTGCGGCAGCATTGATGAGATGCTCGGGGTCCGTGACGATGGCGGCTCTATCACCATCGGGGCGGCGACCACGCACCACGGGGTCATGAACGACCCACTCGTGCAAGAGCATGCGCTCTTGCTGGCGCAAGCCACTGCAACCGTCGCCGATCCGGCAATTCGCCACCGCGGCACTACGGGCGGCGCGCTCGCCCACGCTGATCCTGCCGGTGACGTACCAGCGGCGGCACTGGCACTTAATGCGTCCTTCGTGATTGCCGGCCCCGGTGGGCGCCGAACTGTGGCGGCGAAGGACTTCTTCCTGGATTACTTCACCACGGCCGTCGGACCGGATGAAATCTTGGTGAGTTTTAGTATCCCCAAGTGTGACTGGGGCAGCCATTACTCGAAATTTAACCGCACGGCGCAGGCTTGGGCAATTGTCGGAGCGGCAGCAGTGGTCAACGTCCAAGGTGGCGTCATCAAGGAGGCCCGTATTGGGCTCACCAACATGGCACCGACCGCCATCCGGGCCAGTACGGTCGAGGCCGCACTCGTCGGCGCATCATCGGCGGCACAGATCACGGCCGCTGCTATGCATGCCGCCGATGGCACGCGGGCAACAAGTGACCTCCACGCAAAGGCCGACTACCGCGAGCACCTAGCTCGGGTTATCACTGCACGGGCCGTTCGGGCCGCTTCAGGTATTTAGGCGACGCGCTGCGCTCACCCACTTCGCAGTCAGAGCGCGATGAGGGGTAAGCGCAATGCGGCCGGAGCATGCTCAGGCACAACCGGGTTTTTTGGAGCCACCGGCTGCACCCGCACATACGGCTGGCCCAATTCCGGGCGCGGATCCACTTCGCCCTTGTTCGGCCAAAGTGCCATCGCCCGCTCCGCTTGCGCGGTGATTGTCAACGACGGGTTGACCCCAAGATTTGCGGTGATTGCCGCGCCATCGACAACATGGAGCCCCGGGTGGCCAAAAGCCCGATGATAGGCATCGATCACCCCGTGATCAGCATCCGCGCCGATTACGCACCCGCCCACGAAGTGAGCCGTCAGCGCAGCATCAAAGTTCTCGAAAACACTGCTACCAGGCACGCCACCGATTTTCTCGGCCACCCGCTTGATGACATCGTGCGCGATGGGTAGATATGTTGGCGCCGGCTTGGACTCATCCTTCTTGGTGGTCAGGTGCCAACGGCCAAACCGGGATCGCGTTCCGACGATCGTCAGTGAATTATCCACCGGCTGCATCACCAGTGAAATAACCGCACGCTCACTCCAGCGGTGCACATTGAGCAATGACGCCGCATTGCGTCGTTGCCGTACTAGTTCACCGGCCCAGGTCTTCCAGCGAGCCCTACCCAGCTGCGGGATGGTGATAACCGACTGCAACAGCCCCATTGAGTTTGAGCCCTTGCCATATCTAACCGGCTCCACATGGGTATTCGGATCCGGATACCAACTCGAGGTGATGGCCACCCCTTGGGTGTAGTCGGAGTCTTGTGATTTCGCAATGGCACCGAGAATTGATTCGGAGTTGGTGCGCGATAGGCGGCCGAGTCGTTTTGACAGGCGCGGCAACCTGCCCGTATCACTCATTTGGTGCAGAAGCTTTTGGGTGTTGTAGGTGCCCGCGGCCATTATCACGTGTGCCGCACTAAATGATCTCGAGTGCTTGCCGAGATGCAGCCCGGTTCGGACGGTCGTGACTTCATAGCCGCCGCCGGAACCCTCGGTAATCCCGGTCACGGTGGTGAGTGGATGAACCCGCGCGCCCGCAATTTCGGCGAGCGCTAGGTAGTTTTTTGGCAACGTGTTCTTGCCGCCATGCCGGCAACCCGTCATGCACTCACCACATTCGATGCACCCGGTGCGATCCGGGCCCACGCCGCCAAAGAACGGATCCGGTTTTGTCACACCATGGCCAGCGCCGAAATAAACGCCGACCGGAGTGAGCCGGAAGGTGTGCCCAACCCCCATGTCATCGGCCACCGCTTTCATGATTTCGTCGCTGGGGGTCATAGTCGGGTTTTCCGTAACCCCGAGCATTCGCGCGGCCTGATCGTAGAACGGTGTCAGCTCATCGGCCCAGTCGGTGATATCTGCCCACTGCGGATCGGTGAAGTATTGCTTGCCGGGCACGTACAAGGTGTTCGCGTAGTTCAAACTGCCGCCACCAACTCCGGCCCCGGCTAGAACCACCACATCCTTAAGCACATGTATGCGTTGGAGACCGGTCAAGCCCAGCTTCGGCGCCCAAAGAAACCGAGAGAGGTGCCAGGAGTTCTTGGGGTAAGTAGTTTCATCAAATCGGCGGCCGGCTTCAAGTACCCCAACCCGGTAACCCTTCTCCACCAACCGAAGTGCCGATACCGACCCGCCGAATCCAGACCCGATGATGATCACATCGAAGTCCATCTCATTACCCGGCATCTGTGCTCCCTAATCAGTGTGCGTTACTTGAAGCCCAATTTCTTCATAGCGCCAACCGCTGCCACGAGCGTGCCACCCCAGCGCTCATTTGACCACCCGAACGGTGCTCCGAAGCCCAACGCCCGCTGCGTAGCGATCGTTTGCGCCTCGGTGTACTTCAATAAACCGTCTTCGCCATGCCGGCGACCTTCGCCTGAGTCACCCATACCCCCCATGGGCGCCCGAACACTTCCCCAAGCTGCGGCGTAGCCTTCATTGACGTTCACGGTACCGGCTTTTAGCCGCGCCGCAATTTTATTGCCCGCATAGGTGTCGCGGGTTAATACCGAGGCATTTAACCCGTAGACGCTGTCATTGGCCAGGGCAACAGCCTGCTCATCGGAATTAACCGGGTAGACCGCGACCACCGGGCCAAAAGTCTCATCCCGGCACAGTCCCATGTCTTCATTGACTCCCGCCAAAACTGTTGGTTCAAAGTAGTACGGGCCTACTTCAGGACGTGCCCGCCCGCCGACGAGTATCTGCGCGCCGTGCGCCAGTGCATCAGCTACGTGGGACTGAACTCGATCCAGTTGCCGCTGTGAGATCAGTGACCCCATGTCGGCGCCCCAGCCAAGTTGAGCGACCATTCGCATCGCCGCAACCCGTGGTAAAAATCGATCAAGGAACGACTGCATGACTGCCTCGTGGATATACATCCGCTCAATCGATACACAAAGCTGGCCCGCATTAGCGAAGCAGGCCCGCACCGCAATTTCTGCAGCGCGCTCGACATCGATATCGGCTCGAATGATCATTGCGTTCTTGCCACCGAGTTCAAGGGAGCAGCCGATTAGTCGCTCACCGCAGCGCCGAGCCACCTCGCGCCCCACCTGCGTGGAACCCGTGAACATCACGTAATCAACGCGATCAATCACCATCGGCCCAACATCTGCACCGGCACCGGTTACCACTCGGATCACCGATTCCGGGACACCAGCCTCAATCATTAGGTCAACTACCCAAAGTGCGGTCAGCGAAGTTTGCGAGTCTGGCTTGAGCACAACAGCATTACCGGCTAACAGCGCCGGGATAGTGTCGCTCGCCGCCAAAGTGAGAGGGTAGTTCCAGGGCGAGATGATACCCACCACACCCTTGGGGTGGCGCAACTCCTGAACAGCAACCAGCATCGGGAGGGCACCTCGATGGCGCACCGGCTTCAGCAAGCGCACTGCATCACGTGAGTAATGCCGGGCCACAATCAGCACATCGAGGATCTCCTCCATGGCGTCGCGGCGCGCTTTACCGGTCTCAAGTTGAAGGATGTCAAGACCTTCGTCTCTTCGTTGCATGACCAGATCATGGAACTTTAAGAAAATGCGGGCGCGCTCGTGCACCGGCCGCTGGCTCCACCAGCGCTGCGCTTTGCGTGCGGTGGCCACACTGGCAGCCACATCTACCTCGGTCGAGATGGGCAGTGAATAAAGCACCGACCCCGTGAACGGGGCAATAACCTCGAGCAGTTTGGGATTTGCCCCGACCGCCGCATGGGCTAGAAGCCGGCGGATAACAGCGGGCTCCATGTCAACCCCCGTTGCGATGCTCATCTCAACTCCTTCATGCCGTAATTACCATCTCCACCCGCTGAAATTCCTTGAGATCGCTATAGCCGGTGGTAGCCATCGCCTTGCGAAGGGCACCGGCGATGTTCATCGCTCCGGCCGCATGCGTTGATGGTCCATTCAAAACTTCCGCGAAGGTACCTACCTGGGTCAAGATGTTGCGCTGACCGCGCGGTAGCTGCGCATGCCAGGCTTCGGCGCCCCAGTGTGCGCCACCACCGGGTGCATCGATCGCCCGGGCCAGTACCGAGCCGAGCATCGCGGCATCTGCGCCACATGCGAAGGCACGAACGATGTCACCGCTTTGCCCCATCGAGCCGTCGGCAATTACATGCACGTATCTGCCACCGGACTCGTCTAGATAGTCACGGCGTGCTGCCGCAACATCGGCCACAGCACTTGCCATCGGTACCCGAACTCCCAGTACATCAGAGGTGGTCATCGATGAACCCCCACCGAAACCAACCAGCACTCCTGCCGCCCCGGTGCGCATCAGGTGCAGCGCAGCTTGATAGGTAGCACATCCACCAACAATGACTGGAACATCTAGCTGGTGGATGAACTCCTTCAAATTCAGTGGCTGCCCCGCACTTGAAACGTGCTCGGCGGATACGGTCGTCCCCCTAATGACGATGATGTCAGCACCTGCGGCGGCGGCACGTGGCGCTAGATCGGCCGTCCGCTGGGGGCTGACCGCGACCGCGACGGTGACACCGGCTTGCTTCATGTCAAAAACCCGCTGGGAAACCAAATCTAGGTCGACCGGTGCCGAGTAGATCTCCTGCATGCGGGCGGTGACATCCGCATCAGCAAGCTGCTTGATCTCACGGAGCAATGCGGTGGGATCCGCGTAACGCCCCCACACCCCCTCCAAGTTGAGCACCGCGAGCATGCCTAGGCCGGTTAAAGTCTGCGCCGTGGCTGGGCTGACTATCGAGTCCATCGGGGCGGCGATGAATGGCAACTCAAATCGGTAAGCGTCAATTGTCCAAGCTGTTGAGACCTCTTGCGGGTCACGAGTGCGCCGGCTCGGGGCAATAGCAACTTCGTCGAAGGAATAGCCACGGTGGGCCTTTTTGGCACCACCGATTTGGATGTCGGTCACTTAAGTCCTATCGGCCAGAGTAGTTGGGCGCTTCTATTGTCATCTCCACATCATGTGGGTGGCTCTCGCGAAGGCCGGCGGCGGTTATGCGCACGAATGATCCCTTCACATGCAGTTCCCCGATAGTCGCCGCACCCGAGTAGCCCATGGCAGCACGCAAGCCACCGACCAACTGGTGTGCGACCGCACTCAGTGGCCCCCGATATGCGACCACACCTTCAATACCTTCGGGCACCAATTTATCATCGCTCAACACATCGTCCTGGAAATAGCGATCTTTGCTGTATGAGCGGGCTTGGCCCCGTGATTGCATTGCACCGAGTGAACCCATGCCTCGATACGACTTGAATTGCTTGCCGTTAACGAATACGACCTCGCCGGGAGCTTCGTCGCAGCCCGCGAGCAAGGATCCGAGCATCACCGTGTCGGCGCCAGCAACCAATGCTTTCGCGATGTCGCCCGAATACTGCAGACCCCCGTCACCGATCACCGGTACGCCAGCAGGGCCGGCGGCTAGCGCTGCCTCATAGATGGCCGAGACTTGTGGGACCCCAACCCCGGCAACGACCCGCGTGGTGCAGATCGACCCGGGGCCGACCCCGACCTTGATACCGTCGGCGCCCGCGTCGATCAATGCTTGGGCTCCCGCGCGCGTTGCCACGTTGCCACCAACTATGTCGATTGAGGTTTCGCGCTTGAGTAGGCGGACCATCTCTATTACCGCACGTGAATGTCCATGGGCGGTATCAACAATCAGGAAATCCACACCGGCTTCTACTAATGCTCGCGCCCGCTTGTCGGCGTCATCGCCAACCCCAATCGCGGCGCCGACCACTAGGCGACCACCGGGATCCTTGGTAGCCAGCGGATACTTATCGCTCTTGACGAAATCCTTGACGGTGAATAACCCGCGCAGGTGGCCTTCGGCGTCAATTAGCGGCAATTTTTCTACTTTACGGTTAGCGAGTAGTTGCAGAGCCGCCTCTGGCTCGATGCCCACCTGGGCCGTCACTAGCGGCATTCGGGTCATGACCTCGTGCGCGGGGCGACTCATGTCTTCCTCGAAACGCATATCGCGATTGGTCACGATGCCGACCAGAACTCCCGCTTCATCGACTACTGGCACCCCGGAAATTCGATACCTCCCGCAGAGGCGATCGACATCGGCAAGGGAATCATTTGGTGCACAAACAATCGGGTTGGTGACCATGCCGGCTTCGGAACGCTTTACTAGATCCACCTGAGTCGCTTGCTCATCAATTGGCAAATTGCGGTGCAATACCCCTACCCCGCCACTTCGTGCCATCGCAATCGCCATGCGGGCTTCGGTGACGGTATCCATCGCACTGGAGACCAGGGGGACTCGCACGCTGATATTGCGCGTTACCCGTGATGAGGTATCCACCTCACTCGGCACCACATCTGACTCGGCGGGCAGGAGCAGCACATCGTCAAAAGTCAGGCCTAGGTACGCAAACTTCTCCGGTATTCCCTGAGTCGGCATAAGCGAAGGCTACTCGCCCGCGATCCGGGAGATTCTTGACACCGCCTCGGTGAAGTCATAGACCCGCTCCACCCCCGTGGGGGTGGCCCCGATCCAGCCCGGACCCCCGATTACCACGGTGGGGGCAGGGCGAATTTTTCGGAGTGCTAGCAGTGGCATCGGATCACCGGTATCGGATATCTGAGACCAAACAAATACCGCGATCGGCCCGGAACGCTGCGCGGTTTTCACTAAGGCCTCGGTCGGCACGCGCTGCCCCAACACCCGAACTTCGATCTGTCGCTCGGCAAGTGCCCCGGCCAAAGCTGCAAGGGTCAGCGAGTGGAGCTCATCGGGGGCCGACGCCAACAACACCGGGCGCACGTTAATTGGGGTTCGCAGCCGTGCTTCCACGGCACCCAAGCACGACTCGATCACCTGGGTCAGGAGATGTTCGACCTCAACCCCCTGTCCGGAGGCGGCCCAACTGGCTCCCACCTCAATAAGTAGTGGTGTCAACAAGGACTCCCAGGTCCAGACCACTCCGCGCTTTTCGATGGAATCGGTAATGATCAGGCGGCAGGCCCCGGTATCAAATGCATACGCCGCGCGGGCTAAGCCACGCAGCGACGCCTTCTCGGCGCCGAGTGATGCTGGTGCAACTGCTAACTGCGCCGGTGGCGGCGATGGCGGTTGGCCCGCGCCGGCGGCCCGCGCCGCCCGCGCCGCCTCCCCGGGCGCCACCCCTGAGTTGATCAGTCGCCGCACCTGCTCCAAAAGAGCTACATCTTTCGCCGAGTACCGGCGGTGGGCCCCCTGGCAATGTTCAGTAGGCCCGAGGCCGTAGCGCCGATCCCAGGTGCGCAAGGTCGCGGGGGCAATTCCTAGCCGTCGGGCCACCGCCGCCACCGTTAGACCCGGGTTCTGGAGCGACATCAAGGTGGTACTTTCACCGGTTGGCTCCCCCTCTTCGGCACTTTGAGTACCACCTTGGGCCGGGTTAATCACACCGTATTCTCCAATGCACAGCGGAGTTTTGCAGCGTGAAATCCCCGAGTAACACGAATTGTCCCCCTAAGAATGATTCTTTCCAGAAAGTGGGACAAAGTTGTTCAGTAAAAGGACTTGACTAACCTATGAAGCGCTTTGTATAGTCAGGACATGGTCGAAAGGAAGTACTCCCATGGCTGACGTTTCCAGGCTACCCGGTCCGAACAGCGACTTTTGGGACTGGCAGTTGCTCGCCGCCTGTCGCGGTGAGGACCCCGGTTCCTTCTTCCACCCGGATGGGGAGCGCGGCCCGGCCCGTTCGGCCCGGGAGAAAGCCGCCAAGGCTATTTGTGCCACTTGCCCGATTATGGCCCAGTGCGCTGCTCATGCACTCCGGGTCCGGGAGCCCTATGGCGTTTGGGGTGGGCTATCGGAGGAGGACCGCGAACACATCTATACCCGGCGCACTCTTGCTTC
>BJGE01000038.1 GCA_014190275.1 Actinomycetes bacterium | reverse complement strand
TGCCCCCGGTGCTGATGGGCTGCATATGGTGCACTCCGTGCACGGAAACGATGGCGTCCTTGTGGAGGATGAGCAGGTTTCCTATTACGTACGACAAGCTGTGCAACTCGCTCGAAAGTGACCCGGTATGTTCCTAATCCGGAAAGTCCCACAAGAAAGTAAGGCAGGATGACAGCGTGGGCCTACTTGATACTTACGACCTGTCGGTGAAGCTGCCGGGTGAGGTGGGAGCCCGGCGGCTGGCTGCCGCTCAGCGCCGGCTACTTTATTTGCGCCTAATAGATGGTGGTATTTTTGACGGTTCTGGCACCCTAGGCCCGCCAATATGCGTGGTCTTTGAGGGCTGGGATGCCTCGGGTAAGGGCGGTGCGATAACCCGCTTGGTCGCACCCCTTGACCCTAGGCATGTTCGAGTGATCTCAATTGCCGCGCCAACCTTCGATGAGAAGCGCCACCACTTTCTCGCCCGTTTTTGGCCCCACCTACCCGGTTGGGGCGGGATGACCATTTTGGACCGCAGTTGGTATGGCCGGGTGCTCGTTGAAAGGGTTGAAGGGTTTGCCACCGAAGAGCAGTGGCGCCGCGCGTACGAAGAGATCAATGCCGTCGAACGGTCATTGACCGATGAGGGCATGGTTTTGGTCAAGATCTGGATGCATGTTTCAAGTGATGAGCAACTCAAGAGGTTTAAGGCGCGGGAGAAGGATCCACTTAAGCGTTGGAAACTCACCGCCGAAGACTGGCGTAATCGCGAGCAACGGCCGGCTTATGAACTGGCCGTAACCCAGATGCTTGAGCGGACCGACACCCCTTGTGCACCGTGGACAGTGGTTGAGGCCGATGACAAGACATTTGCTCGGGTAAAGGTGCTAGAGACGGTCACCGCAGCACTGGAACGCGGACTTTTGAAAGCTGGTATTTGCGTTGACGAAGCCGACGAGCAACCGTAGGTATTGGTTATCCACAGGGCGACCACACGCAAGGTGACATGAGGATGCTCCCGACGTAACGTGACCGCATGCATAAGTACTCCCACCGGCTGCTGGCGGTTACCATGGGCGTGTTGGTGTTGGTGTTGGTGTCAGAGTCAGTGCTTGGGGGCGCACGGGCTCAAGCGGTGCCCTGGACCCCGAGCGTGGATATTACGGTTGATGATGAGGCCGACCGCTTCGTAGGTACCGGTGGCCTGGTGCTCCCAGCCACGGTGGCCGAAGGAACCCGGCGCGAAGTAGCCGAGTGCACCGAATGTCGCTGGCGGCTCCGGGAGCCATGTGCCGGAGTTTTCGCTCCAGGGTGCATCATCGTTTTGTATTCATGTGCTGGAGTTGACGAGCAGCTATTGCGGGCCTGGCTGTCGCACGATGGTGGTGCCACTTGGCAAAACCGTGGCCTAATTTGTGTTTCGGCTGCGGGGCCGGTTACGGTGGCAGCGGCTGGTGCGGCGGTTCAAGACGACTTTGAACGCAGCATGCCGTCGAGTCGTATTACTTATCAGCCAGGGCGCGGAGTACTGCCATATCTTCCGGTTATCTTCGATTCCGGCCAGCCGCAGTCGGTGCCCTCGACTTCCTACCAAGTTGCCGGCCAAGAAGTAGTGCTATCGCCAACCCCCAGATGGACTTGGGATTTCGGTGACGGCACCGGCTTAGCTACCGCCATTGCAGGCAGTGCCTTTCCAGATCTTGCGGTGGCACACGGTTATTCGCGTGGCGGCCGCTACCGGGTCATGGTGACGACGATCTGGTCAGCTACCTACACGGTTGATGGCCTCGGTCCGTTCCCGGTGCCAGCCCCCGTTACCCAAACCGACACCACGGTGGTTCCGGTAGGGCAGGCCCGCGGGGTGCTGATCCCCTAAGGCCCCTGGCTACTCGGCCCCCGCTGGCCCGAAGCGATCCGGCGGTGGCACAATAGGATCTTCTCGCCCGTCCAAGCCAGCTGGCTTGACACGGGCTCTTGTCGTGGTGAAGCGCGAGAAAGGCACGAAGCAAAAAAATGACCTCGAAATCAACCGCCAAGAAGGTGGCGCCCGCGAAGCAGGCGGTTAAGAAGGTGGCGCCCGCCAAGAAGGCGGTTAAGAAGGTGGCGCCCGCCAAGAAGGCGGTTAAGAAGGTGGCCCCCGCCAAGAAGGCGGTTAAGAAGGTGGCCCCCGCCAAGAAGGCGGCGCCCGCGAAGCAGGCGGTTAAGAAGGTGGCGCCCGCCAAGAAGGCGGTTAAGAAGGTGGCGCCCGCCAAGAAGGCGGTTAAGAAGGTGGCGCCCGCCAAGAAGGCGGTTAAGAAGGTGGCCCCCGCCAAGAAGGCGGTTAAGAAGGTGGCCCCCGCCAAGAAGGCGGTTAAGAAGGTGGCCCCCGCCAAGAAGGCGGTTAAGAAGGCGGCGCCCGCCAAGCAGGCCGCACCGGTTAATAAGGCCGCTGCCATTAAGGGGGCGAAGGGCGCGATCAACGATGAACTCATTGAGGTGCTTGCTATCGAAGGCGGCCTAGTCGTAATCAATGCCGAGGACGTTGACCTCACCGACTTAGCGGAGCTTGAGGTGGTCGCGGAGCTCGAAGCCGACCTGGTGGCTGAAATCGCGGTTGATATTGCCGAAGCGGTTGCTGATACCGGCGACGGCGAGGAAGCCAGTTATGTGATCTCAGACGTCGACGACACCGATGAACCGGTGCAGACGGTCACCGTTGCTGGCGCAACAGCGGATCCGGTTAAGGACTATTTGAAGCAGATTGGAAAGGTTCCACTCCTTAACGCGGAGATGGAGGTTGACCTGGCAAAGCGTATTGAGGCGGGTCTCTTCGCGGAGGAGATACTCAACGAGGGCAAGAAAATCGAGAAAAAACTGCTCCGTGACCTCGAGTGGATCGCCCGCGATGGCCGCAACGCGAAGAATCATCTGCTGGAAGCAAATCTGCGTCTGGTGGTTTCATTAGCCAAGAGGTACACCGGCCGCGGCATGCTATTTCTCGATTTAATCCAGGAAGGTAATCTCGGCCTGATCCGCGCGGTGGAAAAATTCGACTACACCAAGGGTTACAAGTTCTCGACTTATGCCACCTGGTGGATCAGGCAAGCCATTACCCGCGCCATGGCTGATCAAGCGCGAACCATCCGCATCCCGGTTCATATGGTTGAAGTCATCAACAAACTAGCGCGCGTGCAGCGACAGATGCTGCAGGACCTAGGGCGGGAGCCAACTCCAGAGGAACTGGCTAAAGAGCTTGATATGACACCGGAAAAGGTCGTAGAAGTCCAAAAGTATGGGCGGGAGCCGATTTCACTGCACACCCCTCTTGGTGAAGAGGGCGATAGTGAGTTCGGTGACCTCATCGAGGACTCCGAAGCCATCGTGCCAGCAGATGCGGTGTCTTTTACCTTGCTTCAGGAGCAACTGGAATCGGTCCTTGACACTTTGTCCGATCGTGAGGGCGGGGTGGTCAGGATGCGCTTTGGGTTAACCGACGGCCAGCCCAAGACCCTTGATGAAATAGGCAAGGTTTACGGCGTTACTCGTGAGCGCATCCGACAGATCGAAAGTAAAACGATGTCTAAACTGCGCCATCCATCCCGTTCGCAAGTGCTGCGCGATTACCTAGACTAACGCGCCGTTACCTGCGTAGCAGGCCATGAGTGTGGCTGGCTACCGGTTATCGCTGGCCGGGATCTGGACTAGCCGATGGGTCTCGTCGACTATGGCCGCGGCTTGTGGTCGGAGCACCAGCTCATGGCGTGACCAATGATGCCCGCAGAAAAGCAGGTCGGCGCCGCCGTGGAGAACAACGCGGACATAAGCCTGAGCGTTGCAGCGGTCGCACCTATCCGTTGCACTTAGTGCAGGGGCAGTCATGGTCGTGGTCATGTTCCAGGCACCTCCTCGGCTGTTTTTGCGCTGAACACATTGGTAACAGTGTCTCACCACAATCACCTGCCCGACACGCCGCAGGCCCGCCTTTCACGCAGAGCGAACGCCAGTTCACCATCTGTGGACGACACGGCCGGCTGGGAGCCAAATTAGGCGAATTTCGCCGTAATCTAGAGCAAATGGCCCCGAAAAAACCCCTTAAATCCGCCCCGGCCACTCCAGCTAGTGGTGCAAGTGGTGCCTACACCGCCAAGCACCTCGCGGTTCTTGAGGGTCTTGAGGCGGTGCGCAAGCGCCCGGGGATGTACATCGGCTCCAATGACGGCCGTGGCTTGATGCATTGTCTCTGGGAGATAGTCGATAATGCCATCGACGAGGCCTTGGCTGGGTCGTGCAAGAAGATCACCGTCACCTTGCATGCCGATGGTTCGGCCGAGGTTAGGGATGACGGCCGGGGTATCCCAGTAGATATCGAACCTAAAACGAAATTGACCGGCGTCGAGGTTGTGATGACCAAACTACATGCAGGTGGCAAATTCGGTGGCGGTTCATACACAGCATCTGGGGGGCTACACGGGGTAGGTGCCTCGGTGGTAAACGCACTATCTGCTCGCCTCGATATTGAGGTGGACCGGGGTGCAAAAATCCACACCATGTCTTTTCGGCGGGGGGTGCCGGGGGTTTTCGATGAAGGGGGCCCGGCGGGTGACTTCACGCGCAAGAGCGGCCTACGCGTCGTCGGTACCTGCCCGCGCACCCGTACCGGGACCCGGGTGCGTTGGTGGGCGGACGCACAGGTGTTCACCAAGGACGCTACCTATGATCGAGATGGGCTGCGGGAACGGGCGGTGCAAAGCACTTTTCTGGTACCCGGGTTAATTATCACGGTGGTTGATGTGCGTGATCCGCAGGACCTTTATGAGGAAACTTTTCAACACAAGGGCGGCATCACCGAGTATGTAGAAGCCCTGTCGGTCGGCGAACCTGTGTGTTCGGTTATCCGGTTGCATGGCAAGGGGCACTTTCGTGAGACGGTCCCGGTGCTCGACGACAAAGGGCACATGACACCGCAGGAGGTTGACCGGGAGTTGGGTGTCGACATCGCGCTTCGATGGGACGTGGGATACGAATCTGATATCCGCTCCTTTGTCAATGTGATCGCGACCCCCAAAGGTGGCACGCACCTGATTGGCTTTGAGCGAGCCATTGTCAAAACCGTCAATGACCAAGTACGAGCGGCAAAGATCCTAAAGGGGGCTGAAGACACCATCACAAAAGATGATGTGATCGAAGGCTTAACGGCCGTGGTGACGGTGCGCCTCGCAGAACCACAATTCGAGGGGCAGACCAAAGAGATCTTGGGTACACCAGCCGCCACCCGCATTGTGAGTGGCGTGGTTGCCAAGGAGCTGGGTACCTGGTTCACCAGTCCGCCCCGCGGTGAGAAAGTGGCGGCGAAATCGGTGCTGGAGAAAGCCGCTAATGCCATGCGCACGCGGGTCGCGGCGCGTACCCACCGTGACACGCAGCGACGCAAGACCGCTCTGGAATCTTCTGCACTTCCCGCAAAGCTGGTAGATTGCCGAACCGATGACGTAGGACGCAGTGAGCTTTTCATTGTTGAGGGTGACAGCGCCCTCGGCACTGCAAAAGTGGCCCGTAATGCCGACCATCAGGCATTGCTTCCGATCCGCGGAAAAATACTGAATGTGCAAAAATCGTCACTGGCTGACATGCTCAAGAATGCGGAGTGTGCCTCCATCATCCAGGTGATTGGTGCTGGCTCGGGGCGTTCATTTGATCTGGACCAAGCGCGCTATGGCAAGGTGATCTTGATGTCCGATGCCGATGTGGACGGTGCGCATATTCGGTGCCTGCTATTGACCTTGATAAACCGATATCTGCACCCGCTGCTCGAAGATGGCCGGGTCTATGCGGCCGTCCCGCCCCTGCACCGCATTGAGATAGTTAACGCCGGCAGCAAAGCCAATGAGGTCATCTACACCTATTCTGATGCTGACATGAAGGCTGCCTTAGCCGATGCGAATAGACGTGGCAAGAAGGTAAAGGATCCCATTCAGCGCTACAAGGGCTTAGGTGAAATGGATGCCGGGCAGCTGCGCGAGACCACGATGGATCCGGCTCACCGCACTCTTAGGCGAATAACCATGAATGATGTCGACGCAGCGAGTTCGGTATTTGATCTACTAATGGGTGGCGAGGTGGCCCCGCGTAAGGAATTTATCGTGGCTGGGGCGAGTGAACTTGATCGCGAACGAATAGATGCGTGAGGATCCGAAGATATTGCCGTTTCTGGTCCGTAATAGTCTGTGCCCGCAACTTGCGGAGTTCAGGAACTAGCTGGAGGTTCGGTGGTGGCGCGACCGATGCGTGTGGCCGTGATTGGGTCCGGCCCTTCTGGAATGTATGCCGCCGATGCGCTTATCATCCAGCAAGAGATTCCCGTCACGGTTGACGTCATTGACAAACTGCCCGTGCCTTTTGGCTTGGTGCGTTACGGCGTGGCACCCGATCACGTCAGTATTCGATCGGTTCGTGACACCTTAGACAAGGTTTTTGATAAGCCCGGGGTGCGATTTATCGGAAATGTCGAGGTTGGAGTCGATATCTCAGTTAGCCAGTTGCAGGAGTTCTTCGATGCCATCGTTTTCACCTATGGCGCATCAAGGGATCGTCGCTTGGGCATTCCAGGTGAGGATTTGGACGGTAGTGTCGCGGCAACGGATTTAGTGGCTTGGTACTGCGGGCACCCGGATGCTGATCGAAAGACCTTCGAAAGGCTCATCCCTTCCGCAACCGCCGCCGTTGTCGTCGGGGTCGGCAATGTCGCCGTGGATGTCACCCGCGTGCTCGCCAAGACTGTCGAGGAATTGATTCACACAGATATGCCCGAATATGTCTTTGAAACCCTACGGAGGTCTTCGATTACCGACATTCACGTACTGGGCAGGCGTGGGCCAGCCCAAGCCACATACACCACTAAGGAATTACGTGAACTCGGTGAACTCCTTGACGCTGACATTGTCGTTGATCCAAGTGAGTTGGTTTTTGACGCGGCCAGTAATGAGGTTATTGCCTCCGATAAGGCAATCGCGCGTAATGTCGAAGTTGTTAAAGAGTGGGCGAAGCGGACGCAGAGCGAGAAATCGCGACGTATTCATTTGCACTTTTTGAGCCGTCCGGTCGAACTTCGCGGGGATGATCGGGTCCGGGAGGTAGTAGTCGAACACACTGAACTTGATGGCCGAGGTGGATCAGTCGGAACAGGCAAAACCTTCGTGATTTCGGCGGACCTTGTGGTCCGAAGCGTTGGCTATCGCGGTCAGGCCTTGCCCGATGTGCCATTTGATGCGACACATAATGTGATTCCGCATCTAGATGGTCGGGTGCAGGGGGATTGTGCAGCCGTAGGTGGGCAATACGTAGCCGGTTGGATCAAGCGTGGTCCCACCGGAATCATCGGCACTAATAAGAAGGATGCCACCGCCACGGTGGCGTCCTTGCTCGCTGATGCTGCGAACTTGCCTGCCGCACCACTTCCAAGCACTGAGGCTTTCGATGACTGGTTGGCGAAAGCCGGGCTGCAGGTGGTCGGCAATGCAGGCTGGCGGGCCATAGATAACGCAGAGCGTGAACTCGGCGCGGTATCCGGGCGCGATCGAACCACCATTCAAAGTAGTCAAGATCTATTGCGGGCGGCGCAGGTAATTTGATGCCAAGAAGTCACTGAGAGTGCCAAGGGGTGACTTCAGCAAGTCCGACGCTGCGCCAGATGATCGCGGTCGTTGGGTCGATGCCACAGGATTTCGGACGGGGCTGCGAGAGTTCCTCACGTCGAAGGTTAACCTGCCAGGCGCGACCATCGGTGTGTCTGACTTCGGAAACGAGAGATGACTGGCCATTAGGAACCGCCGCCATCGCTGGCATGGGCAGTGCCCGCCCGTCAATCACCCTCAGTACATCTAGGACATCGCGGCCGTAGATTCCCGCGTTTTGTCGCACGACAATTTCTGCGACCTGCAGGGGTGAAGTGAAGCAGGTGCGGCCGCGGTAATTTTCCAAAGTCAAGGTCAAGGAGCGGGATTGCGAAAACACATCCAGAGCCGCTGGCAGATCGAGTCGACCGAAAACGGCCCCGCCCGGCAAACTCATGACCGTGGGGGCGAATCGGTGCCCGCCGATGTGGCTGCATTCCCAGATGAAGTCGCGATCGGGGACGCTAACTTCATTGAGTAAACCGGTAATCAAGGCCCTACCGTGAATCGCGCAACAGGAATCCCGCCCGCTATGTGTGCACACCAAGAGCAAAGGCTCGGTGGTGACCACCCCAAACGGGGGGAGGGCTCCAGCGGCGAGCCCGGCGAAATCCCAATCCAAGATCGCCCCTAAATCGGTCATGGTGCCGTGCCGCAGCAAAGTGGCACCAGGGGCAGTGTGGGCAACCCAGACTCTGGTGGCACCTGCTGTGGCGAGGCGTTCCAAACGATCGCAATGGCGCACCAGCAAGATTGATACACCCGTTCCGGCTGCCTTGTCCATTAGGGATTGGCCAAAAATCGGATCAAGTCGCGACTCGAGCAGGGCTTTTTTACCCCAAGGGCCTGATTGCTCGATCAAAATCCAGCAGGTGGCGACCGGTGCGGTACCGGCGAGAGGTTCACCGGCCTCGCGAGCCGCACTCGCACAGCCCGTGCTAGCAGGTTGGATGCTCATAGGCGTCCGCCCAGGCCCATGATCGGGGTGTTTCCCGGGGAGCCGGTGCCATCGCGTTTACCCACTATGGTCGGCAAATCGGCGGGCGCCCCGGACGCGGTGGCGGCGCGAACTGGACCGTTACCTATCCAGGCCATTAGCAGACCGTCCTCGGCGTTTCGAAACTTATGGCAGCGCACCCCGCCGGTACCTCGGCCTTTTACAGGGTATTGCGACAGCGGGGTGATCTTTATGCTACCGGCATCGGTACCCGGCAGTGCCTCGGTTGAGCCGGCGATGGTGACAACCACGGCCGCCGCCGACGGTGTTAGAACCGCAAATGAGATGACCCGAGCCCCTGGTGCCAGGCGGATTCCGGCGATGCCACCCCCGGCTCGTCCCTGCGGTCGAACAGTACTTGCGGCAAACCGGAGTAATTGGCCATCGGATGTGACGAAGGCCAACTCAGCAGTTTCGGCCGCCGCCTCATCAAGGCAACCGGCTCCAACCACGAAGTCACCATCATCTAGTCGAATAATGTCCCAGGAATCCCTATTGGTGAGCGCATCTGGGATAACCCTTTTGACGACACCATTGGCGGTGGCAAGGGCGATGCCTGCGGTGTCGTCAATTGTGGTCAGGCACAAGGCCGACTCGCCCAAGGGCAGATCAAGGAAAGCCCCAATTGGAGCGCCTGCACTAAGCGCTGGTATCCCAACTACCGCGGGCAGGGCCGGTAGGTCAACCACCGAAATTCGTACCACTCGCCCCGCGCTGGTGACCAAACCAATTGCTCCGCGAGTAGTTGCGGGTACCGCGCTCACTATTACATCGTGATTGGCGCGGGTGATATCGACATCTCCGTCAAATACCCGATCCGCGGTGCGCGCAAGAAGCCCCGTACTTGACATGAGCACCACACATGGCTCGTCATCTACCTCTAGTGGGACAGATGCGGTAACCGGGGTTGCACCGGATTCCATCAGTAGGGTGCGTCTTGGAGTTGAATGGGCCTGCGCGATGGCAGCAAGTTCATCGGAGACCACGGTCCGAAGCTGGCTGTCATCATCAATAATTGCCGTCAAGTTTGCTATCTCGGTTCGCAGACTATCGGATTCTTTCTCAAGTTCGAGCCGCGAGAATTTCGTCAATCTTCGCAGTGGCATTTCCAGTATGAAGGAGGCCTGGACCTCGCTGAGGTCGAAGACTTCTATTAGCCGAGTCCGCGCCGCTGCTGTATCGTCAGATTCACGAATTAGCTGAATAACCTCGTCAATATCAACGATCGCGATGAGAAGCCCGGCCACCAAATGCAGGCGGTCCTGCGCTTTGGCGCGACGGAAGAGACTGCGCCTGTGCACAACCTCAAGCCGGTGCTTGATGAAGACATGCAACAAAGGCAGTAACCCCAATGTTTGCGGCTGTCCGTCAACGAGTGCGACGGCATTGATGTTAACGGATTCTTCCATCGGCGTGAGTTTGAACAGATTTTCAAGAACAGCTTCGGGATGGAATCCATTCTTGATGTCGATGACAAGATTCAGTCCAGATTCGCCATCGGTCAAATCCGTAACATCGGCGATACCAAGTAGTTTCTTACTCTGCACTAAATCTTTAATGCGTTCGATAATTCGCTCGGGACCAACATTCATGGGCAATTCGGTTACCACTATGCCACGGCGTCTTGGTGAAACTTGGTCGATACGGGTTCGGGCCCGGACGCGAAAAGTGCCACGGCCGACCTCATAGGCTTCGCGGATCCCACTAAGTCCAACAATGACACCGCCACTTGGTAGGTCAGGGCCTGGGACAAACTTCATGACCTCATTTATTCCCGCTTTGGGGTTCTTGATTAGGTGCCTGGCGGCGCCGATGACTTCACCTAGATTGTGGGGGACCAACGTTGTTGCCATGCCAACGGCGATCCCTGAAGCACCATTGACTAGCAGGTTTGGGATCGCCGCGGGCAGCACGGTTGGCTCGGTCTCTCGCCCGTCATAGTTCGGCACGAAATCGACGACATCCTCATCTAAGCTCAAAGTCATATCGAGGGCCGCCAGGGCCAGTCGAGCTTCGGTGTATCTCATGGCTGCTGGACCATCGTCAAGGGAGCCAAAGTTGCCGTGACCGTCGACCATCGGTAAGCGCAAAGTAAAGGGCTGGGACATGCGAACGAGTGCGTCATAGATTGCAGTGTCGCCATGTGGGTGTAACCGACCCATTACCTCACCGACAACTCGGGCACTCTTTACGTGACCACGCTCTGGACGAAGCCCCATCTGAGCCATCTGGAAGAGAATCCGCCGCTGCACCGGCTTTAGGCCATCGCGGGCATCAGGCAGGGCGCGAGCATAGATTACCGAGTAGGCGTACTCCAAAAAAGATGCGCGCATCTCATCGGACACATCGATATCTACGATGCGGCCATCACCGGGTGGGGCCGCCTTGCTCGAATGCCTTGCCATTTTCAGCCTTTCTTGCCAACGAGCAGACACTGGCTCCGGAGGTCGGGTACCGGCGTGCAAAAACGGGTAAGTTACCCCGATTGTCGCTGGTCAAGGGGTCATTGGACCGCCTCCGACACGGCCAAGGGTCCGGGTGGCTTGCGCTACCCCCGCGGCCACCGCCTCGGGTAACTCGCGGCCTGCGCACCAACTTGCCAAGAACCCGGCGGCGAAGGCATCACCGGCACCGGTGGTATCGATTACCTTGGCCGGCAGGGCAGGCACCGCATAGCGCAGGTGGCCTTGGGCCGCCACTGCGCCGTCGGGACCGCACTTGATGACAACCGTCTCGACGGCCTCAGCCAGGGCGGCCATGGCAGCGTTGGTGTCGGCTAAACCGGTCAAGGCGGTCGCCTCATGGCTATTGGCCAACAGCACGTCGACCTGGTCCAGGGCTGCCCAGATTGGGGCCCGGCTAACCGCAATCGGAGCTGCCGAGGCCAGGTCCATGCTGCTTGTTAGCTGGCGGGCTCGCGCTCGGGTCAGTGCAACTTGACCAACGCCTCGGGTAGCCGAGTTGAGCAGGGTGTACCCGGAAAGATGCAGATGGGCTCCGGCGGTGAACAACGAATCGGTGAGTTGGTCGACGTCGAGGGCCTGATTGGCCCCTGGGTCTGGGAGCATGGTGCGCTCGCCGGTCGCATCAACTAAGACAATGCAAGTGCCGGTCGCGGTGCCTCTTATCTTGGACGCATGCAGATGCACGCCAAGACCGGTCAGCGCCTCCCGAAACATTGTCGCGAACAAGTCATCACCGAGTGCGCCAATTAGGTGGACATCTTCACCCAAGTGGGCGAGCCATGCGGCAGTGGTCGCCGCCCCGCCACCTGGTTGGATACTAATTTGGGCGCGAGTGTCGCTGGCGTAATTGATTGGCTCATTGGTGACCGCGGTGATATCCATCATCAGGTCCCCGACTAGTACAAAAGGAACAGTGCCGGGCTTAGCTGTCATCTATCCGCCGCGGCAGCAAAAGCCACTGCGATCTGCGCGGCTAGATCGGCGTTCCGCAAAATGATCTGCGTATTGACGACCAGGCTGGCACCGTATGTTGCTCGATGGAAGTGATCGAGCAAAAAGGGGGTGACGTCCTTGCCCTTGACTCCCCGCTGGGTTGCCAGGCTCAGGCCATCCTGAAGCACCCGATCATGTAAGTCCGGGTCGAGTTGCTCAGTCTCTGGTATCGGGTAGGCGACTATTAGGCCGGTCGCGATTTGCATTGAGCGCCGCGCACCCATGATGGCCGCGACCTGGCCGGGATTGGAAACCGACCACGTCACAGGAAAACCGCTCTCACTCAGATAGAACCCTGGAAAGCACGTGGTGTTATAGCCCAAGACACCCACATTTAGGGTCTCGAGTCGTTCCAGGGTGGCCCCGACATCAAGTATTGATTTCACGCCCGCGCAAACTACGGTGATGGGCGTATCGCCAAGAGTTGTTAGGTCGGCAGACTCATCCCAAGTGTGGCGGGCATCTCGATGCACGCCGCCCAGGCCGCCAGTGGCAAAGACGTCGATGCCAACCAACTTTGCAATGTGACTGGTAGCAGCAACCGTGGTTGCCCCACTTCCGCGGTTGGCGATTACCGTGGCGATATCTCGGACCGACACCTTGACGATGTCATCTCGATTGGCTACCTGGTCGAGCAGCACATCAGTTAGTCCAACGTGCACTGTGCCATCAAGAATTGCGATGGTTGCGGGGACCGCACCGCGGGTGCGCACCGAAGACTCGACGTCAAGAGCAACCCGTAGATTCTCCGGGCGCGGTAATCCATGACTGATGATCGTCGATTCGAGGGCTACCACGCCCCGGTTCTCAGATAGGGCTTGGGCGACTTCGGGGGAGAGGACGATAGGCGGATTACTCACGCCATAACCGTATCTGTGCGCCCAATTGGCCGGCAACCGCCGGTATTTGCTCAGGCTCCCGTTGGCCATTTCATCGGGAGACCAGATGTGGCAAGATAACTAAATGATGAGCCTTGACCAGCAGCTGCGCACCGATATTCAACGCAGTGGCTATTACCCCGACCTAGTCGCAGATGCGCTGGATACCGCCTTAGCCGGGGAGCCGCTCAAGTCCTATCTGGTGCATCATGAGGCAACTTTTGAGCGTGATGAGTTAAGGCGTCATGTGACGGTGCTAGCACTGACACCAACCCGCCTTATTGTCGGGCACACTGACGAGCATGGTGTCGATGAAGGGAACCCGACGCCATTTGCCACAGCCTCGACCGAGGCGGTCCGCCTCGAACGCGTTGATTCCGTGGTGGTCACCCGCGTGGTTGGCGACCCGGCTAAGTATCAGCCCGGTGGTGCGACTTCCGAGGTGGTCTTGACCATCGGGTGGGGTGCGGTGAGCCGAATAGACCTTGAACCAGCAAGTTGCGGTGACCCACAATGCGAGGCCGAGCACGGGTACACGGGCACTTCGAGCAATGATGATCTATCTGTTCGAGTCTCCGAAGTTGCCGATGGCGCTGATGTGGTGGCGCAGGCACTTGCGTTTGCGGCCACTTTGTCACAGGCGACCGCTGCGCGGTTACGTTAATTCTTGGTGAGGCTCGGTTCGCAGATGGCGCCCCCCAGTTTGGCCGAAGTTGGCACCTCCGCCGCGGCAAGTGTCGGTGTGCCGGGTTTCGTCGATGTCCTTGGACTCGGAGACGTTCAGCATGTGGTCATCTGCTTGATTGATGGACTGGGGTGGCGGTCACTGGTCGAATTTGGCGCGCATGCGCCCGCGCTTACGGCCTTCGCCGGCGCGCCCTTGCATTCGGTGTTCCCGACTACCACGCCAAGTGCACTTGCCTCACTAGGCACCGGACAGCTGCCCGGCACCCACGGATTTGTCGGAGCCACCTTCTTTTTACCCGAGACGCAGTCGGTGTTGGCACCACTACGTTGGAACAAGGATCCGCTGCCGGCGATGGTGCAACCGGAACCGACAATTTTCCAGAGAGTGGCTCGTCACGGCGTTCAGATGTTAACCGTCGCCCCGGCCAAATACGAGTTTTCCGGTTTGACAGCCGCAGCCCTTAGAGGCGGAGGCTATCGAATCGCAGAAGACATCGCGGAGCGTGTCATCGGTCTGCAAGCTGCCGTTTCTGGCGCTGGTAGGTCCTTTACCTATATTTATTGGTTCGAATTGGACCGGATCGGCCATAAATTTGGCGTCGGAAGCCAACCTTGGCTTGCGGCTATGGGCCGGGTCAATGAGTTGGTTGACAAGTTGACGCAGCAACTGCCCCCCAATTCGGCGATGATTGTAACGGCAGACCACGGCATGATTAATTGCGAATCAGCAAGTCATATTGCTATCGAAAGTCACCGGGAATTGAACTCAGATGTGGTTCTCATCGCCGGTGAACCCAGGGCCCGGCATATTTATGTGCGCCCGAAATGCACTGACGTGGTAGCGACCCGGTGGTCACAGTACTTGGGGGCAGCGGCGAAAGTCTTCACCAGAGCGCAGATCATCGAGTCGGGTTGGCTCGGGCCAACAGACCCTGATTTAGTGGATCGAATCGGTGATGTGATCTGTGTGGCTGAAGGTAGGACGATGCTAACGAGTTTGGTGGATGCGAAAATCTCAGCACTCCTTGGCCAGCATGGTGCACTTACCCCGGAGGAACTAGAAATCCCTGGGCTCCTGATTCGGACTTAAGGCAGGTGACACCGCGACGGTATGGCACCATGGCGCCGTGGCAGAGCTAATCTTCTTCGCGGGCACCATGGACTGTGGTAAGTCCACTTTGGCTCTGCAGATGGACCACAATCATTCGTCCAGGGGCCGTTCCGGGTTGGTTTTCACCCGACTGGACCGCGCGGGGGAGTCGGTGCTCTCAAGTCGGCTCGGCCTTAGGGCAGAGGCAATCGAGGTCACCGAGGATCTTGACGTCCGTCAATATGTTGTCGATGCATTGTCTCGCGGGGATCGGATCGACTATCTAATATGCGATGAGGCGCAGTTTTACGCCGAGCGTCAAGTCGAGCAACTTGCATCCGTCGTTGACGAACTAGGTATCGACGTATACGCCTTCGGCATCATGACCGACTTTCGAACGCGGCTTTTTCCGGGCTCTGCTCGCCTAGTGGAGCTCAGTGACCGAGTCCAAGTTCTACAGGTCGAGGCGCTGTGCTGGTGCGGAATGCGGGCGATCCATAATGCCCGAACCGTAGACGGGGTAGTGGTCGTGGAGGGTAGTCAGGTGATGGTCGGTGATGTGGGCGAAGGCGCCGGTGCCCGTGTTGATATCCCGGTGGTCTCCTATGAGGTGCTGTGTCGGCGTCACTATCGCGCCCGTAAGACCGCGACCAACTCGGGAGTAGAGCACATATCTCGGGAGCCATTGCCATTTGATACTTAATTTCTGCGGTCAGAGCCTGGTGCTTAAACGTCATCCCCGCGCGTTGCCCCAAATAGGATCTCATCCCAACTTGGGACACTTGCCCGCCGGCCCTTAACCTTGACTTTAGGAGTTGGTTTCGCCACCGGTTTCGCCGGTGCTTTGGCTGCTGGCTCGTCTATTGGAATCAAGACATCTAGCGGCGGTTCTTTCAAGTCGGCGGCTAGCTGCGCTGGAGAGTCAGGGACGGCAACCAACCGTGGGCGATCTACCAAGGCAGCTACCGTAGGTTCGACCGCTATTAACTCATCTATGCCAGTGGTGAGATTAACGATTGCGATTGGCTCATCGGTTATGTAATCAAAGATCTGTTCATCGCTGACACCCATGAGCCGGCGGGCGGTCTCGTCAAGGGGTTGCACGGTACGCCCAAGATTGTCATACGTCCAAGAGGCGTGCGCAGCGGCGCCGCGACTGATAAAGGTCACCATTACCACCCACTTGGCATCGGACCGTCGCGCCGCATCCCAACGAATATCGGTGGCATTTTCGGCGCTCAGGGCCGCGAGAACCGCAGCACCCAAGGATACCGAAGTCCCGGTGCGGCGGATCTCAACTAGTTGTGCTCGCCCCGCAATATATTCGCGCTCGGCAAGGGGTGGACCCGCGTAGCGCTGTACTTTGTCCAGTGACCACCCAGTTTCGGCAGCCACGATCTCCGCAGAGGCTCCGGCGCGAACGCGGGCCTGGATCTCTTTGGGGCTGAGCGGTTCCAGGGCAAACTCCATAGGTTAGAAGTTGGTTCTAATGCTCAGAACTTAGCGCCTTCGGGGCTCTGCGGGGGTATACAGGCCCGAACTTGCCAAATTAGCGGTCGTCGCCGGGGAATCCGCCGGGGGCCGGCCCGGGGATGGGCTCGGTATTTAAGGCCGAGGTGGGCGGGATCGGACCGTAATCTTGGACCGCCCCACGCAGTCGGTGCTCGCCGAGGATCGCCACCAAGAAGGCACCCGCGGCGGCGCCTACGCCCACCGCAAAACCCCGCCCGGCTCCCCAGCCGTCAATTACATACCCGCCAAGGGAGACCCCGAGGGAGAACCCCACGGTGAGCCCGGAGTTGATGAACGTCAGGCCCTCCGTCAGCTGTGCATTAGGAACTAGCCGCTCGGCCAGGCTGAAGATGGTGATCAATACCGGAGCCACCAGCGCTCCCGAAATCATGGTGGTGAGCGAAAGCGCAATCAGCGAAGACAAAAATGGTGTTATCAGCAGTGCGATGGTCAAGGCCGCGGTTATAACCACGAGTTGCCGTGACAAGGGCGCTCGAAAATGCCTTGAGCCAAACCACAGGCCACCGAACATTGAGGTCAGGGCCCAGGCTGCGAGTAGGAAGCCGGATAACTCGGGGGTACCCACTTCAGCGGTGAAAGCTACTATCGCAACCTCGAATGAACCGAAAATCGCACCGGTTGCGATTGCCGCGAAGATCATCAACCCCACACCGGGGTGGCGAAATGCTGAGGTATGCGGGGTATTAGTGCGATGCACCGGTGTGGCGACCGGCTCGGTGTCCCGAAGCCGAATCAGCAGGAAGGTACCCGTTACACCAACGACAATTGCAAAGATGATCGGCGCTGGTAGCGCTACTGAGAGGGCGAGCCAGGCGGCAATTAATGGGCCGATAGTGAAGATGATCTCCTCCGAAATACTTTCGAGGGCAAAGGCGGTTCGCAGTTTCGGTGAAGATGTCGATTCCGCTTTCGAGATCACATAGGTCCAACGGGCTCGGACGGCTGGTCCGATGGCCGGCGAACAGGCACCCGCGCCGGCCGCCAGCACCAGTGAAATACCAAAGGGCCAGCGCAGTTCCATGGTCATGATGAAAAGCGCCAGACCCACGCTCTCACCGGTCACCAGCCAGCCCAGTACTTTGTGCTGTCCGAGGCGATCCACTAACCGGCTGGACATGATCATGCCGGCTGCCGCGGACAGCGAAAATGCCGCGGACATCACCCCGGCGAGCCCGTACGAACCGGTAACACCGCTGGTGAAAAGCAGAATTCCCAAGCCCACCAGCGCCATTGGCAATCGTGCAACAAGCCCGCTCGCCGAAAATGCGAGCGCACCTGGCACCCGCAATAACCCTCGGTAACTACTGAACACATGGTGACGTTACCGTGACCGGCCCTCGACTTCGTGCCCCAACCCGGCAAGATAGGTAAATGCCGAATGAATCCCAACAGCCGTTGGCCGACGTACTCAGCGCCCACAGTCTCCTGCCACTTGCCTGGGAGGCGGCCTGGGAGGCGGCGCGGTTTTTGCGTGATGATCGGCCGGCAGATCTATTCATTGACACGAAGTCAACTTCATCGGATCTGGTCTCCGAGATGGACAAAGGAGCCGAAGAGATATTGATTGCCGCTTTGTTGGGCGATCGCCCCAAAGACGGGCTTCTTGGGGAGGAGGGTGGTGAGCGTCCGGGTACTTCGGGGGTGCGCTGGGTGGTCGATCCACTTGATGGGACGGTTAACTACCTGCACCAGATGCCGACCTGGGGAGTTTCGGTTGCCGCCGAGCAAGACGGCCAATCGGTGCTCGGGGTAATTGTCACACCCGCTTTCGGTGAGGCTTACCTAGCGGTAAGAGGGGCAGGGGCCTGGGTTATCCAAGATGAGACCGCGACCTTGATCCGGGTAAGTGACTGCCCAAAGTTAGGTGCAGCGGTGGTGGCAACCGGATTTGGCTACGCCGCCGATCGTAGGCGCGCGCAGGGTCGGGTGGTGCATGAGTTGGTCTCGCAGGTGAGCGATATTCGACGGATCGGGGCGGCCGTTATCGATTACTGCTGGCTGGCGCGCGGCCGCCTAGACGCCTACTACGAGCGTGGGCTCAATGCCTGGGATATCGCCGCCGGTGCTCTCATCGCTGCGGAGGCGGGTGCGGTTGTGACCGGATTGCGGGATGACGATATCTATGGATCATTGATGATTGCAGCCGCACCGACAATTGCTGGTGAGCTCCGCGACTTACTACTGACATTAGATGCCGATCTGGAATGACCTCAACTCAGAAGTCTAAGTTCGGCCGCGTATTGGTGGACCTTGCCGACATAGATGGCCGCGGACGCTCGAAATGCACCGTCGGCAATCACGTCAAGAGTGATTTCGGCGGGAACGCCGAGGGCTCTGGAATTCGGCGGCACCACTCGATCATTTGGGACCATGGCGCAGGCACCGACCAGTGCATTGGGCCCGACAATCGCTCGATGCAACACCACCGAACCCGACCCGATTAGAGAATCGTCATTGACGCGGCAGCCCTCAAGATGTGCACCGTGGCCGATAACGCACCGGTCGCCTATCACGGTGTCGAGCTCAGCGGTGCAATGCACAATGGCGCCATCTTGGATCGAAGTCTGGGCGCCGATAAGGATCTTGCCGTGGTCACCCCGAAGTACCGCACCGGGCCAGACGCTCGATTCCGGGCCCACTGTGACGGCACCGATGATGACCGCTTCTGGGTGGATAAAGGCCGATCCGTCGATTAACGGGGTCAGGCCCCCGAGAGCGTAAATGGGCATGGCGGACAGGCTACCGTGACGGCCAAGAACCCAGCCGTGCACATATTGCGTCGATGGTGCACAATCTGCGCACAAGGCGTCCGATAGACGAAGTCGGGAATACCCCTAGCGGGCACTTTTGTTGGGATAGGTGATGGTACGAAAGGAAAGAAGGAAAAGTGGCAACCGATTACGACGCACCGCGCAAGACGGATGAAGAACTTGCCGAGGACAGCCTAGAGGAGTTAAAGGCCCGGCGAGTTGATAAGTCATCTTCGGTCATCGATGTTGATGAGACCGAGTTGGCGGAGAATCTAGAACTCCCGGGCGCAGACCTCTCGGATGAGAGTTTGACCGTGCGCGTGGTACCGCGGCAGTCCGATGAGTTCACCTGCATTCGTTGTTATTTGGTTCAGCACACCAGCCAGATTGATCATGAAATTAAGGCCGGTCCAATCTGCAAGGAGTGCGCCTAGTCCACCGTGTTTGCACCTAGGTGGTTGGTTACCCGATAAGCCAGTACTTCAACGCCGGCGGCTATGGCGGCGGTAGCGGTTGCCCACAATAGTGCCTTGCCAAATGGCACCCCGGGATCATTGGAACGCGGGGCATCATTGCCCGTGACACTTCGATATCCAACGGTGATTATCTTGCGAACAATCATGGTGGCTCCAATTGCCACGAGCGGTGCGATTAGGTGAACGATCGGATTTACGTGAACTTCAAGCTCGGGTTCGACCTGCTCAGGCATTCGCACTCCATTTCTTTTCCGCTGCTGGGCCATGCTAGTCAGTCGCATCCGTGTGGTTAAGTGCCATGGCCAGTTCGGTTGGTTTCTTGGTGCTTAGCAGCCAGCCCGGGTGGGGATCCTTCTCGTCAATTACCTCCACGAGCACACCTTGGCGGGTACGCCAGGGGCGAACCAGCAGAAAACGCGTCGCGACCCGCTGCTCCTCGCGCATCCGGTCACCGTCGAGCACCTCGACTTCCCCGAGGCAACTTCTGGGGATAGTCGCGCGCCCAGCAACAAGTGTTCGGGTACTTACCGTGATCACCGGCGAGCAAATATTCAATCCGACCATGCCCAGGACGCAGATCACCAGAAAGGTTATCCAGCCCTGGACCGGCGCATAGGCCGCACCGACCGCAATTGCGAACATGGCAATCAGGGCCAAAAAGATCAAAAAGACCCAAATGGATGGTCGTAGTCGCTCGCGAAATAGGTACTCGGGCACTTTCACACTTGGAGTCTGCCACGTAATGCCGCGGGTAGAGTTCCCTTATGCGTTCAACCCAAGCCCCCGCTGGTGCCACCCTGCCCGAGCGGCTGCCGGGTGCACCGCAGCCCGGTGCGTTGATTCCCTCGCACTACCGGTGGTGCTTTGGCTGCGGCAGCGAGCATCCAACCGGATTGCACATGCGGATAACCGCCGGCGCGGGGCTGCGGGTTGTCGGTAATTTCACCGTCACCGAGCACCACCAAGGGGCACCGGGTCTTGCCCACGGAGGGCTACTGTCTGCGGCAATTGACGAAGTGCTTGGGTCCTTGAACTGGCTCCTCGGCGAGCCGGTTGTGACGGCATCGTTGTCGATGCATTTCATGCGCCCGGTACCCGTGGGGTCGGTATTGCATATTGAGGCCGAGGTCACCGGAGTGGTTCGGCGTAAGGTCTACACCACCGCCGTGGGTCGACTCATGGATGCCACCGGAGACATCGCGGTGTCCGCGTCGGCGCTATTTGTGCAGGTTCCTATTGAACACTTCATGAAATTTGGGAATAAGGAACAGGTAGAACTGGCCGTAGCCGACCGAGCTTCCGGTGGTCCGTCTTGGCGAACCGGTGGTCATGACGTCGAGGTAAACCCATGAATTTCGACGTACGGTTACTCATTACCCGCCTTGACCTGGATCTGCCATTGCCCGGATATGAGCACCCCGGTGATGCCGGCCTAGATTTACGAGCCCGCGAGGCGGTGCGGTTGGCGCCGGGGCAACGGGCTCTGGTGCCGACCGGGGTTGCGATTGCTCTACCCCAAGGTTTTGCCGCCTTCATTCACGCCCGAAGCGGTCTGGCACTTCGATCCGGTTTGAGTGTGGTCAACGGACCGGGTGTCATTGATGCTGGCTACCGCGGCGAGATTGGCGTTATTTTAATTAATCACGACCAGCACGACGCCATCGCGGTGGCGAAGGGCGACCGGATAGCGCAATTGGTGGTGCAGCGGGTGGCGCATGCAGTACTCGATGAGGTTCGCGAACTACCAGGTAGTCACCGGGGATCAGGTGGATTTGGGTCAACAGGGGGCCACGCGGGTACGGTATCGTCATGAATTCACGCGAGGTGGGCCCTTGGGACGAAACCGAGATCGATTTTTCAGATGGAGTTGAAAGACTTGATTTAGGCGGTTTACTTGTCAAAGCGACGGCCGGCGTTGATGTTCAAGTTCAAGCTGATCAAACTACCGGTGTCGTGACGCAATTGACTTTCGCGCAATCGGGTGCCGCGGTGCAGGTGCAGGCATATGCGGCTCCGAAATCTGGTGGTATGTGGGATGACGTCCGTGGGCAAATCAAAAGTTCGATAACGAAAGGCGGTGGCCTCGTGGAAGAGGTTGCTGGGCCATTCGGTGTCGAATTGCAGTCCCAGGTAACCTCCGATGACGGCAAGCTGCAACCTGCGCGCTTCACCGGGATAAATGGCCCGCGTTGGTTTATCCGGGCGGTGTTTCTAGGCACCGCGGCCAAGCCCGGGGCGGCTGCCACCTTGCTCGAGGGGGTTGTTCGGGACCTAGTGGTGGTGCGCGGTGGTGATGCAATGCCGGTGGGCTCACCGATCCCGATGAAACTGCCCAATGCCCCGGCGGCCCCGGCGGCGCTTCCCGATGGGCGTTTGGTGCTAGCTCCCTTCGCGCGGGGTCCGGAGTTGACC
>BJGE01000037.1 GCA_014190275.1 Actinomycetes bacterium | reverse complement strand
GATCCAGACCTCAGGAGTTCCGCCGTTTTCGAACACATAGCATCGTGAATGCTCAAGGAATCGGCCAAGGATGCTTATTACCCGGATGGTTTCACTAAGCCCGGGTACCCCTGGGCGCAGTGAACAAATGCCGCGCACCCATACCTCTATTGGCACACCGGCAACTGATGCGCGGTAGAGGGCATCGACAACGCGCTCATCTACTAGAGCATTTACCTTGAAGCGGATTCGCGCGGGCCGGCCTTGAACCTGGTGTTCGATTTCACGATCGATGCGCTCCAACAGCCCAGAGCGCACCGAGTGGGGCGCGACAAGCAACCGGTCGTACTCGGTATTCATTGAGTAGCCTGACAAGACATTGAATAGGTTTGCGACGTCGTCGCCAACCGATGTGCTGCAGGTGAGCAGGCCGAAATCCTCATAAAGGCGAGCAGTCTTGGGGTGGTAGTTGCCGGTGCCGATATGGCAGTAGCGACGAAGTTGGTCACCATCGTTGCGAACGACCATTGACAACTTGCTATGGGTCTTTAAGCCTACGAGTCCATAAACGACATGTACGCCGGCTTCTTCAAGTTTTCGGCTCCACGCGATGTTGTTCTCTTCATCGAAGCGGGCCTTAATCTCGACGATGGCAAGTACTTGCTTACCCTCCTGAGCCGCGGTGATAAGTGCATCAACGATCGGGGAATCGCCACTGGTGCGATAGAGGGTCTGCTTTATTGCCAGCACATTCGGATCAACGGCTGCCTGTTCGAGAAACAACTGCACACTGGTTGAGAAGGAGTCATAGGGGTGGTGCAGCAAAATATCGCGCTCACGAATGCAGGCCAGAACGTCAGGGGCCGAGGCAGACTCGACACCCGCTAGTTGACGTGAGGTCCTTGCGACAAACTTGCGTACCTTCAGGTCATCACGATCAAGGGCATACAAATCCCAAAGACCGGTTAGATCAAGTGGGCCGGGGATCCGAAAAACTTCGTGTTCGTTAACATCTAGTTCGCTCGTCAACAATTCGAGCACGTACGGATCAATTGACTGCTCGACCTCAAGTCGCACGGGTGGACCGAAGCGGCGGCGCATAAGTTCGCGCTCAAGAGCGAGTAAGAGGTTTTCGGCGTCATCCTCTTCGACTTCAACATCCTCGTTGCGAGTGACACGGAAGGAGTGGTTTTGCAGAATCTGCATACCGGGGAATAGATCGTCAAGATGCGCACCGATTACGTCTTCAAGTGGCACAAAGCGCTGGGGCGCGACCTTAACGAACCGTGGCAAGGATGGGGGTACTTTCACACGGGCGAAAAGTTCGGTACCACTTACAGGATTGCGCACCACTACCGCGAGATTGAGTGAGAGCCCGCTGATGTAGGGGAACGGATGTGATGGGTCGACGGCGAGCGGGGTGAGTACCGGGAAGACCTGTGCATCGAAGAATCTATCCATCTCCGAGCGTTCATTTTCGGTAAGGTCTTGAAAACGTAGTAACTCGATACCGGCCGCCAATAGACCGGGCAGGACATCAGCGTGGAACACCTGCGCTTGTTCGCGCTGCATCTCATGGGCCCGCTCCCAGATGTTTTCCAGGACCTCGCGCGGGGTATAACCGTTCGCGGCTCGGACCGCGATACCGGTGGCAATTCTGCGCTTGAGCCCGGCGACTCGGACCATGAAGAATTCATCGAGGTTACTGGCGAAGATGGCCAGGAACTTAGTGCGCTCAAGGACCGGTAGGCGATCATCTTCGGAGAGTTCCAGCACCCGTTGGTTAAAAGCTAGCCAGGACAGTTCACGGTCCAAGAAGCGGTCGACGCTATTGATGGGGTCCGACCCCGTGGCGCTGGCACCGCGGTCCGGATTTATCTGGCTGACTGTCATGGCCTGATCGTCGCACAGTCAGGTGAACAGCTTCTAGCGAGCGTCCCGCTGATAAAGAACATCAGTATCCCATCGCGTGAACCCCAAGCTGGTGTAGAGGCTGATAGCAGGATCATTGGTGGCATCAACATAGAGCATCGCCTGCCCTAGGCCTAGGTCGCGAAGGTGATGCAGCCCGACGAGGGTTAGTGCGCGGCCGAGGCCGGTGCCTTGCCAGGCTGGGTCAACGCCCACCACGTATACCTCGCCGATGGCTTCGTGGGCATGGGGTGCCTGCCCGGTCGCACCATGCACCTTTGTCCAGTGAAAACCGGCGATTTCACCGGTGTCATCTGAAATTGCCAGAATGAATCCAACGGCTGAGAACCAAGGTTCATTCATCCGGCGCTCCAGATCAGCTAACTGCCAACCGCCTTGCTCGGGGTGGTCAACGAAGGCTCGGCCATTCACCGCTAGCCACGCATTCATGTCAAATTCGGGGTCAAAATTTCGTAGCCTTAGGCCGGCCGGCAACTTGGGTTCGTTTAGTGAAGCCCGTAAGGATCGGCGCATCTGCCACAGCACCCGGCTGTTTTTGAAGTTCAGCGACCGCGCAAACTCGACGGCTGCCAATTGTTCTCCATGTGCCCAAAGCCGAAGTTGCTCGCCTGGTGTTTCGTCGAGAATCGACTGCACGAGCGCTCGCCCGATACCGATTCGACGATGTTGTGGACGGACGGCAAGCTCGACGCTCGGGCCGGCCACCTCGTCAGTCGTATCAAGATGCGCATACCCGACAAGGACACCAGCGCTACGCAACAGAAAATGCTGATCATGCAAGTCACCACCATGGCGCACGTGGAGCCAGACGTGCTCTGACAGCGGATGCAGGCCGTCAGTCTGCGTGACGCGCTCTACGAGTTCTACGACTTCTTCGGTCTCTGTATCACTTAAATATGAGGTGATTTGTAAATCGGGCACTGGCTCAAGTGCTCGTTGATCGGGCATCAATCGAGGAGTCCAAAGTTGCAAGAGTTGAATCGTCAGTGCGTTTCGGCACGAATCGGTATCCGACATTTCTGACAGTCCCGATCAACGCCTCATCCTCTACGCCGAGTTTGGCGCGGAGCCGACGCACGTGCACATCAACGGTGCGCGTGCCACCGAAGTAGTCATAGCCCCAAACTTCTTGCAGGAGCATTGCTCGTGTGAAGACGCGACCAGCATGTTGTGCAAGGTACTTGAGCAGTTCAAATTCCTTGAAGGTCAGATCCAAGGTACGGCCACGGAGCTTGGCCGTGTAGGTCGCTTCATCAATCATTAATTCGCCGCTACGGATCTCCTCGGGCTCACCCGCGGGCGATCCCTTTACTTCCCGTACACGCGAGATGGCTAGTCGCAATCGGGCTTCGAGTTCGGCGGGTGAAGTGGTGTCGACCAGAACTTCGTCCATCCCCCAATCCCACTGAACCGCCGACAGGCCACCTTCGGTAGTTACCAAGATCACGGGTACATCAACACCGGTCTGGCGGATGAGCCGGGTTAGGCCGCGGACGGCCGGTAAGTCACGGCGTCCATCGACGATTAAGGCGTCACAGTCGGGGGCGGACAGCAATGCGGTGGGTTCAGCAGGCAGGGTCCGAACATGGTGGGCCAGGAGGCCAAGGGCGGGCAGCACCTCAGACGATGGCTCCATTGCACGTGTTAACAGGACCAACCGCATGGCGCCAGCCTAGCGTCAGGGAGAATAGGAGGGTGTTCGCGGACCAACAAGCTACTTTGTTCACGGCTGACGGCCTGCGCATCAGTGCATCCCACGACAGTGCATCCCACGACAGTGCATCCCACATCCGGGCAGCCCAGGCGGCTGGCCCAGATCCTGGGCAGCGATTGGCTTTCGTCGTCGCGCACGGCTTCACCGGCGGTTGGCGCCAGGAGCGGGTCCGAAAGATAGTTACCTGGCTGCGGGAGTTCGGCGGGGTTGTTTCGCTAGACATGCGCGGTCACGGGCGCTCCGGGGGCTGGTCCACGCTTGGGATGGATGAAGTGCATGACGTTGCCGCCGCGGTCCGGTGGGCACGGGATTTGGGTTATCAGCAGGTTGTATCCGTGGGCTTCTCCATGGGTGGGTCAGTGGTGGTACGCGAAGCAGCGTTGCACCGCGAGGCGCGCGAACGCGTCGATGCGGTAGTAAGTGTCAGTGGCACCGCGTTCTGGTACTACCGCGGCACCCCGGTGATGCGACTTGTGCACCGCCTTGTCGAAACGCAGGCGGGCCGAGCCGCAATGCGAACGCGTGGGGTGAAGATCGGTGCATCGCCGTGGCCAACTCCACCGCCGATAGCTCCGGTAGAAGCGGCAGCTAAGTTGGGTGAGATTCCACTACTGGTGGTACATGGCACCATCGATCGCTATTTTCCTGTTGAGCACGCCCATGCGCTTTATCGCGCGGCAATTGAAGGTGGCAGTACCCAATCTGAGGAGTGGATCATTGACGGCTTTGGTCACGCCGAGTCAGCAATCGATCGCCAGACCGTTGATGACATCGGTAGATGGGCAGTCAAGCGTTGCGAAAGCGAAGACCGCGCGACTTCAGGTGATCAAGCGTGACTGGTGTATTAGTCGTGCTTGCTGTTCTGATCTTGGCGACCGTATTTGGCCTATGGTTCCGGGCAAACAACGGTCGTATGCGCACCGCTGATGTGCACACGGCCGGTGCCGATGAACACGGTGGCGAGATCCTTGATGCGCAGGCCATCGGTGTTGTTCTGGGCTCCCGTGCCACCCTCGTGCAGTTTTCGTCGGCGTTTTGCCAGCCCTGCCGCGCAACTCGGCAAATTCTTGATCAGGTCAGCGGCATGATCGACGGAGTAGTGCATGTTGACATTGACGCCGAAGCCAATCTCGATCTGGTTCGTGCCCTGGATATCAGGCGTACCCCCACGGTCGTAATACTTGACGACGCCGGGCGCATCCGCAAGAGAGCCAGCGGCTTACCACGTAAGGCTGATGTCATAGCCGCACTAGGTGAACTTGAGTAGCCTGCGAAATATTCGCAGTTGGGCGGGGGAAATAACTACTCAAGGGGGGTAAGGAGGCGCCCGGTGGACTCGTACCTTTTCTCCATGACGGATTCAGCAGTGTTGTGCACGCGGGCTAGAATTGATCCACGGGGTCCAAGATTCGGCGGAGCCATTTCCACGGTGGTCCTCGCCATCGCCCTCATCGCCATTGGCACCCCGCTGGGTGCGGCCCTGATTGCGTGGCAGACCCTAGTTTTCGGCCTCGGTGCCTTTGCGGGGTTGCGGGCCCAGCCCTATGGCATCCTCTTTCGTACTTTCATCTCGCCCCGACTGCCGGCGCCCGCCGAACTGGAAGATTCCGCGCCGCCAAGGTTCGCGCAGTTAGTCGGGTTTGCTTTCTTGGCCGTCGCGTTGCTTTCGGTATTACTGGGCAGTGTTTTAATCTCTGCCATCGCGGTTGCTTTCGCCCTGGGCGCGGCGTTCTTAAATGCCGCTTTCAACTTCTGCTTGGGATGTGAGGTTTTTCTACTGGTTAAGCGCCTGGCCAGGTCTAGCTGAGTCAGTGCGGTTTGGGTCAGTAGGTGAGCGCCTGCACCCCCGGTTGGGTGGCTTCCTCCACGAAGACTGCGGCCCCGGCGATACGGATCTTGGGTATTACGTCGGCTGCCTCAATGCCGCGTCGCTGTGCGCACTGGGTACAAACAGTTACAGTGCCCACAGCCAAAACTCCGGCGAGTAGATCTGCCAGCGGTGCGGAGTGCTCCAGGACAAACTCCTCGGCGCGCCCGGGCACCGCGAACCAAGCGGCATCACCGGTTAACCACAGTGAGACACCGACACCAGAAGCAGCAGCCATTGCGGCCACGGTGAAGCCCTGAGAACAGCGCTCGGGAGCCTCAGCTCCGACCATGACTTTGACCAGCAAGTGACGGGATTCGGTTCCGCTCATAGGGAGTAGGCTGCCGTACATGCTCAATGCGCTGATGGTCACCCTCCTGATCGGTGCTGCATTGCTGTTTTCCGTGGTGTCCTTCTACTTCGTCTACCGCCTCGTCAATGCGCCATCGCAAGGAGGCGAGTGACCGTGGGTCCAACACCGGTCGGGGTGCTCCCCGAGGAGTTGCTCTCACTTTCTTGGTTAATGGGTCGCTGGGTCGGGGTTGGCACGGGGCAGTACCCAACCATTGAGGACTTTAGGTTCGGGCAGGAAGTCTCATTTAGCTGTGACGGGCGGCCATTTCTTAGTTATTGGTCGCGTAGCTGGTTGCTCGACGATGAGGGCAATCGAGTGCGACCGCTGGGCACTGAGACTGGATTTTGGCGCGCACGTCCGCATAATCATCTAGAGGTGCAACTCGCGCACCCAACCGGTTACGCCGAGGTTTGGTATGGGCAAATTGAGGTTACCGGGATCGAGGATGCGGTCATCACCGGGGCCCGTGCGGAGCTGCGCACCGATGTTGTTGCTCGCACCGAAAGCGCCAAGGAGTACACCGACGGCTATCGCTTGTATGGGTTAGTCGAAGAAAGACTGCTCTGGACCTTTGACATGGCTGCCATGGGCCAGTCGATAACGAATCACCTTGCGGCAACATTGACCCGGGTTGCTGAAGGAGATCAAATTGGTGAGTGAGGATTGGGATCGGCGCCTGCGCGAGCATGGCTTCCGCATCACCCCGCAGCGTCAACTTGTGCTTGAAGCGGTGGAACGGCTGCAGCACGGCACCCCCGAGACGATCCTGGTCGAAGTTCAGCGCACCGCGACCGGGGTGAATCTATCGACCGTTTACCGCACCCTTGAAGTACTTGAAAACGTCGGCCTCGTGACCCATGCTCATATTGGCCATGGGGCTCCGACCTATCACGCGGTAGATGAGGAACTACACATCCACTTGGTGTGTGACCGCTGCTCCGAGGTGGTCAGTGTGCCAGCCGCGGTTGCGACAACCTTCGTTGAGCGTCTTCGCACCGACCAAGGGTTCACGACGGATATCTCACATATGGCGATCCACGGGTATTGCTCAAAGTGCGAGGGCAAGTTGGGCGAGGACCTATCGGACGACGAATTGTGACCTCACTTGATTTGCCGCAGGCGGTCGCCGGCCCCGTGGGCAGCGTTGACGAGTCCATCGCATGGCATTTCGGGGATCCCCATCGCGAGCAGCGGCTACTAGCCGAAGGCATCGGGCTTGTCGACATTTCGAATCGCGGTGTTGTCACAGTCGCCGGCCCCGACCGACTCACCTGGCTGCACACGTTAACCACCCAGCACTTGGAGAACCTGCAGCCGCATGAGTCGGCGCTGGTTTTGATCCTAAGCCCGCACGGGCATGTGGAACATGAGTTGCACCTAGTTGACGATGGCGAAACCGCCTGGCTAATTGTCGAGCCAGGAACGGCCGACGTACTGGAAAAATATCTGCACTCGATGCAGTTCATGTTGCGGGTGACAATCTCGAATGTCAGCTCGCAGTTCGCGGTGGTCTGGGAGCCGATCTCGGCAATTGACCCGAGCAACCCGACCTGGTTGGTGCCCGAACCTTTCGCGAGTCGGGGGTTTAGTGGCCGCGAAGTAATTTTGCATAGGGCCGATTTAGCCGTACGACTCACTGATGCAACAGCGCGCAGCGGCAGTTGGGCCCTTGAAGCTTTGCGGGTTGCGGCGTCGATGCCAAGACTTGGATTTGAGACCGATCACAAAACTTTGCCGCACGAGGTGGGGTGGATCGGCTCGGCGGTCCATCTGCAAAAGGGCTGCTACCGCGGCCAGGAGACGGTGGCACGGGTGCAGAATCTGGGTAAGCCGCCCAGGCGCCTGGTGCTACTCCACCTGGACGGCTCGGCTGAAATCATCCCCGGCCACTGCGCCCGCGTGTTTGCCGGCGAGAAGGAAGTGGGCTGGGTCGGTACCGGTGCCCGGCATTATGAGCTCGGCCCCATCGCCACCGCCATCGTGAAGCGCAATGTGCCGGTGGACGCCGTGCTGGTGATCCGAACCGATGAGGGCGATGTATCCGCGGCCCAGGAAAGTACTTTGCCCATTTAGGTTTAGAACCGCTCTCATCGGCCAATAACCACTATATGACCTCTAATTGGCTGGCCCAAAATCCCAGAAAAATCATAGTTTCGGTCCTTTTGGGCGCGATCCTTACCACCTTGGCCGGGGCTGGGGTGCTCAGCGCCCCTGCTGCTTCGGCCGCCACCGGCCTGCCGGCGCTGCCACTTTCGACAAGCGGCAGCAAAATCGTGGACGCCACGGGCGCCACGATCACCTTGCAGGGGGTGAATTGGTTTGGCTTCGAAACCGCAAACCACGCACCACACGGCCTTTGGAGTCGTGACTACAAAGAAATGCTGGCCCAGATAAAAGCCCAGGGTTTCAACACCATCCGGATGCCATTTTCGTTACAGGCGATGGCCGCCACCACGACCAGCGGCATTGATTACGCAAACGGCCACAATGCGGCCCTTGCCGGCAAGACTCCGCAACAGGTCATGGACGTCATCATTGACGAGGCTGCGAGGCAAGGTTTGATGATCATCCTTGATAACCACTCACAGGCTGATGATGGTTTCATGTACGACCTTTGGTACGGACAAAACGGCTACACCGAAGCAAACTGGGTGAATACCTGGGAAGGTTTGGCAAAACGCTACGTCAATCAGCCCAACGTCATCGCGGCGGACCTAAAGAACGAACCACATGGTTCGGCAACCTGGGGCACCGGTGGGGCTACCGACTGGCGTCGAGCCGCCGAGCTTGCTGGCAATGCCGTACTCACGCAGAACCCCAACATGCTAATTCTCGTTGAGGGGATTGAGGGCCAGGTGTCCGGCGGGCAAAGTCTCGATAGGCACTGGTGGGGTGGCAATCTCGAAGGCGCACGCACCAACCCGGTGCGTCTTTCCAAGTCGAATAAACTTGTGTACTCACCACATGAGTATGGTCCGGGAGTCTTTGCCCAGCCGTGGTTCTCCGATCCCAATCAAGCCTCGATTTTGGCCGACCGTTGGACCAAGGGCTTTGGTTACCTGGTTGATTCTGGTACCGCGCCGGTTCTCATCGGGGAGTTCGGCGCCAAGAATGTTGGTCTGGATACCACCGAGGGCAAATGGATCCGGCAGTTTGCTGACTACCTAGGTCGCAAGAACATCAGCTGGACATTTTGGGCTTGGAATCCCAACTCCGGTGATACCGGCGGGGTGTTGTTGGATGATTGGAAGACCATCAATACGGCAAAGATGACACTCCTGCGCTCGCTGATCAACAAAGAGGCGATCCCTTTCGACGCAAGAGTGACGCCGTTGCCGACGCCGACAGCTACTCCGGCGCCGACAGCTACTCCGGCGCCGACAGCTACTCCGGCGCCGACAGCTACTCCCACCGCGGGGCCCGTGAATCCGGGTATTACCAACGGCGTTGTTACGGCCAAGATCGTGACGGACTCGTCGTGGTCGGGTGGTTGGTGCGGAAAACTTGGAGTGCAAAACGGCACCGGAAACAAGATCATTATCGACAAAATCGAATTTGATCTAGCGGCCGGTGGTGGTATCACCACTTCATGGAACGCCACCTTTGGGCGTGCTGGTAATCATGTGACCGTGAGCGTTCCTAGTTGGGCTAGTGCAGCACCAGGGTCCTCCTACATCGACACCGGGCTATGTGTCACCGGGGCAGCTCCGGCGGCCGTAACCGCAACCACGCATGCCGTTGGTGGCGCAGCAGCAATTTCGACGGCGACCCCGACGGCGACCCCGACGGCGACCCCGACGGCGACCCCGACGGCGACCCCGACGGCGACCCCGACGGTGCCTTCGGCAATTCAGCCACTCGCGGTCACCATGTTGAATGACTCAACCTGGGATGGTGGTTACTGCCGGTCAGTGCAGGTGAAGAACACCGGAACCCAGCCGGTCAACGGCTGGACGTTGCGGTTCAGCCTGCCGACTTCGGTCAGTGTTTCGCAAGCCTGGAGTGGGAGTTTGGCGCGTTCTGGCACTACGGTTACGGTAACCCCGGCCACCTGGGCGGCGCAGGTAGCACCCGGCCAGAGCCTTACCTCTTTTGGGTTCTGCGCCACCACCGCGAGCAACCTAAATGGGTCGGCTGAGCCGACGGGAGTCGCGGCCGGCCCGGATGACGCCGGTAGAGGCTTGACCTGAAGATCCGGGCAGGGCTTGGCTTGAAGATGCAGTGCCGCTGGTCGCGATACCAGTCAGCCGTCAACTTCGACGGTGATAGTTACCGGGCCATCGTTGACCAGCGACACCTGCATATCGGCACCAAATTGACCGGTTGCTACTTCTACCCCCCGGTCTCGCAACGCCTGGACAAACGCACCTACGAGTGGCTCCGCCACCGGCCCAGGTGCTGCCTGATCCCAGGTAGGCCGGCGGCCTTTCTTGGTCTCTGCGTACAAAGTGAATTGGCTGATGACGAGCACCGGGAGCTTTAGGTCTGCTGCTGAGAGTTCGCGGCTGGCGTCATCTGATAGTTCCACACCCACCGCCGTCGCGTGCTCGCGCGAAAACAGCCGCATGTCATAGATCTTGTTCGCCAGCCCCACCGCCGCCAGCACCGTGTCGGTATGGGTAACCCCGACGAGGACCACGAGTCCGGGACCGGTGAATTCACCGACCACCGCACCCGCGACCCGCACTTGACCACCCGCTGCACGTTGAACGACCGCCCTCATGGAGCCAAGCGTGCCATGATTCGCGGGTGGCCTCGCACCCGACCGATGCGGTAGTGCTGGCAGAGGTGATTCGTAACGGTTTTGTTGAAGGTGTGCATGTCGGGCATGCGGTGATAGTTGACCCCAAAGGCGCGGTCGTTGAATCCTGGGGCGACGCGAATCGAGTTATCTTCCCGCGCTCATCCAATAAGCCGGCGCAGGCGACCGCGATGGTTGAACTCGGGTTAGATCTACCGCCGCACCTGCTCGCGATTTCTGCAGCTTCGCATAGTGGTGAGCAGATGCATCTTGACGCGGTGCGTGAAATTCTGGCTGGGGCGGGGCTTAACGAAGCCGCATTGCAGACACCGCCCGACTTTCCGCTAGATGCGATCGAACGAGATTCTTGGATCGTGTCAGGCCGAGGCGCGGTGCCAATTGCGATGAACTGTTCGGGCAAGCACGCATCCATGCTGGCGACCTGCGTAATAAACGGTTGGTCGATCGAGGATTACCGCGACCCGGTACATCCATTGCAACTTGCGATTGCAAAAGAAATTGAGCGATGCGCGGGCGAGCCAATCAGCGCGATGGGGGTTGATGGGTGCGGGGCACCGGTGCTTGCCATCTCACTCACCGGATTGGCCCGGTCGGCCTCTTTTTTGGTACAAGCTGATGTGAACTCGTCGGGCCGTCGGGTAGTGGACGCGATGCGGGCCTGGCCCCAACATGTCGGTGGCTCACGTCGTGATGTCACCGAGTTCATGCGTGCCGTGCCGGGGTTGGTTGCCAAGGATGGAGCCGAAGGTGTTTATGTGGGCGCTTTTTTGGACGGTCGGGCTTTTGCGGTCAAGATGGAAGATGGCGCTGATCGTGGGCGTACCGTGACGGTGGCCGCCCTCTTGACCCGGATGGGCGCCGACCCCGAGCCACTAACCCCCCTGGCCACCTTGCCGTTAGCCGGCGGCGGGGTTCCCGTGGGGCTGGTGGCCTCGGTTTTAACCGGGTGACCTAAATCACGCTAGCCTCTGTTAGCACTCACGTTTGCAATTGCAAGCACCTAGAGGCATACTGAAGTTATGGCAAGAATCGATGTGAGTGGGCTCGGCGGGTTCATTCGAGAGCAGCGCGACCAGGCGCAGATGTCCGTGCGCCAGTTGGCCAAGGCGGCGGAGGTTTCCAATCCCTACCTGAGCCAAGTTGAACGAGGCCTTCGCAAACCCAGCGCCGAGATCCTCGGCGGATCGCCCAAGGACTGCGGATCTCTGCGGAGACCTTGTACGTGCGGGCGGGCATTCTGGCGGAGCGGGAGGGGGATGAGGCCGTCACCTTGGCCATCGCCTCGGACGCCACGCTCACCGAGCGGCAGCGAGCGACGCTACTGCAGATCTACGCCGCATTTCAGTCAGAGAACCAGGCGCAGGCAACACCAAGAGAGGATGAGAAATCATGACAAGCAAAGTAACCACACCCACCAAGAAGGCCGCCGCTACGGCGAAGGCCACCACCACTAAGGCCGCCGCTACGGCGAAGGCCACCACCACTAAGGCCGCCGCTACGGCGAAGGCCACTACGTCGAAGGCTGCTAACACCGCCAAGGCGAGTTTGCCCTTTGAGCTGCCGAAGTTTGAGCTGCCGAAGTTTGAGCTGCCGAAATTCGATTTTCCGAAAGTTCAACTACCTAAGGTGGATCTGTTGAACCTCAATGTCGGCGCAATGGTCACGGGCGCTCGCACGCGGGTTGAAACCAGGGCCACCGATGTGCGCAACTCGGTGCATCACGGCGTAACTTTGCTCCGTGAGGCAGTTGGCATCTAACGCAGCTAGATTGCATCAAAGGACGGGCCCATGCCATCAGGTGCGGGCCCGTCCGCTTGCTACCAGCCGCCCTCGGCCCACGCCGCTGTTGCCGGTGCCGCCAAATGGTGCGAGTTGGTCCCAGTAGTTGCTTGTCTCGTTAATATTCACCGTGCCGTGCTGCAGCGACTCGCCAACGCGCCATGCGGTAGCGAGGCCGCGGGTCCAAAGAGACGCGATGAGCCCGAGCTTGCTCGAGTTTGCGATGGCGATAGCCTCGGGAATCGATGTCATCTCGAAGGGTCACGGGTGCTCGCACCAAGGGTCCGCTTTCGGCAACGGCCGCGGCCGAATTGGCTATCCAACATAAACGTTATAGCGTTCAACCCATGTTCGGAGCCGTCCAAGACCTCGTGATGCTTGCGCTTTGGGTGATAACCCTTGGGGTTAAGGCATTCGCCTTCATCGACTGCCTGCGACGCCGGCCCGACGCCTTTCCCGCGGTCGGCCGCCAGACCAAGGTGCTGTGGCTGATCCTGACCGGCCTCGCCGCACTCACCGGGTTGTTGCCGCAGGTCACTTTGACGATATTCGGGATTGCCGGGATCGTCATCGCCCTGATCTATTTGTTTGACATTCGCCCGCGCCTCATCGATATCACCCGTCGCTAGTTTGTGGTGAACCTCATTGAGGTAGCCCGCGGGGCCTCACGAAAACTAATTGCGAGGTGCTGGCCAACGCCGCAACCTCGGTCGCATTTTCCGGCTATCCCACGCGGTGGCCATGGCTGCTCCGTAATTGATGCAGCCCTCGAAGCCTTCGAGTCCGCCTTATTTCTTACCCTGGGCCGCGACCGCAGCGGCCGCAGCAACAGCTGCATCGGGGTCTAGGTACTCGCCACCGGGCACGATTGGTTTTAGGTTCTGGTCGATCCGGTAGACAAGTGGGATGCCGGTCGGGATGTTCAGCGCGGCGATATCTTGATCTGAAATACCGTCAAGATGCTTCACCATTGCGCGCAGCGAGTTCCCGTGCGCCACGACTAGCACCGTCATGCCGGCGCGCAGGTGCTCAGCAACGATTACGTCTTGCCAGTAGGGGAGCAAGCGGTCAACCACATCGGCTAAACATTCGGTTGCGGGCAGTGCTTCCGGGGGTAGATCGGCGTAGCGCGGATCACCGGTCTGCGCCCATTGGTCAAACGGGTCAATCGGTGGTGGTGGGATGTCATATGAACGACGCCACAACATAAATTGCTCTTCACCATATTGCTTCAGAGTCTGTTTCTTGTTCTTGCCCTGCAGGGCCCCGTAATGACGTTCATTCAAGCGCCAATTGCGCACGACCGGTATCCACAGTCGATCGCACGCGTCGAGGGCAAGTTGCGAAGTCTTGATGGCTCGCTGGAGGACTGAGGTGTGAACGATGTCGGGCAAGATACCCGCCCCCGCTAAGAGTTCACCGCTGCGAACTGCCTCTGCCCGGCCCTTGTCGGTTAGATCAACATCAACCCAGCCGGTAAAGAGGTTCTCGGCATTCCATACGCTCTCGCCGTGGCGAAGCAGGATCAAGGTGTAGGGCGCATCTTCCATGGGTACATCCTGCCCGATGCCTAGTGGAGGTCGCCAGTCTGATCGGATTTGGTCAGGTGGGCGAAGGCTGCCAGATTCGCGGTGGACTCACCGCGGGAGATACGCCAAGCCCACTCTCTCTTGATTGCGGACGCAAAGCCAAGTTCGAGGATGGTATTGAATGCGCCGTCTGAATACTCCAAGACGGATCCGAAAACCCGATCGAGTTCCGCCGCAGTGATTGAGTCAAGCGGCAGCCGGCCGGTCAAGTAGATGTCCCCAAGGTGATCAATGGCGAATGCCACCGCATACATTCTGCGATTACGCTCTAGTAGCCACCGGTACACGTCTTCGTGATTCTCATCAGGATTGCGAGAGACGAAAGCATTGATGGTCATGGCGTGCGAGCCAAGTGTCAAGGACACATTGGTTTGGAGTTTGTGTTCACCCGGCAAGGTGATCACAAAAGTACTTTGGCCGACTTGCTCAAAAGGCAGAGCGGAAGCGGCAAGGTAATCGGTTATTACCGCAGCTGCGCTTTCAGGCATCATGACCGTGACATCTTTATCGCCTCTTGGCTGTCAAGGTGTCGCAGCGAGCACGGCGGTAGGTGTCCGGTTTGCCATGGCGGCACGATAGGTCGCGATTAGACCAGCGGTCGTGGAGCTCCAGCCAAAAGTAGCGGCATGCATTCGGGCCCCGTCCGAGAGTTCGCGGAGGCGACCGGGGTTGTTGATGAGGGTGCCGATCGCATGCGCGTACTCGAGCGGATCGTGGCTGCCGATCAAAACCCCGCTCACGCCATCGGCCACCGCGGTGCGAAGGCCACCAACACTTGACGCCACGACCGGGGTGCCACACGCCTCGGCCTCCACCGCGACCAACCCGAAGGACTCGGAGTAGGACGGAACCACGGTGATGTCAGCGGCCCGGTACCAGTCAGCGAGGGTGCGTCGGTCACCTGGCGGCTCGAATCGAATTAGATCCCCGACCCCTAACTCGGTCGCGAGATCGGTTAGGGCGGTCGGCTGCTCCAGCCCACTACCCGATGGTCCACCGCACACAGTTACCACCAAACGATCACGAAGTGTTGGATCTGACGCCACCATTCGGGCCGCAGCCTTGATCAAAATATCCGGTGCCTTAAGGGGTTGAATGCGTCCGACAAAGAGGAGTACGACTTGCTCGGGACGCAGCCCGAATCGGGCGCGAGCATTCGTTTTGTCGCCGGGAGTAAAGAGCTCAAGATCAACACCGGGGTGCACGACATCAATGCGGTACGGATCTGCTTCGTACAAAGTGACTAATTGGTTGGCTTCATCGCTGGTGTTTGCAACTAGGCGATCGGCCGCGGCGATGACCTGCTCCTCGCCGATGACCCGCATTGCAGGTTCTGGGGTATCACCGGCAGCCAATTCTGCATTCTTTACTTTTGCCATTGTGTGCATTGAATGCACCAAGGGGATCTGCCAGCGGTCGGCCGCTAGCCATCCCACCTGGCCTGACAGCCAGTAGTGCGAATGAATTAGGTCGAACCAACCCGCCGGGTGGGCTGCCTCAACTCGCATGACGCCAGCTGAGACTGCGCATAGTTGTGCCGGTAGATCTTGCTTGAGCAGGCCTTCGTACGGACCGGCGGTGATATGACGCACCTTCACCCCGGGCATGAAGTCAACGACGGGTGCCAAGTCAGATGAGGTGGCGCGAGTGAAAATCTCCACCTCGATACCACTTTGAGCCAGCAGGCGTGCTGTTTCAACTACATAGACGTTCATGCCGCCGGCGTCGCCGGTGCCCGGTTGATCCAAGGGTGAGGTGTGGATGGAGAGAACCGCGATACGACGTGGTGCCGACTTACGTCGTTGCATGTGAATTCACTCCTTCCAGGTAAGGATAAGTATGTGGCTACGAGGTGATGTCGACAGCTACATAGGGCGCACCGGTCACAACGTTTATAACACGCCGTGTCACTGATACAGCGTGATCGGCATAGCGCTCGTAGTACCTAGAGAGCAAGGTCACGTCAATCGCGGCTTCGACGCCGTGCTTCCAAGATGGCGACAGCACGATGGTGAACAGTTCCCGGTGCAGGTGGTCCATCTCGGCATCATGATGGCCGATATCGGTGGCGAGTGAGACATCTCTGGTTGCGATGACCGAACCTGTCTTTGAAACGATTGCTTCCGCGACACCGCCCATGATCGCAAAAGTCGCTCGCAACTCCTGTGGTACTGATGGTTTCGGGTAACGCATCCGGGCCTGTTTTGCGATGTGTTCAGCGAGGTCACCCATGCGTTCAAGTGAAGTAGCAATTCGTAGCGCCCCGATTACCAAGCGCAGGTCTGTTTCGCTTGGTCGCCCAAGGCAGATGATGTCGAAGCAGCGTTCTTCAACCGAACTGCACAATGTGTCGATGCGAGCGTCTGACTCGATTACTTTTTCGGCAAGGGAAAGGTCCGCGTCGAGCAAGGATTGGGTAGCCTGATTCATCGCCGATCCAACAAATCGAGTGATTACTACCAGGTCGGCATTCACTTCTTCGAGATGGCCTTGATAGGAATCAGGCATTTGGACCTCATCTCACCCGCGGAAGCTCCCCGCGCATCGGACCCAAAGCCTACGCGGTCCAATTATTTACTGCAGCGTTGATGTACGGCAGGTGGTCAAAGGCTGAACAATGCGTGCTGGAAGTGAATCCTGAGCGAACCCACGACGACCGACCGCAGCCAGATTCGTTTGGGAGCACTTTCCCGCCTATCCTTAGGGGGTGGCTGGACAACGCATGACCTCGGTCGGGAGCCCCCCGCGCCTTGCTGCGGTGTCCCGCCAAGACCACCTAGCGGGGGTGCCGGAGGAAGTCATCCGGGTGCTTAGCGTTTTGCCATCGGCCTCGCTAGTGGTGGACTCGAGCGGCACGGTCTTGCGAGCGAGTGCGCGCAGCATGGCTTTGGGCCTGGTCAACCGAAACTTAGTGACCATCCCGGATATTTCGCATCTCATCGAGCGGGTGGCCGAGGACGGCACCGCGCGCGAGCAGGAGATGCGCGTGCGCAGGCCACCGCTCGGCCGCGAACTTCTTGAGCTCAGGGTGCGTGTTGCCGCACTGGGCACCGGTGCGATGCTGGTTCTGATTGATGATCTGGCCGAAGAGCGCAAAGTGGATGCCGTGCGTCGTGACTTTGTCGCGAATGTGAGTCACGAACTTAAGACTCCGGTGGGCGCCCTCGCCTTGCTCGCCGAGGCGGTGCTATCGGCAAGTGATGATGCCGCACAGGTGCGTCATTTTGCCGAGCGCATGCAGATAGAAGCCGGTCGGCTGGGAAATTTGATCCAAGATGTAATCGACCTCTCGAGGTTGCAAGGTGACGACCCGCTTACGCACGCCCAGGTGATAAGCATCGATGAGCTAGTGAGCCGAGCGATTGATGAGGTTCGAACCATCGCGACAAGTAGTCATATTGAGTTCATCGAGTCCGTTGACAGTGGTGCCGCGGTGTACGGAGATCTGAGTCAAATTCAAACCGCGGTTCGCAATCTACTTGCCAATGCAATCGCGTACTCGCCGGAGTCAACTAGGGTGGCTGTCGATACCAGGACTGTTGGTGGTCTTGTCGAAATCGTGGTCAAGGATCAAGGAATTGGTATTCCCTCCCATGAACTCGATCGAGTGTTCGAGCGCTTCTATCGGGTGGATCCAGCGCGATCACGTTTAACAGGAGGCACGGGCCTTGGGCTCGCAATTGTGAAGCACGTTTGTCAGAACCACGGTGGAGAGTGCACCGTTTGGTCTGAAGTTGGCGTGGGTTCTAGTTTCACATTGCGTTTACCCGCTTATGTTGTTCAGGAAACCGGAACCACTGATGATGTCATATTGGATGCTGTGACTATCCATGAGCAAGAGGTGCTGTCGTGACGCGAATTCTGGTTGTCGAAGATGAAGAGTCCTTTTCGGAAGCACTCTCCTTCATGCTTCGCCGTGAAGGCTACGAAGTCGCGGTGGCTGGTGATGGAAATAAGGCGCTTGAAGAGTTTGATAACAACGGTGCCGATCTCATCCTGCTAGACCTGATGTTGCCAGGACTTTCGGGCACGGAGGTGTGCCGACAGGTTAGAGCAAAGTCTCTAGTGCCGATCATCATGGTCACCGCTAAAGACGGTGAAGTAGACAAAGTTGTTGGCCTTGAGCTCGGTGCCGATGATTACGTGACCAAGCCTTTCTCGTCGCGCGAATTACTAGCCCGAGTCCGAGCGGTATTGCGCCGGCACGGTGACTTTGAAGAGATCTTGCCGCTAGTAGTTGAAGCTGGGCCGGTGCGGTTGGACATTGACCGTCATATCGTCAGCGTACGTGGTGAGGTTGTTGCTATGCCGTTGAAAGAGTTCGACCTCCTCGAGGTGTTGGTTCGCAACAGCGGGCGAGTGATCACCAGATCACAGCTGATCGACCGAGTCTGGGGCCATGATTATGTGGGTGACACGAAGACTCTTGATGTGCACGTTAAGAGGCTGCGCGCCAAGATTGAAGAGGATCCGGCGAACCCCGTGCACCTGCTTACTGTCCGGGGCCTCGGCTACAAAATTGAGGCGTAGGGGCAGTCTTTTTAAGTAGCAATTAACTCGCAGCTGGCAAGGTGGCTGGCACAGGTGCAATGCCGGCGTAGATACCGGTGGGTGGCACGGTAAGAACATTCAAGAGCACTATCCCGGCATCCTTGAATTGAATCTTGACCGGCACGTAGTTACTCACCGGAGCGGTAAATTCATATGAGTTGATCCAGACTGCGCTGTTGAACCCGAAGGAAACGGCTGCGCCGGCGGTAAGCTCGCTACCACCGGGTGTGACATAGACCGGCTTAGTATCGATCTCTAGGCCGACTAATGAATCCGGGGCGGAACCTTGATTGACCATGGTGGTTAGCAAGGTGGCGGTACCCGAGCCCTTGGGTCCGAGCACCAAGGTTGCATTTTCAATGCGGATCTCACCGATTTGCGCTTGGGTGCCATTGCCAGAATTCATCAGGCTCTGCTCGTTGGTATTAGCCTTAAATCCGCTGTAGCAGCCACTTAGCGTGGCAGACAGTGCGACCGCGATGGTCGCTATGGCAAGGGCGGGGCGGGTGGCGCGTTCTTGGCGCGGAGAAGAGGTCACAGGCAGGAGGGTAGCGGAGGAAAATGCACCGTCGCGAGCGGATCCCGTACGGCAAGGCCCCACCGGGGTTGATTCGGTCCACGCGGCTGGGTATCACCTGGGAATCCTTAATAGGGATCTTGACGTGTGCCTGAGAACACACGACGATAATGACGTGAATTCGAGCCTTGATTTGAAATTGGTCAATGTTGACTTGGGTCCTTACGGATCCGGACTCCATGCGATCGAGATTCGCAATGGCGTAATCGACAAGGTCGAGCCATTAGCTGAGCGGGTTCGTTCCACCGCGATAGGCGTCACTGATTTGATGGGATCCACCGTATTACCTGGTATCGACGACTCCCATCTGCACGGATTCTATTTTGGACGGGCGCTCATCTCGGTTGATTTGCAGACGGCCGAGACGCTCGACCAGCTTAAAGCCATTTTACGCACTGCATGTGCGGACGAATCAGGCTGGATCCGCGGAAACGGGTGGGATGCGGGCCGAATCCAAGGCACTGGGCCAGGCGGGACCGTCTGCGCAGCCGACATTGATGAAGTGACCCCGGATGTCCCCGTGTTCCTAACAGATATGACCGGACACCTTGGTGTCGGAAACACGATTGTAATGCGTCTGGCGGGAATTAGTGAACGAACACTCGATCCTGTGGGTGGGTCCTTCGTCCGTGATGAGCATGGAGTTCCAACCGGACTAATACTGGAAGGCGCCGTTCGGCTGATAAATGAAATTGCTCCTCGACTTTCACCGAAGGCGGAGCGAGCAGCGATCTTGACGGCGCAGGAAAATCTTCTATCGCGTGGAATCACCGCATTTACTGACCCAGGCCTGGGTCCCGGTGCGGTTAGCTTGATGGAAGGCAGCGGATACCTAAGCGCCGTTTTGGCCTATCGAGATCTGGCCGAAAGTGGTGAATTATCAATCCGAGTCAATTTGATGCTGCTGTTTGGTGGCCTTGGTGGTACCACAGCAGCAGATGTGCGGTCGGGACTGGCTAACTTCGGCCCGCCCATAGCGATGCAGCCCTTTGGCCGACTTGGTATTTCTCAGTTAAAGATATTTGCTGATGGCGTCCCGCGATCAAAAACCGCATGGGTCACGGAGCCTTATGACGACTGCACCTGTGGGCACCTGCAGGTTGCAGGAAACACTGACACCGAACGTGTTGCCGAACTGACCCGAATGGTCGCCGACTCCGCGGGGAGCGGCTGGCAGATTGGGGCCCATTCAATCGGAGACCGAACCGTTTCAGCGTATCTAGATGCCGTCGCCGCGACCCCGAGTCACCAAGGCCTGCGACACTACGTGATTCATGGGGATCTGGTTCGGCATGACGAGCTGGTGCGGATGGCCGAACTAGGTGTGACCATGAATTCAAATCCAAGTATCCGTTGGGCTGTCGCGGCTGGAGCAGCCGCGATCTTAGGAAGGGAAAGAAGTTTGGGCCGACAGCCCCTAGCCGCCGCTTGGCGCGCTGGAGTAAATGTCGCGATATCGTCTGACGCCCCGGTGACGGCTCCGGACTGGCGGGTGATAGTTGCCGCAGCAATGACTCGTTCCCTGAAATCCGATCCGGACTATTTCGATGACCAAAAGCTCACCGGGAGCCAGGCCATTGATGCCTTGACCACAAATGGTGCTTGGCAGAGCCACTCGGAAACCTGGCGGGGCAAGATTGCACCTGGTTATGCAGCCGACCTAGTGGTGATGGATCAAACCCTGAAGTTTGAGGAGCCTTGGTCGATTCCTGAAGCTGGGGTGCGCGCGACCGTAATTGGCGGTAACGTCGAGTTCGGAGAGATCTAATGAAGAAAAATGTGGTTGTGATAGTCGCGGATCAATTGCGTCCTGACCATCTGGGTTTTGCGGGTAAGCTGCCGGTTCGCACCCCGCACCTAGATGCCTTGGCAAGGCAAGGCCATGTCTTTGAGAATGCCTTCGTTTGCAATCCGGTATGCATGCCAAACCGAGCGACAATCATGACCGGCAGGTGGCCGTCAGCCCATGGATTGCGCACTAATGGCATCCCTTTGGACCCAGACGCCCCGACCTACTCGCGCGTCATGCGTTCCGACGGTTGGCAGACAAGTGCGGTAGGTAAATTGCATTTCCAACCCATGGGCTACCCATTCGAGGATTACCAACTTGATGAAATTCGCGAGACTATCCCCGAACTGTATGAGGAATCAGTAACGGGGAAGTTTGGCGAGAATTTCCGATCGTGGGAAGACATGCGCTGGCATTTCGAAGAAGAAGTTCAACTACCCGACGACTATTACGGTTTCGACAACGTCACGCTCTCATCGGGGCACGGTGACCAAGTTTCCGGCAACTATGCCCACTGGGCTCGTAGTCGTGGGTGGGATCCACAAAGTCAGGCTGGTCGCAAGAATGCGATCTCCCGCTATCCGAATTGGGACCATGTCTATGAAAGCGCGGTCCCTGCGGCCCTGCATCCAACAACTTTCGTGACCGATGAGTCGATTTCTAGGCTTGAGGCATTTGCCCAGTCTGAGCGGCCCTTTTGCTTATTTGTCTCCTTCCCGGATCCTCATCACCCATTCGCCCCGCCCGTTGAATACTTCCATCGCCACGACCCGGCCGCTATGCCCATCCCTGAGACGTTTTACGACGAACACGAGAAATCTCCGAGTTACATCAGGAGCCTTATTGGCAAGCGCGGTATTTCCGATGTTGACCCAATGATGGTCTGGGCACCGACCGAAGACCAATATCGGCACGCTCTCGCGGCTGAGTTGGGCTCGATTGAGTTCATTGATGATTCGGTAGGGCGAATCCTGCAAACAATAGCTGATCTTGGCCTGGATGAATCGACAATTATTGTTTTCACATCGGACCATGGTGACATTTTCGGAGATCATGGCTTGATTCTGAAACACTTCACGCACTATCAGGGTGTTCTAAGAGTGCCATTGATTATCCGCGATTTAGCAACCGGACAAGGAGTTCACCGCGAGCTCGTGTCAAGTGCCGATATAGCACCAACGATCCTAGATCTTGCTGGAGCGCGCGCTCTGCCTAAAGTTCAAGGCGAGTCACTTAGTGGTCTAATGACTGGAGTGTCCACACGTTGGCGCGAGTCCCTACTTGTTGAAGAGGACCAGCCTTTTGGAGTAGAGGATCTTGCCGGCCCCGTGCGAATTAGAACAGTGATCACTGAACGATTCCGGTTGACCGAGATAGCAGGCAAAGGTATGACCGAGCTGTTTGACCTCCGGACAGATCCAAGTGAGTTGTTAAACCTGGCGGGTGATGCCGATTCAGCTGAGTTGTTGTCCGACGCACGGGCAGTAATGTTGCAGGAGGTCTTAACTGTTATGGACGAATCGTCGATCCCTTTTCACGCTGCCTGACCGCAA
>BJGE01000036.1 GCA_014190275.1 Actinomycetes bacterium | reverse complement strand
CGGCCGAAGCCGCATTGGCACCAACCAAGGCGCCCAAAACCATCAATACCACCGCTGAGATAGCGAGGAAAGTACTAGCTCGAACCCGCCGCCCATCCGACATCAGTCACCACAATCACCTAGAGGGAAACGAAGTAAGGAGAATCCCCACTAAGCGCTCAACGTTTTAAATCAACGACCTACACCCACTAGGCCATGGCTAAGGGTAACACCCCCTGTCTAAAAAACAAGGCCAAGACCACCTTTAAAACTTACGATCAGCAACGATCAATTAAATCGGCGACCCGGCGCAGGTCCTCACCATCAGCACACTCAATCACAATCTTGCCCCGAGCCGCACCCTTCATGAAACCAGCGACTTGCACCCTGGTATCAAGTTGATCAGCTATTCGCTGCTGCACATCAGCTACTAAATCGGCCATCGCCGCCTCGCGGTCCTTGGGTTTACGTGTTCGCTTAGTGCGCTCACGGCCATCAGCTGCGCCAACGAGAATAAGTTCTTCAACCGAGCGCACACTTAAGCCTTCGGCAACTATGCGCTTTGCCATTTCCTCTATTGACTGCGCATCTTCAAGTGATAACAATGCGCGAGCGTGGCCTGCGCTTAGTACCCCGGCCGCGACCCTGCGCTGCACATCAGGCGGTAACCTCAATAACCGCAACGTATTTGAGACTTGCGGTCGAGACCGCCCGATACGTTTAGCTAACTCTTCTTGGGTGCAACCGAAGTCAGCAAGCATCTGTGAATAAGCCGCGGCTTCTTCCAAAGCATTTAGATCCGCGCGGTGCAAGTTTTCTAGCAACGCATCTCGAAGTAACGCATCATCTTCGGTATCGCGGATGATGGCGGGGATCGTAGTCATTCCGGCTTCACGGCAGGCACGTAATCGCCGTTCACCAGCAACGAGTTCAAAGCTGCTACCCGCCCTTCGCACCACAACTGGTTGCAGCAGGCCAATCTCCTTAATGGAGTAAACAAGTTCAGCAAGTGCTTCTTCGTCGAACACCGCGCGCGGTTGGCGGGGGTTCGGGGTGATGGCATCCACCGGTAGTTCGGCATAGACCGCGGCCGGGCCGGTTGGACTTGGTGCCGCTATGCGCCGAGGCGCAGCGGCTGCTGGTATCAAGGCGCCCAAACCTTTGCCCAGACCCCCCTTGGCTGCACTAGTCATGGGTAGAAACCATTCCCTCTATAGTGGAAAACAGTACGATTTGGTCCGTTTAGTTATGTTTTGTACCTTTATTCCTGTGGATAACCTTAGGTAAATCACTTGATAGCAGCGAACTCTAGCGCGGCTTCGCGGTAACACAGGGCACCTGAAGAGGATGGGTCATAGGTTAAAACCGTCTGGGAATAGGAGGGTGCTTCGGAGAGTCGGACCGACCTTGGGATCACCGTTGACAACACCCTGGTGCCAAAGTGGTGGCGCACCTCATCGGCCACCTGCGAGGCCAACCTGGTGCGTCCGTCATACATCGTCAACAAAATGGCACTGACTTCAAGGTCGGGATTTAAGCTCGCCCGGACCATCTCGATGGTGCGCAATAACTGGGAGAGCCCCTCGAGGGCGTAGTACTCACATTGGATGGGTAACAGCACCTCTTGCGCAGCAACCAGCCCATTTAGGGTCAATAGGCCAAGGGATGGTGGGCAGTCAATGATGACGAAATCCAACTTTTTGCCCACCGCAATCCCCGCCTCCAACCCGGTACTTAGATAGCCATCGATGGCTCGGGAAAGGGCGAACTCCCGGTCTTGAGCCGTAACGAGTTCAATCTCGGCCCCGGCTAGATCAACGGTGGCCGGCACCCCAAAAAGCCCCGGGATATCAGGGCAGGGCGCAATCGCGGCGGCTAAGTCCGCCTCCCCGCTGAGCACCTCATAGATACTCAAGACCCCCTCGGCGTGGGCAATACCTAAGGCGGTCGAGGCGTTTCCTTGCGGGTCTAGATCAAGGACCAGCACCTGGTGCCCGGCCTGCGCCAGGGCAGCCGCCATATTCACCGTGGTGGTGGTCTTCCCCACGCCGCCTTTTTGGTTGGCGACGGTGATGATTCGGGTCACTCCGGCCAGCCAAGTCCACTGGGCTCGGTGTTGGTTTCACGTGAAACATCTTGGGCTGGCGGGGGCTCGGGCCATCCGAGGCCACTGTTTCTTGAAGTTGGCTCGCTGGCTGTGGGTGGCTTGGCTGGCACGGAAGTCATTGTGCCGCACCTCGGGTGGCAAGCACCACGGTGGTCACCGGGTCCACCACCCCAAACCCGCACACCGCGATCCGTAGATCTTTGATCCCAAAGGCCGACGCTGCTGGCCCCGCTTCGACCACTTCGATCGCGGCCGAGCTGCCTTTGAGTGTGACGATGGTGCCCCCCGGGCGCAGCAGTGGCACCGTCCAACCTAATAATTTGTCCAGCGGTGCTACCGCCCGGGCAGTCACCACATCAACCCCGGTCCAGTCGCTTTGCTTGGCCAGGTCCTCCGCCCGAACCCGAGTCACGGTGACCTGCTCCCCAAGCCCCAACTTCTGAACCGCCGTGATTAGAAAGTTTGCCCGACGCAGCAGTGGCTCAATCAGCACCAGCTTTAGGTCTGGTCTGGCTAGGGCCCAGACCAAGCCGGGTAACCCCGCCCCCGACCCAACGTCCGCTACCACTGCCCCAATTGGGACGAGTTCAGCAGCTGGATCGGCCACCACCGCACAATTGAGCAGGTGCCGCGACCAGAGCCTTGGTACTTCCCTCGGACCGATTAGCCCTTGCTCCACCCCGTCGGTCGCTAGGGACTCCGCAAAAGCCACCAGCCTTAAATAGGAGGGCTGGAGCCAATCGGGGAGAGAGTTGGCGGGTGGATGTTCCACGTGAAACGTCGGTTAACTGGTCCGAATGACCACGTACCGCTTCGGGTCCTCACCCTCGGATGCGCTATTCAACCCCGCATCGGCAACGGCGTCATGGACCACTTTTCGCTCGAAAGCGGTCATCGGGGGCAGTTTCACTGCTTCCCCGGTACTGCGGGCTTTCTCAATAGCCACCTTCGCTTCTTCAACCAAGGCTGCTCGGCGCGCTGCGCGATGTCCGCCAATGTCCAGCATCAATCTGGAGCGCTCACCGGTTTCCCGGGCCGCGGCTAATCTCGTTAACTCCTGAAGGGCATCAAGGACTTCACCCTCATCGCCAACCAGAAGGTGTAGATCCCCGGCCTTGACCTCAACTACCGAGACCCTGGCCCGGTTACCTTCAACGTCGATATCGATATCGCCATCTAGGTCCGTGATATCTAGCAGGGCTTCTAGGTAATCGGCCGCGACATCACCTTCACTCTCCAGCAGGCGCTGACCCGATAATTTGCCCGCACCCTCCTCGGCGCCTGGTTCGCTATCGGTCTCGATTAAAACTACTTCCTCTTCCAACATGATCTCAGTGCTATCGCTCATAGTTTTCTCCTACTGCTTGCCCTTGCGCTTGCTGCGCGAAGCTTTTTTAGGTTGTACGCGTGCCGGGTTATTATCCGACGCGGCGTCGGGATCTGGAATCGACTCGATGGCTGGTGCCTCGCCACTGGCTTTGGCTTTTGCTTTAGCCACTTTGCGGGCCTCTTTAGCCTCAAAGGCCGGCGTGCCCGGTTGCGGGCTATTACGAATCACGTAGAACTGTTGGCCCATCGACCAAAGGTTTGTCGTGAACCAGTAGATGAGAACACCGATTGGGAAGTTGATACCACCGATCGCAAACATCAACGGAAACAAATACAGCATGATTTTCTGCTGTTTGACCATCGGGTTATCGGGCGCGCTGTTCTTCACGATTAGTTGTCGCTGAGTCAAGAAAGTTGTTGTTGTCATTAAGACAATTAAAATGAAAGCAACTACGCGCGTGTTGATCGGCATGAAACCATCGGCTGCCACTTCATCAGCGCCCATGAAGGTGCCATACAAAGGCGCACCGAAAATTGAAGCTCCGCGCGCTTGTAGTAAAAGGTCTTGGTACTGCGGCCACGTGAATACACCCTCGGGCACATTCATGGCAATGCCTTGCAAAACACTAAATAGCGCAAAGAAAATCGGTGCTTGCAGGAGGATCGGCAAGCAGGACGCAAGCGGGTTGGTGCCCGTCTCTTTGTAGAGCTTCATCATTTCTTGGGATTGCTTTTCGCGATCCCCCGCGTACTTCTTTTGAATCTCTTTCATCTGCGGCTGAATGATCTGCAGGTTGCGTTGCGACCTGATCTGCTTAACGAATAACGGAATCAACGCAATGCGAATCACGATCACCAGACCAACAATTGATAGCGCCCACGTCCAGCCACTTGAAGGGTCCATGACGATACTAAGTAGCTGATGAAACTGCACCAAGATCCAACTGACGCCGGTGCGTAGCCAATCAAGAATGAACATGGGTTGTGTTCACGTCCTTACTTTTGCGTTCGCGAAGCCGGCGGACCGGATGCAACATCGGTGGGTTGCTGGGTTGAACGCGAGCGGCCATCAGTAAGTATCTCCGGACGCCATTTACCTGCTGACGGTACCGGGTCCACTCCGCCGTCGCTAAAGGGATTGCACCTAAGTAGCCGCCAAGTCGCCAAGCCGGTGCCCTTAAGTGACCCGTGGGCGTGGATCGCTTCGAGGCCATAGGAGGAGCAGCTCGGGTAGAATCGGCAACTCGGCGGCAAAATCGGTGAAATAAGTAGTTGATAGGCCCGGATTAGTGCCAACTCGAGCCATTTCATGGGCCACCCCACCGAGTGATCCCACCCCCAGAGCAAACCTCGGCCCAGGCTCTGGACCCACTTGATGAACGCACTCACTTAGTAGCGGCCTTGGCTAGGGCAGCCCGCACGACCGACCGCAGTTCACTTTGTAGTTGCCCCGCCGGCGCTTGGGCTGCCGGTGGTAGCGCCCGAATCACCAGCCTGGACCCCCCAGGTAGGTCGCGTAGCAACACCTGACAGCCCACCCTTAGTTGCCTCGTGATGTGATGACGCACCACCGAACCCCCAACCGCAGAACTCACGGTGAACCCGATTCTCGCGGGGCCGGTGGCCCCAGGAGGTGCGTAAAAGTGGGCCACCAATAAAGACTTTGCCACCCTGACCCCATTACGGGTCGTACTTAGAAAATCCGCTGAGGAGCGCAGCCGGTTCGACGCAGTCAACACGACTGGGCCTGTACTTAGGTCAGGCGGACAGCCGCGTGCGGCCCTTAGCGCGGCGTGCCGCCAAGATGCCACGGCCCGCACGGGTGCGCATCCGGAGGCGAAACCCATGCGTCTTAGCCCGACGCCTAGTGTTCGGCTGGAAAGTGCGCTTCATGAAAGACTCCTGATGGCTGGGCAGCGGGCCCACTGAGCGTACGGACCAGCTCATAGATGCGTCAAACCGGGGTCCTTTTCACGGCCCCACCCCGGTGGCACCGGCTCCCGGTTACCCATTGCTGAAGAGTTTTTTTGGCCAAGGTGTTGTGTTAAGAGCGGCCATTGACTAGGTTGGGGCCTTCGTGGTGGGAAAAGCATCCACATCTGTGGATAACTATGTGGATAAATTGCTGATAACGGGTAGGGAACACTATGGCGCAGTCGGTCGACACCAGCACCAAGGATCTCACACAGGTATGGGCGCAGATGCTGGCCTCATTGGCTGACGGGGTGTTAACCCCGCAACAAAGCGCCTTTGTGGCCCTCACTAAACCACTTGGTCTGGTGGAAGACACCGCGTTGATCGCCGCGCCGAATGACTTCACTAAAGATGTTTTGGAAACTCGGTTGAAGCCAATGGTGGTGCAAGCGCTCTCGGAGACTTTGGGCCGCGAAGTACGCATTGCGGTCACTGTTGACCCAGCAATGGCACCTGATTTCGACGACCTTGTTACCGATGAAGTCGCCGACGCTACCTATGCCGATGCCCTCGATGTACTGCCTCAACTTTCCCAACGCCAAGATGAACGACCAGGCACTGGGTCACCGGGCACGCGGGCCGAGGACGCCCGCCTTAACTCCAAGTACACCTTTGACACTTTCGTTATCGGGTCCAGTAACAGGTTTGCACACGCCGCCGCCGTCGCGGTTGCCGAACAACCAGCCCGCGCCTACAACCCCTTGTTTATCTACGGTGGCTCCGGCTTGGGCAAGACCCATCTACTACACGCCATCGGCCATTACACTCGAGCCCTCTACAAAGGTACCCGTGTTAGGTATGTCAGTTCTGAGGAGTTCACGAACGAGTTCATCAACAGCATCCGCGATGACAAGGCTGCCAACTTCCAGCGACGATATCGCGATGTGGATGTTTTGTTGGTGGATGATATTCAGTTCCTAAGCGGAAAAGTGCAGACGCAGGAAGAGTTTTTCCATACCTTTAACACCTTGCATAATGCCAACAAGCAAATCGTTGTCACGTCTGATCTACCACCCAAGCAACTCCCCGACTTTGAAGACCGTATGCGCTCGCGATTCGAGTGGGGCTTAATTACTGACGTTCAGCCCCCAGACCTTGAGACTCGCATAGCTATCCTTCGAAAGAAGAGCATGCAGGAGAGATTGGTGGCCCCGCCTGAAGTCCTCGAGTACATAGCTTCGAAGATTTCCACCAACATCCGCGAGCTTGAGGGCGCACTTATTCGAGTAACCGCTTTCGCTTCCTTAAATAGGCAGCCCGTTGACCTCACCATTACCGAAGTGGTCTTGAAGGATCTATTTCCATCAGAAACCGGACCAGAGATTACGGCCGCCCAGATCATGGCCGCTTCAGCGACTTACTTCGGTGTCACCATCGATGACCTATGCGGCTCCAGTCGCTCCCGGGTGCTCGTGACAGCCAGACAGATTGCGATGTACTTATGCCGGGAGTTAACCGATTTATCGCTGCCAAAGATCGGCCAGGCTTTTGGGGGCCGAGATCACACGACGGTGATGCACGCAGACCGTAAAATCCGGCACCTGATGGCCGAGCGCCGTAGTTTGTTCAATCAGGTAACCGACTTAACCAGTAGAATTAAGTCACAACCGCGCTCGATGTGACAGGGCTTGAAACAACAGCCAATAACCCTCAGCAGTGCACTTCTGTCACATCAGTATTGTTCATACCCACGTTACCCACACCTGTGGATGGTGGCTGTGTATAACACTGTGGACAACTTGCCCTAAATGTCCAATTTGACTCTTGTCCCCACTGGTGGACAGGCTGTGGATAAAAGGCTTGTTGCTGGCGGCTCACTTTTTTAGACTGGGGACAACTTTGGGGCGAAACCTCCTTGCCCGGGCAACCCCCGCAAATTATCCACTCTCATCCACAACGAAAATCAACAACCTCTCAGGTCATCCACAGCTGGTTTCCTGACATCCGCTGGCGAACGTCGGCTTTTCCCCAGTTTCCACAGCACCTACTACTACTACTACTTATAACTCAATGGGAATTACAAACCGCCTTTGGGAGCTGCCTTGGGGAGGAGCCGGCCCTGTTCTAATGCCCACAGGTCTGCCCCTTCCGCTAGTGATCCCAGCACACTCCTGACACACTGAGCCCTGCACCCGCGCCTTATTCAATTTAGGTGGCTTTTAAGCACCGGTGGTTCAACTGGAGGAGATCGTGAAGTTTCGTGTCGAGCGTGATGCTCTGGCTGACGCAGTCGCCTGGGCCGCCCGCACGCTGCCGGCCCGGCCCGCCCTGCCGGTCTTAGCCGGGCTAGTGCTGTCGGCTGATGGTGACCTTTTAACACTTAGTAGTTTCGACTACGAAGTTTCCGCTCGCGTTGAACTACCAGTCGATGTGACCACACCCGGCAAAACTTTAGTTTCCGGTCGCCTACTTGCTGATATTGCCCGCTCGTTACCAGCACAACCAGTAGTGATGGAAAGTGAAGGCACCAGAATTGTAATAACTTGCGGCAGATCATCTTTCACGTTACCCACCCTGCCGGTTGAAGATTACCCACAGTTACCAGCAATGCCGGCAACATCAGGAACCGTTGATGGCGCACTCTTTGCAGCAGCCGTAGCGCAGGTGGCAATTGCAGCCGGTCGTGATGACACGTTGCCAACACTTACCGGTATTCGTGTCGAAATTGAGAGCGGAAATATTGTGTTGGCCGCAACAGATCGATACCGGTTAGCGGTACGTGAGTTCACGTGGCAACCGGACTCACCGAAAATTTCAACCAACGCCCTAATTCCGGCGCGCACGCTGGCCGACACCGCCAAAGCCCTCGCCTCGGTGGAAAAAGTCTTCATTGCGTTAGGGGCGGGTGGTACCGGCGAAGGTTTGATTGGCTTCGAAGGTAATGGGCGTCGTACCACGACCAGGCTCCTCGACGGCGAGTTTCCAAAGTACCGAACACTGCTTCCAAGTGAAGCTGCGACCGTCGCTACGGTCGACACATCGCAGCTAGCCGATGCGGTCAAGCGCGTCTCTTTGGTCGCTGAAAGAAATACGCCGGTGCGGCTAGCATTCGAAAGCTCCGAGGTCGTGTTGCGCGCCGGAGCCGGCGACGATGCACAGGCAAGTGAAGCCGTCGCGTGCAATATTGACGGTGATGGCTTAGAGATCGCCTTCAATCCAACATATCTACTTGACGGCCTGGCCTCCGTAGACCGGGCGATCGCCCGGTTCTCATTTACCCAGGCCACCAGGCCGGCTGTGTTATCGGGCTTAACGGATGCCGGCGACAAACCAAGTGATGAGTACCGCTACCTGCTTATGCCGGTACGTTTGACTGGCTGATCGTGTGGGTGCAGTCACTTAGCCTTACCGATCTGCGGTCCTACGAGCAGGTCGATTGCACCCTGCAAAGAGGGGTGACAACATTTGTCGGGCGCAATGGCCAAGGCAAAACCAATCTAGTCGAGGCGATTGGCTACATCGCCACCCTGGGGAGCCACCGGGTTGCCACCGACGCCCCACTGGTACGCACCGGCGCCACCCAAGGGGTTATCCGCTGTGAAGTCGTTAACGATGACCGCGTAATCACAATTGAACTCGCTATCAATCCCGGGTCGGCTAACAAAGCTCGAGTTAACCGATCCCCGGTACCCAAAGTGCGTGATGTGCTGGGCCTCCTGCGAACTGTTCTCTTTGCACCTGAGGATCTAGCCCTTGTGAAAGGGGATCCAAGTGATCGGCGCAAGTTCATTGACGATCTCTTAGTTCAACGCACTCCTCGACTTGCTGGTACTCGAAGTGACTACGAGAGAACCCTAAAGCAGCGCAACGCTCTACTAAAGTCATCGAGTATTGCGAGGCGAAGTGCCGGCACTGAAATGCTTCGAACATTAGAGGTGTGGGATGAGCAACTAGCGGCGTCTGGATCCGAATTAATATCGGCACGAATCGCACTACTCGATGACTTAATGTGTTTAGGGAGGAGTAAATACACATTCATCTCCGGTGACGAATCGACCCTTTTGGGAATGGAATATATCTCTTCACTAGGTAACGATGTGCCACTGTTAGCCGATCGCGAGAGTTGGCGGTTGGCAATACTTGAGTCGATCAAGAACAAACGCAGGGAAGAACTCGATCGCGGCCTGACGCTGATAGGTCCCCATCGCGATGACATTTTGCTGACACTTGGGCAAATGCCAGCCAAAGGTTATGCATCACACGGTGAATCCTGGTCAATTGCATTAGCCCTTCGACTGGCTTCATTTGAGCTCTTGCGCACTGATGGGGTAGACCCGGTGTTGATCCTCGATGATGTTTTCGCGGAGCTAGATGTCTCACGCCGACAACGCCTGGCCGAGCAGGTGGCAACAGCGACCCAAGTACTTATCACCGCAGCGGTTGATCTAGATATCCCCGAGACACTACGTGGGGTTAGGTTCGCTGTTAATTCGGGCACGGTCACGATGCAGGAGGCCTCATGAACACGCAGGCCAGCGGGCCCACCCCAAAAGACCAGCCATCGGATGCGGCGGCAGCAGCCCTACGCAGGGCAACAGGGGGCGGTAAGCCCAAAGCTAAAAAGTCAACAAGCCAAAAAAAGGCTGCCGCCTACCAAGGACGTGACCCCCAACTACTCGGTGCGGCCGTGGACGACTTCTTGGTTGAAAAGGGCTGGGAGCATTCCAGCACCGCGGCGGCGCTCTTAACCAATTGGCCGGTGATCGCAGGGGCCGACCTAGCAAGCCATGTGGTACCCGAGTCCTTTGTTGACGGTGAACTGGCCCTGCGGGCCGAATCCACCTCCTGGGCCACCCAAGTTCGGCTCCTCCTGCCAAACCTGCGGACAGTAATCGAGGAGGCGGTCGGCAAGGGGGTGGTCAAGAGCATCACAGTGGTCGGGCCAACCGCGCCGAGTTGGGTGGCGGGCCCCCGTCGCGTGAAGGGACGAGGCCCCCGCGACACATACGGCTAAATGCCACCAGAGCACTATGCCAAGCGAAAAACCCCTTTAATCCGGATACCACCTTGGTGATGGGGGGTTAAGTGCGGTTACAGGCCCTGCAGGGGCCGTGCCGAGCAAGTGACTGTCGGATTAATCCGCTAGACTGTAAGGCAGCGATTCACCCAGAGTTTCTGCCCGTCGCCCACCTGCTTGGCCCCGGTAAACCACCATGGTTTGCCCCTAAAAGGAGGCTCAACCCCTTGTCCTATGACGCCAGTGCGATCACCGTCTTAGAAGGCCTAGACGCCGTCCGCAAGCGGCCGGGGATGTATATCGGCTCTACCGGTGAGCGCGGCCTGCACCATCTGGTTTACGAGGTAGTTGATAACTCAGTTGATGAAGCCCTGGCCGGCTACGCCACCACCATCGCGGTTACCTTGCTAGCCAATGGCGGGGTCCGGGTTATTGATGATGGCCGTGGTATCCCGGTCGATGAGCACCCAATTGAGAAGAAGCCAGCGCTCGAGGTGGTGCTGACCGTCCTGCACGCCGGCGGCAAGTTCGGTGGGTCGGGCTATTCGGTATCCGGTGGGCTGCACGGGGTTGGTGTCTCGGTGGTCAATGCGTTATCGAGACAACTCGATGTCGAAGTGCGCCGTGACGGGTTTGTCCACCGGCAGTCCTATGACCACGGCGTGCCGATGGCACCCCTTGTGAAAGGCGAGGCGGTCACCACCAGCGGCACCACCGTAACCTTTTGGGCCGACGCGGAAATCTTCGAAACCACTAACTATGACTTCACAACTTTGTCACGCCGATTCCAAGAGATGGCCTTCCTGAACAAGGGCTTGACCATCTCATTAACCGATGAGCGGGTAACCGTGATCACCGAGACCGACGACGATGACTTCGTTGAACAGGTGCGGAGTGTCAGCTACTGCTATCAGGGCGGTATCGCCGATTTTGTTAGGCACATCAATGCCAGCAAAGGTGTAGCCAACCCTAGTGTCATCTACATCGAAACCGAAACCGAAGACAAACGCATGAGCGCTGAGATCGCGATGCAGTGGAACACGTCCTACAGCGAGTCGGTCTACACCTTCGCCAACACAATCAACACGACCGAGGGCGGTACCCACGAAGAGGGTTTTCGGGCGGCGATGACATCCCTGGTGAACAAGTTCGCGCGCGAGTGGGGCATCTTGAAAGAAAAAGATATAAACCTCAGCGGTGAAGATATCCGCGAAGGCCTAACGGCGATTGTCAGCGTCAAACTTCTCGAACCGCAATTCGAAGGTCAAACCAAAGGAAAACTCGGCAATACCGAAATGAAGGCTTTTGTCCAAAAAGTTGTTAACGATCAACTTGGTGAGTGGTTTGAGAAGAACCCGGCAGAAGGTAAGGAGATTGCCCGCAAGTCCGTCAATGCGGCTACCGCTCGCATTGCCGCCCGTAAGGCTCGCGATCTAGCGCGCAACCGCAAGGGGCTGCTAGGTGGCGCGGGGATGCCGGGCAAATTGATCGACTGTTCCAGCCGCGAACCCGAGGACTGTGAGGTCTACATCGTCGAGGGCGATTCAGCAGGTGGGTCGGCGCGTCAAGGCCGCGACCCGAAAACCCAGGCAATCTTGCCCATCCGCGGCAAAATCCTAAATGTCGAGAAAGCCCGGATTGACAAAGTGCTCCAGAACACCGAAGTCCAAGCCCTGGTCTCGGCATTTGGTACCGGCGTACAGGATGATTTCGATATCAATCGGTTGCGCTACCACAAAGTGGTTTTGATGGCCGATGCTGACGTCGACGGTCAACACATCCGCACGCTGCTGCTCACCCTGCTTTTCAGATTCATGAAACCCCTTGTTGAGCAGGGTTATGTTTTCTTGGCGCAGCCGCCGCTCTACAAGATCAAGTGGTCGCGTGAGGTTGCTGATTTCGCCTACTCCGATCGCGAGCGCGATGCGTTGATGGAGGCCGGCTTTGCTGCCGGCCGAAGGCTACCCAAGGAAGAAGCAGTGCAACGCTATAAGGGCCTGGGCGAGATGAATGCCGACGAACTCTGGGAGACCACAATGGATCCGGCCCGCCGGATCCTGCTTCGGGTCACCATCGATGACGCAGCGCAAGCCGATGAAATGTTCAGCGTGTTGATGGGCGAAGACGTTGAGTCGCGTCGTAACTTCATCCAGCAAAATGCCCGCGACGTACGTTTCCTCGACATTTAATGACCAGTTTTTTGATGAACTAACAACGGAGATATTTCGTGGCTGACGAGATCGACATCGTAGAAGAAGTAGGCCCAGGTCAACATGGTCGTATTGAGCCAGTTGACCTCCAAACCGAGATGCAGCGGTCGTACCTTGACTACTCCATGTCGGTGATCGTTTCGCGGGCATTGCCAGATGTCCGCGACGGGTTGAAGCCGGTGCACCGGCGCGTGCTCTATGCGATGTATGACGGTGGGTACCGCCCTGACCGCAACTTCTCCAAATCCGCCCGCGTGGTCGGCGATGTCATGGGTAGTTACCACCCCCATGGCGATAGTGCGATCTACGACGCCCTCGTCCGGCTCGCGCAACCTTGGTCACTGCGTTACCCGCTGGTCCAGGGCCAGGGCAACTTCGGGTCGCCGGGCAATGACCCGCCCGCGGCCCAGCGCTACACCGAGTGCCGCATGGCCCCACTGGCCATGGAGATGGTGCGCGATATTGACGAGGAGACCGTTGATTTCGGGCCTAACTACGACGGGCGCACCCAGGAGCCGTTGGTGCTGCCGGCACGTTTCCCGAACCTGCTGGTAAATGGCAGCGCGGGGATTGCGGTTGGGATGGCAACCAATATCCCGCCGCACAACCTGCGCGAGATCGCGGCCGGTGCCCAATGGCTGCTTGAGCATCCGACCGCTGAGCGCGAGGAGCGCCAGGCGGCGCTGATCGAGATCGTTAAGGGGCCAGATTTTCCAACCGGCGCGCTCATTGTTGGCCGCAAGGGCATTGACGATGCGTACCGCACCGGGCGTGGCTCGATCACGATGCGCGCGGTTGTCACCGTCGATGAAGATTCACGTGGGCGCCAGATCCTCGTAGTCACCGAACTGCCTTACCAGGTAAACCCCGATAACTTGCTGCTTCGCGTTGCTGAACTGGTGGGCGAGGGCAAGCTCACCGGCATCGCCGATGTGCGTGATGACTCATCCTCGCGTACCGGCATGCGATTGATATTTGAGTTAAAGCGCGATGCGGTCGCGCAGGTGGTCTTGAATCAACTCTTCAAGCACACCCAATTGCAGGACAACTTCGGGGCCAACATGCTGGCTCTGGTTGACGGGGTGCCGCGCACCTTGACCCTTGAGCAGTTCATCCGGCACTGGATCACCCACCAAATCGAGGTCATCCAGCGGCGCACCCGCTATCGCCTACGCAAAGCCGAAGAGCGGGCACATATTCTGCGTGGCTACCTAAAGGCGCTGGATGCAATTGATGAAGTCATTGCGCTGATTCGTGCCTCATCCACGGTCGATGATGCCCGCACCGGCTTGATGGCGCTCCTTGAGATTGACGAGGTCCAAGCAACCGCGATCCTAGATATGCAACTGCGCCGCCTCGCGGCACTTGAGCGCCAAAAGATCATTGACGAGTACGAGGATCTGATGTCGCGGATCACCGACTACAACGACATCTTGGCAAATGAGCCGCGGCAGCGCTCAATCGTCTCCCAAGAGCTGAAGGAGATCACCGATAAGTACGGCGATGATCGCCGCACGGACTTCGTAGCGTGGGATGGTGATGTCACCGACGAGGATCTAATCACCGAAGAAGAAGTCGTGGTCACCATTACCGCAGGCGGTTACGCCAAGCGCACTAAAAGCGAGCTCTATCGGGCCCAACGCCGAGGTGGGCGTGGCGTCAAAGGGGCAGCCCTTCGACAAGATGATGTTGTCGAGCACATGTTCGTCACGAGCACCCACCACTGGATCTTGTTCTTCACGAATAAGGGTCGGGTGTACCGCGCCAAGTCATACCAACTACCTGATGCGGGTCGCGATGCGCGCGGCCAACACGTGGCAAACCTGCTCGCATTCCGGCCCGACGAAACCATCGCCCAGGTATTAGCGATCGCCGACTACCAAGCCGGTGAGAATCTAGTACTTGCAACCCGGCGCGGCATGGTGAAGAAGACCAAACTCGAGGAGTTCGACACCAACCGCAGCGGTGGCATCATTGCGATTAATTTGTCCGAGGATGACGAGTTAATTGCCGCCCGCCTGGTTTCCAACGCCGATAACCTCATGCTTTTTTCACGCAAAGGCATGTCGGCGCGTTTCCCGGGCAATGACGAAACCCTGCGGCCGATGGGTCGCGCGACCAGTGGGGTCATCGGCATGCGCTTTAGGGCGGGCGACGCGCTCCTTGCAATGGACGTGGTCCGGCCCGATACCTTCGTGGTCACCATCACCGACGGCGGGTTCGCCAAGCGCACCGCTGTTGGCGAGTGGGCTCCCAAAGGCCGTGGCATCCTCGGTGTTCGCGCAATGCGATTGGTCGAAGAACGCGGCTCCCTTGTGGGCGCCATGGTCTGCGAGGCGGAGGATCAGATCTTCGCCATTGCCTCAAATGGGGTGGTGATCCGCACCCGTGTTGTCGAGATTCGCCCATCAGGTCGTGACACGATGGGGGTGACGCTGATGAACTTGGCCGAAGGCGACACCGTGGTGGCGGTGGCCCGCGCCAGCGAAGACAGTGACGGTGAGGAAAACGGGCTCGTTTCGGACGAGACCGTTGCGGACGAAGGCGAGGCCACGGTTTGACCAAAGACGTGACTAACGGGCCGCGCAAAGCGCGCCTGTATGTGTCGCGGATTGATCCGTGGTCGATCTTCAAGGCGGCCTTCATGTTGGCCCTGGCCCTCGGCATCGTCATCTTGGTTGCGGTGGCGGTGCTGTGGTGGGTACTTGACTACGCGGGAGTATTTGCCACGATCTCGAACAGCATCAATGACGTAGTGGGTAGCGCCACGGCCAATTTCGACCTGGTTATCTTGCTGGATTTCTCCCGGGTGATGGGGGTGGCGGTCGTGGTGGCGGCCGTAGAAGTTGTGCTGGTGTCAATAGTGGCCACCCTGTTCGCCTTCATGTACAACTTGAGTGTTGGGCTCACCGGCGGCGTCGAAGTAGTGCTAGCCGATCAGAACTAGCCCCGAAGCCCCGGTAAGAGCTGGTGATTGAACCAGTGGCGTGGGTCGGGCTCGCGGTCCGGTAGGGTGTGGCGTTCCCGGGCGTATAGCTCAGCTTGGTTAGAGCGCTTCCCTGATAAGGAAGAGGCCGGTGGTTCAAGTCCACCTATGCCCACGTGAAGAAACTATTGATAGTTGCAGCACTGTTAGGGATCGGTTATGTGATCTACCGGCAGGTCTCCGCCAGCAAGGCGGAACAAGACCTCTGGTCAGAAGCCACCACCGAGCCTGACCTGCGCTGAGCAACCCCGCATAATTTAATATCGGCACCCGCACGTCCTCGTAGTTACGAGGGGGTTTAGCTCAGTTGGTAGAGCGCTGCCTTTGCAAGGCAGAAGTCAGGAGTTCGAGTCTCCTAACCTCCACCATGGCGGTGGCCCTTCTTGCCGTCCAGTCGAACTCCACAGTGACGGCTATCCGTCGTACCGCGTCACTCGCCCCATAATGAAGCCCTCGCGCAGGGCGTAGGCCGCCGCCGCGGCCCGATTGGGCGCACTCAACTTGTCCAGAATATGTTCGACGTGGCTTGCTACCGTGCGATTGCTGATAACGAGAGCATTACCGATCTCCTGATTCGATAGACCTTCCGCGGCCAGCGTGAGCACCTCGAGCTCGCGCCTGCTCAACGGCCCGATCTCAATTGCGTCCATGCTGACAACTGTCATGATCGGTTGCTCGCCGCGGCAGGGCACAACCCGCACGCGAAACCAGTCATCGTCATCGGCCCAAAGGAAAGACCCCCACGAATTGTGCACTGCCGCGCCCTTGGCGACCTCAAGTAAGTCGGTGCCTTCGGTGAGGAGTTTGTGCCCGGTCAGGCCAGGCAGCCTAATGGCGCAACCTGCGCCGTCCAACCCAACCGCCATGCTACCGGCTCCGAGGATCAGGGCGAGCCACCTGCCTGACTGCAATGGATCCGCAAGGTTGCCGAGTGTTCCGCATAGGTTGGCCACAGCATCGCGGGCGATGTCACTTGGATGACTCGTTGATACAGTCGAAAGATTGATGACGCCGGTGACGCGTCCGTCCGGGGTGCGCAAGCACATAGTCAGTCCCTCTGCATACCCTGCCGGATACAGTACGTCGGCCACAGCCCAGTTATCTAGCGGATCACCGGGTAGATCCTTCATTCGTACCGGCCGGCCCGTCTCCTTGATCCCAAGTAGATCCATCAGGTCATGGAAGTCACTGCTATGCAACTGCCCCAAAACCTGGTCGGAATACCCTTCGGCGGCGATTTGCACCGACGCACCGGTCAGCGGATTAATTGAGCAGATTTCCGCCGCTTCGAAGGGGATGAGTTTCTTCAATTCGGCTAAGACGGCTCGACCGCGTTCATTGACTGGGTCACCACCGGAGGCGATAGCCGACACCGTTCCCATCACTCGGACGGCGGTGTCGAACTGGGCCGCGGGCATGGGGGAATCGTGACACCTGCCCACGCTGGCTCGCAACACAACAAGGGGAATCAGCGTCTTCGTGACCAAACAGAAACATGAAATCAGCCAAGGGTTGCCGTAAATGGGTAGAAATACGGATGGCTTTGCTGGTGAACTCTCGCCATTATGTTCAGACCCGGGCGCCAAGGGCGCCTAGACCACGACAGGAGGCTTCATGAAACGTGCTCAAATTTCGCTATTTGCGGCCAGTGTGGCGACCGCAAGTATGCTGCTCGCCGCTTGCGGCGGCAGCTCCGAAAGCTCGGAGACCGCGGCTGCACCTGCTGCCCCATCGGAGGCCGCTGCCCCATCGGAGGCCGCTGCCCCATCGGAGGCCGCAGTGCCAGGTGAGCCGATTGTGATCGGGCTGCCGATCGCTCAGTCAGGCCCGGCCGGCATTGCCGACCACAAGGACTGCTGGAACGGGGCGATTTTGGCCCAAGAGGAAATCAACGCGAATGGTGGTGTCAATGGTCGTTCGATTGAACTTGACGTCACCGACATTGACATCCTCACCCCCGAAGGCATCACCGCCGGTTTCCAGAAACTTACCGGCGATGGAGTTAGTGCACTGGTGAGCCCATTTGTCATCATCCCGCCGGCGGCCATGGAAGTAGCCGGCCCCTATGGTGCCCCGTATCTAAGCGGTGACACCAACATTGACGCCCAAAACATCCGCTCAGGCGACCCGGCGAAGTACGGAAACTACTTCGTTGACCCGCCGGAGACCTACTACGGTTCAGGTTTTGTCACCTTCTTGTCCCAGTTGCAGGAATCAGGCAAGTGGACACCAAAGAACAACAAGGTTGACATCATCCGCGGCGACACGGCCTACAACCAGAACATCGCACAGGCCACAATCGATGCGATTAAGGCGAGTGGCGGTGCATGGGAACTCGGTGAGGTCATCGACATCACGGCCGGCACTAAGGACTGGTCACCGGTGCTGCAGAAGTTGGCGGCGAATGATGCCGGAGCGATCATGGTTGATCACTGGATCGGGGCGGAACTCGCTTCCTTCTCGCAGCAGTTCGCGGCTGCTCCGGTTGATGGATCGCTTGTCTACTTGCAGTACGGCCCCTCGCAGCCGGAGTACCTAGAAATCGCAGGTGACTCAGCAGAAGGCTTCGTCTGGGGAACAGTCATCGGCACTGGCAACACGAGTGCTGAGGATAAGGCTTTCCGTGCTGCCTACCAGGCGAAGTTCGGAGTCGATGACAAGTCCATGGGCCTTGTCTATCCGGCTTGGTGCTACGACATGGTCAACGTGCTGGCAAATGCTTGGGCCACCACCGACCCGGCGGATTTCGCGGCGGTAAATGCCTTCATTGCGGCGAACCCGATCAACGGTGTCACTGGCTTCCTCGATTTCACCAACGGTGTCACCCCGCTGTACCCGACGGAGATTGATGATCCAACGAAGGGTGTGACTCACTACTTCTACCAGGTCCAAGGTGGACGCCACACGGTGATCGCACCAGACAACGATGCGGAAGCAGCATTTGTTCCCCCGGCTTGGATGAAGTAGTACTTGCCACTACTGACCTGCTCTGATATCACGCTTGACCTAGGTGGTCGGCGGATTCTCGAGGGCGTAAGCCTTGAGGTAGGACAGGCAGAGGTTGTCGGTCTTGCCGGCCCCAATGGGGCCGGCAAGACCAGCCTCTTCGAAGTACTTTCTGGCCGCCAGTTAAACCACGGCGGTGACGTCACATTTGACGGTGTCTCAGTCAGAAAACTCACCATGCGCGAACGGGTTGAGCTTGGGCTGGTGCGTAGTTACCAACGGCCGATCGTCCCGGCGGGCCTTACCGTCGGGGAGACTTTGAAGGCGGCGCGCAAGGCATTCAAGCCGCATCCATCACGCCTAAGGTTGGAGTGGGCCGCCGAATTCGTCAGGCTACGTGCCCAGATGGATCAAGCAACTGGCTCCCTCGAGACACTGGAACGACGCAAGTTGATGCTTGCTGCACTACTTGTTCGGGATCCAAAGATCGTTCTCCTCGACGAGCCGGCCTCTGGGCTTACCGGTTCGGAGATCGACGAGATCGACTTAGTCGTTCGCAAGTTAGCTCAGGAGTTTGGGATCTCAGTGCTACTCATTGAACACCGGCTCGAATTGCTGGCGATGGTGGCATCTAGGGTTCTGGTACTTGATGTCGGCGCAATCATCGCAGAAGGGCCACCGGAAACCGTCTTCACTCTCCCGGCCGTAAGACAAGCGTATTTCGATGTACCCATTCTTGACGCTATTAGTCTCGGCATTTCAGATGAGTGAGTGCTGAGCTGATGGCGATACTTGAGTTAGCTGGCGTTTCAGCGGGTTACGGGCCGGTCCGCGTACTCCACGATGTCAACCTTTCCGTCAATCCCGGTGAGCGGCTGGGCCTGGTAGGGCTAAACGGGCATGGGAAAACAACTTTGCTGAGTGCGATCGTTGGCCTGACCGGGTGGCAGGACGGCTCGATTATCTTTGAAGGACGACAAATAGGCGGACGTCGCACCCATGGCATGGGTCGTACTACTCCGAACATCGTTCGGCAGGGCATCGCCTTGGCACCGCAAGGGGATGCAATTTTCCCGGGGTTGACGGTTAGGGAAAATCTCGACTCGGGGGCATATACGCGCGCCACTTGGAGATCACGGCGGTCGCGCTGTGATCATGTGCTGGACGTGTTCGCGCCCTTGCGCCCACTGCTGCGCCAGACCGCCGGCACCTTGTCCGGTGGAGAACGGCGCATGGTTTCCGTTGGGCGTGCCCTCATGGCGGATGCCCGGCTTTACCTAGTTGACGAACCCTCACTTGGACTCGCACCGAAAATCTCCCTTGGCTTGGTAGCGGCATTGTGCGAAATCAATATCGGCGATGGCGCGATGATCATCGCCGAGCAGAACCTGCCACTCCTTAACGGCCGGGTGGATCGGGTACTTGGGATGCATGCCGGCGAACTAAAACAGGATGTTGGAGAGGCTCTCGGCGATATCCCGCCAGCTGCTGAGGCCATGGCGCAGGGCATGCATCATGGGCGGGCACTTTAATGGACGTTGTCTTCAGTGCCTTACTTCTAGCCTCGATGTACGGGCTAGTGGCAATTGGTATTTCATTCACCTGGGCAAGTATCGGCATGCTCAATCTCGCACAGGGTTTCATTTTTACCGCCGGTGGCTACACTGCATTTCTGTTTGCCGAAATTGCGAGTACGTATGGTTTGGAAGGTGTTGCACTTTCCGTTGGCCTGATAGTCGCGGGGATGCTCGGTTCGGCAGTGGCGGGACTGGCGGTTGGTGCCGTTGCTTTTCTTCCACTTCAAGACCGCGACAATTTCCGCACGCGAAGCTTGATCGCGACACTGGCAATTAGCCTCATCGGCACGCAGGTCTGGCTCATCTTCTTCGGCCCTCAGAACAAGCCACTGCCCCCGATTTTTGGTACGGGTCGAACTGAAATTGCTGGCAGTGGGATCGGCAACGGCCAACTTGGAGCGATAGTCGTCGCGGTTTTGATGCTCGGGGCGGTGATCTTGTGGATGCGGTCTAGCCGAGCTGGTCTGCAAATGCGAGCGATGATGATGAATCCGTTGGGGGCCGCGGTTGTCGGCGTTTCAGTAAGGACGACAGGTATGCGTGTGCTAGCAATTAGCGGCGCACTTACCGGGCTCGCCTCGGTGCTCCTAGCGCAAACTTTCTTCGTCAGCCCGACTTCCGGGGTCCAACCACTAACCGTTGGCCTCATCATCTCGTTGGCCGGGGGGCTCGGGTCCATTCCGGGAACTGTTGCCGCGGCCGGACTTCTAGGTTTAGCAGAGGCGTTGACGGCTCGCTATTTGCAGCAGTCACTTGTGCCTTTCGTGCTATTTGGAATTGTTGTTTTGATCCTAATTTTCCGCCCACGTGGCCTCGGCGGCCTCTTGGAGGATGTGCGTGAGTAAACAACCTCTAATTGGGCGGCGGTCCTGGCGGCCAAGCTGGCCGGTTAATACCGAGAAGGTGTTTAAGCGGCGCCGGTATCTCGGCACCAAGCGATCGGTATTGAGGCTGAGTGGGTCTTACAACCCGAAAACACTTCGCCGCGAACTTGTCCTCACGGACAAGAAGCCCACATTTTGGCTAATCGGCTTGCTCCTGATGCTCGTGCTCCCGATTGCCGTTAGCAATGAGCGATTCTTTGCCTTGTTCGGCATCATCTGTATTTACGCCGCGATTAACGTGATGTGGACTTTAATCATCGGAACAGCGGGGCTGCAGTCCTTTGCGACTCTCGCCACGGTAGGGGTAGGCGCCTACGGAGCTGCCTACCTCAGCATCACGTATGGCGTGCCATGGCCGCTCATGTTGATAATCGGTTTGTTCTTGGGTGCCCTGATGGGCTTCCTCATCTCCTTGCCGGCCCGGCGCCTAGATGGGCTCTACTACGCATTACTCACGCTCGGTCTGTCGGAATTCTGTCGGAACTTCGTGACCCAGTCGGATCAACTCGGTGGCAAATTTAATGGGGCTCTCTTTGGTGTCGATCGAATAGTGCCAAGTGATCTCATGACGAGTTGGCTAGGCCAAGTACTTTTGTACATTTCGGCATTTGCTCTCCTGCTTGTTGCCCTTGCTGTTTTCAGGTGGGTGAATGGTGGACGGCTCGGGTTGCTGCTGCGTGCATCGGCCACTAATAGGGAGGACGAGGCATTCTCCTCGGCGATCGGCATTAATTTCCAGCGCGCCCGAACCTGGGTGTTCATGATCGCCAGTGCCGCCCTTGGTGCGATTGGCGCGTTCTATGCCGCCTACATTGGCGGCACCTCACTCCAGGTTTTCAGCCTTGATCTCCTCCTCCTGATGCTCGCCATGATTGTCATTGGTGGTCTTGGTCGGGCCGAAGGTGCGGTAATAGGAACGATAATCGTGGTTGGGATCACGCAGTGGTTCACCGAGTGGGGCCCTTGGCGAATAGTTCTTGTCGGCGTACTTGCACTGCTGTCGGTGTTGTACACACGCAACGGGATATTCGGACTGAAGGCGCAGTTAAAGGAAATCAGGCAGCGTCGACAAGCACTGCATCGGGCCGGGCTAACCAGTCGATACGCAGAGTTCCTACCTCAGCAAGCACCTGATATCCACGACAAGGCGATGATCGTTGGGCGGACTTTTGAGCGCAAGCTGCGGGATCGATTGCGGGGCTGGATTACCCCGGTGATCATTGAAGAACATCGGCGTAAGCCCCTAGGCCAGCACAGTGATCATCTTGAGCGGATCCTTAACTACTTCCGACAGGGCCCGATCCCGGATAAGTACGCCGTCTACTGCGAAGAGCCATTTACTTCATATCGCGTGGTGGCACTTTCCGGTGTGCCAGGAGTCCCACCCCGAGTCGTAGACGACAAGGTTTATCCGTCGCTGGACGAGGCTTACCACGCAGTGTTCCTGCGCCGGGTCAACGATTTGCGATCATCATGAACGGAGTTGAGTAACGATGGCAACGACAACGATTACTGGATACACCGACAAGGTCAGTGTGGCACCGGGTACGGAAATCTCATTCCACCTAAGTGCCGAGAACACCGAGTCGGTGCATGTTGAGATTGTTCGACTCATTCACGGTGACCAGCACCCCGATGGGCCAGGGTTCATTGAAGAGGTGATTGCCAGCAGTGTGTCCGGCGAGCATGCGGTGAAGAAGCAATTTGTTGACGTCGGTAATGCGGTAGTGGTAGCGGACCCGGCAAATAAACTCGCCTTGACCGGTCCGATAACCATCCACGCATATGTGTTTCCGACTACACCAACAAAGGGTCGACAGTTATTGCTTGGACGTTTTAATCTTCCTGATACCGCGGGCTATGCACTTGGCATTAATGGCGAGGGCCGGTTAAGTTTTTGGGTAGGAGACGGTACGGACACCGATGAGATCACCGCACAGGTACCGCTCATGCATCACACCTGGTACTTCGTGGCAGCCTCATACGATCCGGCGTCGGGACGCGCTCTTTTGCACCAGGAGGCGGTAGTCGGTCCGTACAACGGAAGGCTAGGCAAGGTCGCACCCTTTGATCATCGAAGTTCTGTCGAGCAGAAACTGCGCATCAAGGCAACGAACGCGAGCACCCCATTCATGTGGGGAGCGGTGGCAAACTCCGCCCCGATTCGCGGTGCGTATAAAGATTTTCTCTTCAACGGGAAAATCGACCGCAGTGGAGTATACGATCGGGCGCTCACCGTCGATGAGATGAAGGCGATCCACACGGGCCAACAATTGAGCCCGGGGCCGTTTGCGAGTTGGGATACCGCCGCGGGCTACGGACCCGAGGGCATTGATGACTTAGTCTGCGATGTTGGACCCAATGGCCTGCATGGTCATGGTGTGCAGCGGCCCGTCCGCGCAATGACCGGATATAACTGGAGCGGTAAGCACGACGACTGGCGGGTGGCACCAAGTGAGTATGGCGCCATCGCTTTTCATGACGATGCGTTGGTCGACTGCGAATGGGAATCAACCTTTACTTGGCTGGTGCCAGATGGGACGCGCAGTGGCGCTTATGCGGCTCGCGTGACAAGCGGTGACGCCGAAGACCACGTACCGTTTTTCATCAGGCCGGTTAAGGCCACGGCGCCAATCTTGTACCTCATGCCGACAAACTCGTATCTCGCTT
>BJGE01000035.1 GCA_014190275.1 Actinomycetes bacterium | reverse complement strand
ACCAAGGCCAAATTGTGGGCGATGGCGCCGAGATCGACGGTCGCGGTGATCATGCCCTGATTGTCCTCCAAGGACAGGTCGAGATAGTTGGCACCCTGTTGGATATGGACGCGAGTTCGACGTTAAGTGGTGAACAGCTAGCGACGGACCAGCGCCACCGCACCTGCTAGGTGTTCTCGTACATCAACGGCAGTCACCGGCCGGCCACCGGCCGCCGCCAGCTGCCCCGCCTGCCCGTGGAGCCAAACGGCTGCCGCAGCAGCCACCGCCGCATCATCTAGGTCCTCAACATCGCCCCGCGCACTGGCTCCAGCGAGAATTGCCGCAGCCAGCCCGGTGAGCACATCACCACTGCCGGCGGTGCTGAGTTCCGCCCCGCCCATGGTGTCAACGAGCACCAGGCCACCCGGTGCGGCAATTAGGGTCGCCGGTCCTTTGAGCACCACCACCAGCCGCAGGCGCTCTGCCAGTGCTTTCGCCAAGTCAAGGCGACCAAGGTCTTCCGGCAGCGACAAGGCGGCAGCGAGCGCAGCGGCTTCACCAGGATGCGGGGTAATGACGGTTATGCCGGCCCGCGCGGCCACTGCGGTACGCAGTGGCGCTGAGGACGCCACCGCCATCAGCGCTCCGGCGTCAAGTACCACCGGCACCTCGGTGCGAAGTACCGCCTCAACAGCCAGCACGTCTTGCGGCTCGAAACCCGGCCCGCAGGCCCAGGCCGTCACCCGGGTTGCACTACCGGGGTCTTCCCCACTTGCCACTACATCGGGGAACGCTGCCAGCACTTGACCCGCCACGTCATCACCACGGTCTAGATAGCGCACCATGCCAACATCACCCATTCGAGCTGCTCCCACCGCTAGCAGAGCGGCACCCGGATACTGGCGCCCCCCTGCCGCTACGCCGACTACCCCACGGCGGTATTTGTAGTCGTTAAAATCGGGCTTTGGCACATAGGCAACAACATCCAATGCCTCCAAGGCGATGAGCGTTGGTTCAACCAGCGCATCGGTGATCCCGATATCCACGACGTGAACGCCACCGGCAAAAAAACTACCCGGTGCGATTAGCAAGCCGGGCTTTAAGCACCCGAAGGTTACGGTGATATCAGCAGCAACCGCGAGTTCAGCCACCTCACCGGTATCGGCAGCTACTCCACTTGGAAGGTCCACCGCTACCACCAAGGCGCCGCTAGAATTGATGAGCTCGACAACCGCGGCCGCCGCTGGTCGTAGCGCACCCGCGCCCCCGATGCCAACGATCCCATCAATGATGATGTCCGCGTCAAGGAATAATTCCTGCTGGGCTAGGACACTTTGCGTTTCCTGCCATTGCACAACTCGCCCATTCGCCCTCCGCAGCGTTGCTACCCCGGCCTCGTGGGCAGTTGCTCCGATACATACCGCGGTGACTAAGGCTCCACGTTGCGCCAACTTGGCTCCCGCAAACAGGGCATCACCCCCGTTATTGCCGCCACCTACGGCAATCGCAATCCGGGCTCCACGGATCTGCCCGCGAAGTTCCTGCAGGATGGCGATGATGGTGCGCGCCAAACCGGTGGCCGCCCGGTCCATCAAGACCCCGGACTCAAGGTCTATGCCGTGCGCTTGCTCGCCGGCCCGAATGGATGCAACATCAAATGCGGCGATCATGATTACTCGACGGTCACAGACTTCGCGAGGTTACGAGGTTGATCGACATCGTGGCCCTTGGCCGTTGCCATCTCACAGGCGAATACTTGCAGCGGCACCGTCGAAACCAATGGCTGCATGAGAGGAGGCACCACCGGTACCCGAATTACATAGTCGGCGTAGTCGCTGATCTTTTCGTCGCCTTCCTCGGCGATCGCGATGATCCGCGCTCCACGGGCTCTAACCTCTTGAATATTAGAAATCATCTTGTCGTGGAGAATTGCCCTGCCCGTCGGAGACGGCACAATCACGACCACCGGAACACCGTCCTCGATTAGGGCAATAGGGCCGTGCTTTAGCTCACCAGCCGCGAAACCCTCGGCATGCATGTAGGCAAGTTCTTTGAGTTTGAGCGCCCCCTCAAGGGCAACCGGGAATCCCACATGGCGGCCGATAAAAAGCACCGAAGGGGCATTGGCGAACTCGCGAGCCAAGGCCCGCACCGGCTCCACGGTGTCAAGAACTAGATCGACTTTCCCCGGCATGTCAGCCAAATCGGCCAACACCGCGGCGATATCGGCTGCGGGCAGCACCTCGCGCACCTGGGCAAGATACAGACCGACCAAATAGGCGGCGATGATCTGCGTCAAGAACGCCTTCGTAGATGCAACCGCAATCTCAGGACCGGCGTAGGTGTAGACAACGGCATCTGATTCGCGCGGGATGGTTGACCCGACCGTATTGCAGATGGACAGTGTCTTAGCCCCCTGCTCTTTGGCATGACGCAGTGCCATCAGGGTGTCCATGGTCTCACCGGATTGCGATATCGCGATTACGAGCGAACGTGAATTTACGATCGGATCGCGATACCTGAACTCACTGGCCAACTCCATCTCGACTGGAATTCGGGTCCAGTGTTCAATCGCGTACTTGGCCACCATGCCCGCATGCGCCGCGGTGCCACATGCCACTACAACCACCTTGTCGATATCGCGCAGTGCCTGGTCCGCTAGGACCATCTCATCAAGTTGAATTCGGCCATCCTTGCCAATTCGGCCGAGTAATGCATCAGCGACTGCCTTCGGCTGCTCGGCGATCTCCTTCAGCATGAACAGATCGTGACCACCTTTTTCAACGGCCGAGGCATCCCAATCGACAGTGAATGGACGTGCCTCAACAACAGCGCCAGCAAAATCAATTACCCGCACGCTTTCACTCGTCAGCACCACGATTTGATCCTGCCCAAGTTCTAGGGCATCGCGAGTGTGATCGAAAAAAGCGGAAACATCCGAAGCTAAAAAGTTCTCACCATCACCAACACCGACGACAAGCGGCGAGTTTCGGCGAGCGCCCACCACGAGGCCTGGTTGCCGAGGATCAATTGCGACCAACGTGAAGGCGCCCTCGAGCCGCCCACACACACTCCGCATGGCTTCGACTAGGTCATCGCTGGTAGCTGACAGGGTCTTCGCTAACAAATGCGCCACGACTTCGGTATCGGTCTCCGAAGTCAAGGTGACGCCGGCGGCGACTAGCTCACCTCGCAGCTCAGCGAAGTTCTCGATGATGCCATTGTGGATGACCGCAATCGTGCCGTCCTCGCTGACATGGGGGTGCGCATTGGAGTCGGTCGGACCACCGTGGGTGGCCCATCTGGTGTGGCCGATCCCGGTCGTGGAGTCTGGCAGCGGGTCCGCGCCCAATAAGGTTTCGAGGTTCACCAATTTGCCGGCCTTCTTGCGCACTTCCAGGTGGCCGGCGGAGATAACCGCGATACCGGCGGAGTCATACCCCCGGTACTCCATCCGGCGCAGCCCAGCCACCACGACTTCAAGGGCCTGCTTCTTGCCGACATACCCCACAATCCCGCACATAGGTGCCAGAGTAGAGGGTGCTCACTTTGCGCCTGGCGTGCCCGACCGACCTTAGCGAGGCGGCCAGCGCCATCTTGGCCGCCGACCCCACGGTCAGCAGCCTGACTATCTGGCGGGCGGCCAGCGCCAAGCCGGTCGGCGACGTGATTTGGGCTGATATCCCCCGCGAGAGTGCCAATGACCTCGTGGCCAAACTCACCGCACTAGGGATCGCAGAAGCCGGCACTATCCAATTGGTCCCGGTTACGACCTGGATCTCGCAAAATGGGCTGGCTGCCGAGCGGCTAGCACCCGGCAGTAGCGCGGACGCCGTTGTCTGGGCCGAGGTGATCGAGCGTGCGTATGAAGACACCCAATTAACCTGGACTTACCTAAGTTTCATGATCATGGCGACCTTGCTGGCGGCAATCGCCGTCGTCACCGACTCGGTGGTCCTAGTAATCGGCGCGATGGTCCTCGGGCCGGAGTTCACCGCAATCGCAACCCTTGGCTTAGCCCTCGTCAAACGGCGTCCACACCTGCTGCGGCAGGCACTTCGCACCTTGTTTATCGGGTTTGCGGTGGCGATACTCATTGTCACCTTGTTGGCCCTTGCCGCCCGAGGGTTCGGCCTCATCACTCAATTCGATGTGCTCAAGCCAAGCCCGGGAACCGCATTTATTTACAGCCCGAACTGGTGGTCGTTGCTGATTGCCCTTGTCGCTGGCTCGGCCGGGGTGCTCTCGTTGACTTCATCGCGCACCGGCGGCCTAATTGGTGTCTTTATCTCGGTTACCACTATCCCAGCCTCAGGCAATATCGCCATTGCGGCAGTCTTTGGGATCTGGAATGAAGTGTTCGGAAGCGCCCTGCAGTTGCTGATAAATATCGCCGGTATGGCTTTTGCCGGTTGGCTGACCCTGCTTTTACAACAATGGGTTTGGGGCCGGGTCAATGCTCGCGCAGCGCGCCTCGAACAACCGCCGCGATCGACTCGCTAATACTTTGTGCCTGATCCAAGGTTGGGGCTTCGACCATCACTCGGATCACGGGCTCGGTACCAGACGGCCGGAGCAGTATCCGCCCCCTTTCGCCCAGGATGGACGCAGCCTGATCCACTGCCATATCAACCTCGGTGCAGCCTGCGAGCCGGGAGCGATCAACCCCGCTTACATTAATAAGAACCTGCGGAAGTTTGGTCACCGAACTAGCAAGTTGGCCAAGAGACTTACCGGTCTGGGCCACTCGCGCAAGTAGATGCAGTGCCGTGAGCAGGCCATCCCCGGTGGTGGCGAAATCAGCCATCACGATATGGCCGCTTTGCTCACCGCCGAGGAGATAGCCCTTGGCCCGCATCTCCTCAAGCACATAACGGTCACCGACCCCGGTCTCGACCACCAAGATACCTGCCTCTTGCATTGCGATCTTGAAACCGAGATTGGCCATTACGGTCGACACCACAGTGTTTTCGGCGAGGCGGCCTGCGGCGCGCATGGACATCGCCAAAATCGCCAGAATGTGATCCCCGTCAACAAGCTCGCCGTTTTCATCGATGGCTAGGCAACGATCCGCGTCACCGTCATGGGCGATACCGGCATCGGCACCATGCTCGAGCACCGCAGCGGCTAGCCCTTCGAGGTGAGTGCTACCACAACCGTCGTTGATATTGAGTCCATCAGGTGCCGCATGGATTGCAATAACTTCGGCTCCGGCTCGGCGCAATACCTCAGGTGCGATAACAAAGGCGGCGCCGTTGGCACAGTCGACGACTATTTTCAGCCCAGCCAGATTATTGGGCAAGGTATCGAGCAGGTGCTGTTCATATGCGGCTACGGCACCAAAATCAACCCGAATACGCCCGACCTGATCACCGATCGGCCTATCCCATGGTTCGCGCAGCCGCGCTTCAATAGCGTCTTCTATCTCGTCATCAAGTTTTACCCCACCGCGATTGAAGAACTTGATACCGTTATCCGGCATCGGGTTGTGTGAAGCTGACAGCATTACCCCAAGATCTGCGCCCAGTGCAGCGGTTAAGTAGGCGACCGTTGGAGTCGGTACGACCCCGACCAAGATGACATCAACTCCGGCACTTGCCAGGCCAGCGACCACGGCGGCTTCCAGGAACTCACCACTAGCCCGGGTATCGCGCCCAACCACAGCTTTTGGTCGATGGCCAGCGAATACGCCGACCTCACCGAGCACATGGGCAGCCGCTACGGAAAGATCCAAAGCGATTTCCGCAGTGAGATCCCTGTTCGCCAGGCCCCGAACTCCATCGGTACCGAAGAGCCCGCCCAAGGGGTTAGCGCTTGCTGTACTGAGGAGCCTTACGGGCCTTCTTCAGGCCGTACTTCTTGCGCTCCTTGATCCGTGGATCGCGGGTTAAGAATCCGGCCTTCTTCAGGCTCGGGCGATTGCCTTCAGCGTCGATGCCGTTCAGGGCGCGGGCTACCCCTAAGCGCAGCGCACCGGCCTGGCCGGAGACTCCGCCGCCATTGATGCGCGCAATTACATCGAACTTGCCTTCCGCACCTAAGGTCACGAACGGATCATTAACGAGTTGCTGGTGCACCTTGTTCGGGAAGTACTCATCAAGTGCGCGACCATTGATGGTCCACTTTCCGGTGCCCGGAACCATGCGGACGCGGGCAATCGCCTCCTTGCGGCGGCCGATAGCAGCCCCGGGTGCGACGACAATGTCGCGTGCGGCAACAGAGCGGTGCACTGGAGTTTCAGAGGTGTACTCCGATGGAGCATCAGCAACTAAATCAACGTCTGTCTCTACTTCTTCAATCATGGCCTCGGACACTGCCGCGGATCCTTTCGTGTTGTCTCGGCCGGAAGCTACTGAGCGACCTGGGAAATCGTGAACGGCAGCGGTTGCTGGGCCGTGTGCGGGTGCTCAGACCCGGAGTACACCTTCAGCTTCTTGATCTGCTGACGGCCGAGCTTGTTGTGCGGGAGCATCCCCTTGACGGCCTTTTCGAGCACGCGGCGCGGGTTGGTCTCCAATAGGTCGGCATAGTTGGTGGCGCGCAGGCCGCCCGGGAAACCCGAGTGGCGGTAGTCCATCTTCTGCTCCTTCTTGGAGCCCGTGAGTGCAACTTTCTCAGCGTTGATGATGATGACGAAGTCACCGGTGTCAACATGGGGGGCGAAGGTGGTCTTGTGCTTGCCGCGCAGCAAAGTCGCCGCCTGGGAGGCGAGGCGGCCGAGCACGATGTCAGTTGCGTCGATGACGTGCCAGGTTCGGGTAATCTCACCGGACTTGGGGCTGTACGTGCGCACGGGACGCCACCTTTACATTTGCTCGCTGGGGATTACTTACTATTTTCTAAGTTCGACCCCCTAGGGTACCCACGTGGCCGGGTCGGCACCAAATCGGGTGTACTAACCGGGGATACCCCGCGCCGGCCCTACCAGCCGGACCAAACCGGCTCATCGACCCCGGTTACCGACCCGTCCCGACCGAATATCAAGAAGCGGTCGAAATTCCGGGCAAACCAGCGATCGTGGGTGACGGCCACCACCGTCCCCTCAAAGGCATTCAGCCCGATTTCTAGGGCCTGCGCACTGGCCAGATCCAAGTTATCGGTGGGCTCATCCAAGAGCAGCAAAGTGGCCCCGGAGAGCTCCAACAATAGGATCTGGAATCGGGCCTGCTGGCCCCCGGACAAGGTGTCGAATAGTTGCTCCCCGGCCGCCGCCAGCTCGTACCGATCCAGGGCCCGGGCCGCCAACTCCCGGGGCAGCCCAACCCGGCGCCCATCACCACGGTGCAGGACCTCCAGCAGGGTGCGCCCGGTCAGATCCGGGCGGACATGGGTCTGGGCAAACCATCCGGGCCGCACCCTAGACCCCAATCGCACCGCACCACTGTGCCTAACCTCACTGATGTCCACCTCGCCTACCGGTTGGTGCTCAATATCTGGATCAGACCCACCTCGTGCCAGCAACCGGAGAAGGTGTGACTTTCCCGAGCCGTTGGCACCGAGGATCGCCAATCGCTCCCCGAACCAGATCTCCAGATCAAAGGGTGCCGTGAGCCCCGTCAATTCCAAGTTCGCGGCGACAACCGCCCGCTTCGCGGTGCGGCCACCGTGGAGGCGCATCTTGACGTTCTGCTCGCGCGGCACCTCCATAGGTGGTCCGGCTTCCTCAAATTTTTTCAACCTCGTTACTGCGGCTTGATACCGCGATGCGAGACCGTCATTGAATTTCGCTTTTTCGCGCAAGGTTAAAACCAAAGCGCGTAGTTTTACCAGCTCTTCATCCCATCTGCGTCGGAGTTCTTCTAACCGCGAAAAGCGCTCACGGCGAGCTTCGTGGAAAGACTCGAAATTACCGCCGTGCACCCAGACACTGTTTCCGGCAGCACCCAACTCAACGCTGACAACGTGCGTCGCCACTTGATTTAGCAGCTCACGATCATGAGATATCAAAAGAACTGTCTTAGTAGTCACGTTCAACTGCTGCTCAAGCCAGATCTTGCCAGGAACATCCAGGTAGTTATCCGGCTCATCGAGCAGGAGGACCTCATCTGACTCCCGAAGCAGATACTCAAGAACAAGGCGCTTTTGCTCACCCCCGGACAGGGTACTAACGGGGCGATTACGCACAGTTTCAAAAGCTTCGCCCATAGCCGCCATGGACACCACATCCCAAGTGACCTCAGCGTCATAACCACCCGCATCACCGAAATCAGCGAGCGCTCCTGCGTATGCCAGCTGCGAGACTTCGTCGTCAACGTCCATCATTCGCAGTTCAGCTGCGTCAAGAGCCGCCGCCGCATGGCGAAGTGTCAGCGGACTAACTTTGAGGAGGAGATCACGAACGGTGCCTTCATTCATCTGTCCGATGAATTGCCGCATCACCCCAATGCGGCCGCTGGATACGATCACTCCGGAGTCCGGTGCAATATCACCTGCGATCATCCGAAGTAAGGTGGTTTTACCCGCACCATTTGGGCCAACAAGAGCCGCGGTCGCGCCGTCCGGAATTCGAAATGTGATGTCGTCGAGGAGCACCCGGCCATCGGGTAGGCTAAACGTGACATGTTGGACATCAACGTGGCTCACGCCGGAGGCTCACTTAAAGTTCGATGTTGCTTGGTCTGTAGTTGACGGTCCAATAATTGGTCAGCCGCCGGGTACCCTACTTCTTCGAGCACCAACGGGTGCGGAGGCATCACGGTGGCCCCTTTGACTCCTGAAGTCAGCATTTCAACAGGCCAAGTAACCGGCTTGCGCCCGTCGCCCACCGGCAGGAGAGCACCGATCAGACTCCGGACCATCGAGTGGCAGAAGGCATCTGCCGTAACGGTGATGACGATGTCGGCGCCCACCCGCTTGGAGTTTAGGTCGATTAACTGGCGCACCGCAGAAGCGCCTTCACGCATCTTGCAATAGGCAGTGAAGTCATGCTCACCGATCAGGGGTTTTGCGGCTGCGTTCATTGCAGCCAGATCCAATGGCTTGCCCCAGTGCAACACCTGGCCTCGGTCAAGTGGTGCCGGGCCGGTGGAGCTATCCGAGACTCGATAGGTGTACCGGCGCCAAAGTGCCGAAAACCGAGCATCGAACTCCCCCGGCACGGCCCTGATGGCCAGCACCCGAATATCTGCTGGGAGCGCCCGGTTCAATCGCCAGGTATCCAAGTCCGCCGGCCAGTTAGTGACATCTAGATGCGCTACTTGGCCGCGAGCATGCACCCCGGCGTCCGTGCGACCCGCGCACGTAATCTCCACTCCTGCGCCAACGAGATTGCCGACCATCTGCTCAAGAACACCTTGCACGGTTCGCAGTTCACGTTGTCGCGCCCAGCCGGCAAACTCCCGGCCGTCATAGGCGATATCCAGGCGAATCCGCTTCATTGGGAGATGATGAAGCAGCCCGCCACCGGATGATCCGGTAGCGGGCTGCTGCAAAGCATCATTTGCTGTCAGGACTTATCCGCGGACTCAGCCGAGTCCGAATCAGCGTCCGCTTCTACAACGGCCGTAGGCTCAACAACTACGACTTCCTCAGCGGCAACCTCCTCGGCAACCGGTGTTATCTCAACTTCGGGAGCCGGCGCTGATTTTTTGGCCGCCCGCTTGGTCGCAGCGGTCGCCTCAGCGATTACCTGCTCGGTCAGCGGCTCCACCAACTCGATGACCGCCATCGGCGCGTTGTCGCCCTTGCGGGGCCCGATCTTGGTGATTCGGGTATAGCCGCCCGCACGGGTTGAAAAACTCGGTCCGATTTCGGTGAACAGGGTATGGACCACTGATTTGTCGCGGACGACCGTGAGGACTCGCCGCCGCGCGTGCAGATCACCACGCTTCGCAAAGGTAATCAAGCGCTCGGCTAGGGGGCGCAGGCGCTTTGCCTTCGCCTCCGTTGTCGTGATCTTGCCGTGCTCAAACAACGCGGTTGCCAAGTTAGCCAGCATTAAGCGCTGGTGGGCCGGGCTACCGCCTAGGCGTGGACCCTTGGTTGGCGTGGGCATTGTGTTTCTCCTGTCGAAATGCGCTCAGTGGTTACAACTTGATTAAAGACGCTCATCCTCAGCAAATGCAGAGTCATCCTCGATTATTTCTTCGACGATGGCGACGGCCGGGGCAATTTCGGCTGCCTCCGCGGCTACGAAATCATCATCTTCGTAATCATCGTCATCGTCGTAGTAGACGGCAGCACCTGGATCAAATCCCGGCGGGCTGTCCTTAAGTGCCAAGCCAAGACCCATGAGCTTGACCTTGACTTCGTCGATCGACTTTGCCCCAAAGTTGCGAATATCGAGTAGGTCGGCCTCACTGCGGGTGATTAGTTCACCGACCGTGTGGATACCTTCACGCTTTAGGCAGTTATATGAACGGACCGTCATATCAAGTTGCTCGATCGGTGTCGACAGCTGCTCGGCAACGAACGAGTCAGTCGGTGATGGGCCAATGTCAATACCTTCAGCGTCGAGGTTCAGCTCACGGGCTAACCCGAACAACTCAACAAGGGTCTTACCGGCTGATGCCACCGCATCGCCTGGGGTCATCGACTGCTTGGTCTCAACATCGAGGACCAGTTTGTCAAAGTCAGTGCGCTGCTCAACGCGAGTCGCCTCGATCTTGTAGGTCACCTTGAGTACCGGAGAGTAGATCGAGTCGACAGGTATGCGGCCGATTTCCTGTCCAGCCTGCTTATTCAAGGTCGCTGACACATAACCACGGCCACGTTCAACAACTAGTTCAACCTCAAGTTTGCCCTTGCCATTTAGTGTCGCGATGTGCAGGTCCGGGTTGTGGACCTCAACACCCGCGGGTGGCTGAATATCAGCGGCCGTGACATTGCCGGCGCCCTGCCCTCGCAAGTACATCACAACCGGCTCGTCATGCTCACTCGAAACAACGAGCTGCTTGATATTCAAGATCACCTCGGTGACGTCTTCCTTAACCCCAGGGATCGTGGTGAATTCATGTAAAACACCATCGATCCGGATACTAGTGACGGCGGCGCCAGGGATCGAAGACAGCAGAGTGCGGCGCATTGAGTTACCGAGGGTGTAGCCGAACCCCGGCTCAAGCGGCTCAAGCACAAAGCGCGAACGGAACTCGCTGATTGGCTCTTCGGTAAGAATTGGTCGCTGGCTAATAAGCACGATGTACTTCCTTCCCGCGACGACCTATATATGACATCGCGATGTTGCCGGGTGAGACCAAGCCGGATGGCTGGGTCTCGAATTACTTGGAGTAGAGCTCGACGATCAGTTGCTCGTTGACCTGAGTGTCGATGACCGCACGTGCCGGTAGTGAGTGCACCAAGATTCGCATCTGCGAGGGGATTACCTCGAGCCATGCAGGCACCGGGCGATCACCGATCTCGGCATGCGCGATTACGAACGGTGTCATCTCACGGGATCCAACGCGAACCTCAACGATGTCGTTGGGGGAAACACGGTAGGAAGGAATATTGACTTTTTGGCCATTGACCAACATGTGCCCGTGAGTTACCAGCTGACGTGCCATATCGCGCGACTTGGCAAAGCCGGCACGGAACACGACGTTGTCCAGCCGCGACTCCAAGATACGAAGTAGGTTCTCGCCGGTCTTGCCGGATTGACGCTGGGCTTCTACATAGTAGTTGGCGAACTGCTTCTCGAGCACGCCATACATCCGGGTTGCCTTTTGCTTCTCCCGAAGTTGCAGCAGGTACTCGCTGTCCTTCGAACGACCACGACCGTGCTGTCCGGGTGGGTACGGGCGCTTCTCAAATGGGCACTTAGGCGACTCGCACTTAGATCCCTTGAGGAAGAGCTTCATCTTTTCGCGGCGGCAGCGCTTGCAATCCGCATCGGTATATCGCGCCATGGTTAATTAATCTCCTGATTCTTCGAGGTTCACAGTGTTCCTCTGCGCGTTCAGACGCGACGACGTTTGGAGGGACGGCAACCGTTATGGGGTACCGGGCTGACATCGGAAATGGACCCAACTTCTAGGCCCGTAGCCTGCAGGGACCGAATCGCGGTCTCGCGGCCTGAGCCCGGACCCTTCACGAAGACATCGACCTTGCGCATGCCGTGCTCCATCGCCCGGCGAGCCGCAGCCTCAGCTGCCAACTGCGCCGCGAATGGGGTGGACTTTCGGCTGCCTTTAAAGCCGACCTGCCCGGAACTTGCCCACGCGATGACCGCTCCGGTGGGATCGGTGATCGAAACTATGGTGTTGTTGAAGGTGCTCTTGATGTGCGCGTGGCCGTGCGCCACATTCTTCTTCTCTTTCCGCCGTACCTTCTTGGCGGGTGCTTTACTGCCTGACTTCGGGGCCATTGATCGCTCTCCTGGGATTCTCGTCTGTGGTTTAGGGTGAGGGGACGGCTACTTGCCGACCTTCTTCTTTCCGGCGACGGTCTTGCGCGGACCCTTGCGGGTACGAGCATTGGTGTGGGTTCGCTGGCCGCGAACCGGCATACCGCGTCGGTGACGGATTCCCTGGTAGCAGCCAATCTCGACCTTGCGCCTGATGTCCGCAGCAACCTCACGGCGCAGATCGCCTTCTACTTTGAGGTTGACGTCAATCCAGTCACGAAGGGCAACCAGTTGTTCATCGCTCAGCTCTTGGGACCTCAGGTCCGGGCTCACGCCGGTCGCTTCCAGTGCTTTCGCAGCTTGGGAGCGGCCGATGCCGTAGATATAGGTGAGTGCAACCGCCATGCGCTTATCGCGCGGCAGGTCGACACCAACAAGTCTGGCCATCTGGGCGTTCTCTTTTCTTCCTATGCACGGGGTATGGGTGCAGTACCAGTCCTGCCCGCCAAGGCAGGTCTTCGGCCTCGTGTCCGAAGGTGTCGTCCTTGCTTGCACAAGGGGTCGGGTACCGCTTAGTTATCAGGTGTTCGGGTTGTCTCCCCGAATGCCCGCCTTACGACATCGAGGCTCTTAGCCTTGACGCTGCTTGTGACGCACGTTCTCACAGATCACCATGACGCGACCGTGGCGACGAATGACTTTGCACTTGTCGCAGATCTTCTTCACGCTCGGCTTAACCTTCATGGCTTCTTCCTTGAGTTCTAAATAGCAGATTGAATTTTACTTGTAGCGGTAGACGATCCGGCCGCGCGTGAGGTCGTAGGGCGAAAGCTCTACCACCACTCGATCGTCCGGAAGGATCCGGATGTAGTGCATCCGCATCTTGCCGCTGATGTGCGCGAGCACTTTGTGCCCGTTGTCCAACTCCACCCGGAACATCGCATTGGGCAATGACTCGGTGATCGTGCCCTCCAGCTCGATCGCGCCGTCCTTCTTGCCCATATCCTCCGCTTTCACCAGGTGCGCTAAGTGCTGCTCGCACAGCGAGGAACCCCCACGAATCGCGCCAAAAACACCCGGAAAACCGAGAATCTGCCAGCGGTAGATCAGGGAAGCCCCAACTCAGCCCGCTGAGTCTACGGGCCCGGACCTTTTCCTCATAATCGCCCCCCCAGTCCGGCCAGCCGGGGGGCCTGCCTACTGGGTGACGGTGACCGTCAGATTCTTGACGGTGCCAGCGCCCCCACCCGGTGGGGTGGCGACCAGTTTAAGGACGGCCTGACCGGGGGCCAGCGCCTTGATGTACCAGGTGGTGGTGCCAGCAACCCCCACCATTCCGGTCGCGGCCGGTGCTTCATATTCGCCCGGATGGACCTTCACGGCCGACTTGTCGCCGGATACTTTGATGCTCCAGGAGTACCCGGTGGTCTTATTGGTCTCCTGCGACAGCACGATGGCTACGCCATCTTTGATCTGGACCTGGGTTGGTAACCGCAAGACCACCAAGGTGGGGTCCGGGTCCTTGGTCATGGTGGCAGCACCGCTGGTGGCGGTAGCACCCATGGTGACGGCCGTGGCGATCGCGGCGATTACCGCGGATTTCAGGAGTTTGCGCATGAGACGACACTACCGCAATCAGGGTTAACGGGAGAAGACTTCGACGCCTTCTTCTTGCAACTTTCCCGCCGTCAGCCGATAGGCCCGCTCGAATCCCACCGGATCTGCCACCCGGGTGCGCCACTTGTCCAAGCCCACCCGCTCCGCCGGCATCTGGTGGGTGAAGAACTCGCGCATCACCGGGTCGTCGGCTAAGGACAAGAACTCCAGCACCCGCTGGTAGCTGGCCTCCCGGTCCAAAACCACCAGATCCTCCAGCGACAGCACTAGTACCGCTTGCGGTGGGACCTGCTGCAGACCCAGGTGCGCCCTGCGGACCCGGTCGGCCCACCAGTTAATGGCCGCGACCGGGTCATTTGGCCCCCAGCGCTCCGCGATTACCGATGCCGCTGTGCTGCGACCATCTCTAACCATCCAGATGAAACGGGCTTCGGGCCAAAATCGGTGGATTCGGCCGGCGTTGGCGATATTGGGCGGTGAGGTATCTATCCACCACGGCTCCCCCGTGCCCCCGTGCTGGGCGGCGATCATCCCGGCGAGGAAACTGCGGCCCGCCGCGATCGGGTCGGTATCCAACCCGGCGGACAATTCGGCAAGAAGCCGGTCGCGGTCGGCTAGGTCCCAACTCAGGTGCAGCCCGCTGGCCCGGCCCAAGCGGTTGGTGCGCAGCCACCACTCATTGCACATTCCGGCTTCAAATGCCGCAAACCTTGACCGCGGGGTGCGCCCAGCGGTCAAGCCCAGTTTCGCCCGGCGACCAGCGGGGCCCAAAACCAGGTCGAGTAGTCCGCCTTCCTTATTAACGAACTTGACCTCGCGGGGCCAACTGGCCCGCACCTGAGGGTGCCGGTGCAGCAGCCCAGCGATGACCGTGGTGCCACTGCGCCCGGTGCCACCGGCCATGATCGGGGTTGCCGGCCCCGTCATCTGGGCTCCCTTGGGCCGAGCCGGACCTCATCTAGTGCGGTGAGTACCCAAGGCCCCGTCTCGGTGATGGCAACGGTGTGTTCCCAGTGCGCGGCCGGCGCACCGTCCAAAGCCACCACGGTCCAGCCATCAGGCAGCACTCCCACCCCAGCCGACCCCAAAGTGGCCATCGGCTCGATGGCCAGCGCCATGCCAATCTTAAGGACCGGCCCTTTGCCGGGTTTACCGTAGTTCGGAATGGACGGGTGCATGTGCATGCTGGTACCGATGCCATGGCCGGTGTATTCCTCGACTATCCCGTAGTCACCGGCCGCAGTTAGCGACAGCTCAACCGCATGGCCGATATCGGAAAGCCGGTTGCCTGCACGCGCCTGCCGCAGTCCTGCCCAAAGCGAGGCCTGCGTGGCAGCCGAAAGTGCCAACACCGAGTCGGCTACGGCGCCGACAGGGACGCTGACGGCAGCATCACCGTGCCAGCCATCAACAATTGCACCGCAGTCAATTGAGATTAAGTCGCCGTCATCTAGTACCCGGTCCCCCGGAATGCCGTGCACGACTTCGTCATTCACCGAAGTGCAGATCACCGCGGGGAATCCGTGATAACCAAGGAATGACGAGGTGGCGCCATTGGACGCGATGCACTCACGGGCGATGGCATCGAGTTCGCGGGTACTCACCCCGGGGCGCACCGCCGCCGAAACCGCCTGCAGTGCTAGTGCGACGACGAGCCCCGCTTGGCGCATCACCGCAAGTTGATCAGGCGACTTGATCTGAATTGACTCGCCTCTACGAAACATTGACCATCACGCGCTGGCGCTAATCGCGGCCTCAATGCGAGCGGTCACGTCGGCGATGTCGCCCATGCCGCTCACCTGAGTTAGTAAACCTCGACTGGCGTAAAGCGAGGTAAGTGGTCTCGTTTGCTCTGCAAACACCTCAAGGCGCCGGCGGATTACCTCTTCGGTATCGTCAGCGCGGCCCTGGTCAAGGGCACGATTTACCAAGCGCTGCACAACTTCATCGCTATCGACAATGAGTTCAACCACCGCATCGATTCCCACACCTTGTGAACCGAGCATGGCGTCGAGTTCGCCCACCTGCTCAATAGTGCGCGGGTAGCCGTCAAGTAAGAATCCGCCTGCGCAATCTGCTTGCTCAAGGCGATCGCGCACCATCGCGTTGGTGACCCCATCCGGTACATACTCGCCAGCATCCATGTACCTCTTCGCCTCAATGCCCAGTGCTGTGCCCTCCGAGACATTCGCCCGGAAGATATCCCCGGTCGAGATATGCGGAATTGACATACCTGCGCACACGATGTCGGCTTGGGTGCCCTTGCCGGCACCGGGTGGCCCCATCATGATCAGGCGCATTAGCGTAAGAATCCTTCGTAGTTGCGCTGCTGCAGTTGGGCCTCGATCTGCTTGACGGTATCCAGGCCGACGCCCACCATGATCAGCAAACTCGTACCGCCAAAGATGAAGTCACCCGCCACGCCCAGGGAGCCAAACGCGAAGACCGGCAGCACCGCAATGAGGCCAAGATAAAGCGAGCCGGGCGCCGTCAACCGGGTTAGCACGTAATCCAGATAATCCGCCGTGGGCTTGCCCGCACGGATCCCCGGGATGAACCCACCGTACTTCTTCATATTGTCGGCGACTTCAACCGGGTTGAAGGTAATCGACACATAGAAGTAGCAGAAGAACACGATTAGTAGGAAGTAGGCCATTAGGTAGTAGGTACCCGTGCCGGTGCCGAAGTTCTGCTGGATCCAGATTGCCCACTCAGCTTGGCTACCGGTCAACTGCACCAACAAGGTGGGCAGGAACAGTAACGACGATGCGAAGATAACCGGGATCACACCGGCCATGTTCACCTTCAGCGGAATATAAGTAGACGTTCCGCCATACATCCGTCGACCGACCATGCGTTTGGCGTATTGAACCGGAATCCGCCGCTGGGCCTGTTCAACGAAGACCACCAGTGCGATGACAACGAGGCCGACAAGCACCGTCAAAGTGAAAGTGAAGATACCGCGGCTACCCCAGATGGAGGCAAATTGCGCCGGGATTCGCGCGATGATAGATGTGAAGATAAGAAGAGACATGCCATTGCCGATACCGCGTTCGGTGATCAGCTCACCGAACCACATGATGACTGCGGTGCCAGCGGTCATGACGGTTATCATCACCAAAATCACCCAGACCGAGTCATTGGGGATGATGGCCTCATTACACCCGCTGAACAAGGCACCGGGGGTGCGGGCCAGCGACAAGATCGCGGTCGACTGCAAGATAGCCAAGCCAATGGTCAGATAACGCGTGTACTGGGTGATTTTGGCTTGGCCGGCTTGGCCGTCCTTCTTCAAAGTCTCTAACCGCGGGATGACCACCGTGAGTAACTGCAAGATGATACTGGCTGTGATGTAGGGCATGATGCCGAGCGCGAAGACGGACAACTGCAGCAGCGCCCCGCCGCTGAAAAGATTGATAAGCGCATAGACGGAATTATCCTGTACTACGTCGATACAACGCTGAATAGCGGAGTAGTCGACACCCGGGGTCGGCAAAACCGAACCGAGGCGATAAAGCGCCAACAGCCCCAGGGTGAAAAGAATCTTCTTGCGAAGATCCGGGGTCCGCAGGGCAGCCCCAAACGCACTGATGTGCACTGTGCCTCCTGCTTAGATCTCGGTTGCGGAACCGCCCGCGGCCATGATCTTGTCACGGGCACTATCGGAGAAGGCATCGGCACTGACCTTGACGGCCACCGTGATATCGCCTTGCCCGAGAACTTTGACTTTTTGCCCCTTGCGAACGGCGCCCTTCGCCACGAGGTCAGCAATGGTGATCTCGCCGCCCTTAGGGAACAATTTTGAGATCATGGCGACATTGACCACCTGGAACTCGACCTTGTTGGGGTTGGTGAACCCCTTCAATTTCGGCAGGCGCATGTGCAGGGGCATCTGACCACCCTCGAAACGAGCCGGCACCTGATAACGCGCCTTCGTCCCTTTGGTGCCGCGGCCGGACGTCTTACCTTTGGACGCCTCACCACGACCCTTACGAGTCTTTGCAGTCTTGGCACCCGGAGCCGGGCGCAAATGATGGACCTTGAGTGCCATCGCTACTTAACCTCCTCGACAACAACCAAGTGCGACACCATGTTGACCATGCCGCGGATTTCAGGTCGATCTTCTTTAACCACTGTGTCACCAATGCGCTTTAGTCCGAGCGAGCGCAGGGTATTCCGCTGATTCGAAGTACCACCTATTTCGGACTTCTTCTGGGTCACCTTCAATTGCGCCATCAGGCACCTACCCCGGCACGGGCCCGGAGCAGTGCTGCCGGAGCCACTGCTTCCAACGGCAAACCGCGACGCGCGGCGACTGCTTCAGGAGACTCGAGCAACTTCAGCGCCGCCACCGTCGCGTGCACAATATTGATCGCATTGTCTGATCCCATGGACTTGCTCAGCACATCGTGAATGCCAGCACACTCCAATACAGCGCGGACCGGGCCGCCGGCAATAACACCGGTACCCGGCGCTGCCGGCCGAAGCATCACGACACCGGCAGCAGCTTCGCCCGTGATCGGGTGCGGGATCGTGCCCTGGATCCGTGGCACCTTGAAAAAGTGCTTCTTGGCTTCCTCGACGCCTTTGGCGATAGCGGCCGGCACCTCCTTGGCTTTACCGTAGCCAACGCCAACACTGCCATCACCATCGCCGACGACTACTAGAGCCGTAAAGCTGAAGCGACGACCGCCCTTGACGACCTTTGAGACGCGGTTGATCGCAACGACCCGCTCGATGAAAGCGGACTTCTCCTCGCGGGGAGCACGCTCCTTGCGGTCCTTGCGGTCACCGGTCCCACCGGTGCCTGTGCCTGTGCCTGCGCCACTTCCGCGTCGCGAGGTTGCTGCCATGGGGTTCCCTCTCCTACCTATTGCGTCTATTTACTATTCAGCCTAGAAATCCAAGCCACCCTCGCGGGCGCCCTCCGCGAGAGCTGCTACGCGACCGTGGTACTTGTTGCCACCGCGGTCAAAGACCACGGTCTCAACCCCGGCCTGCTTCGCACGGGCCGCGATCAGTTGGCCAACCTTGCGCGCCTTCGCGGACTTATCGTCGTTCGCGGCGCGCACATCAACTTCCATTGACGAAGCCGACGCCAATGTTCGGCCCTGGGTATCGTCGACGACCTGCGCCAGCATGTGGCGTGCAGACCTACTGACGACCAAACGCGGACGCTCCGAGGTGCCAGAGACCTTCTTTCGAACACGAATATGACGACGCTTTCGGCCGATCGCGACCTTGTTACCCGACCCGCCCAACTTAACTCCGAAGCTACTCACTTCTTGCCCGCCTTTCCGGCCTTGCGGCGGACGACCTCGTTCTCGTAGCGCACGCCCTTGCCCTTGTATGGCTCTGGCTTGCGCAACTTGCGAATATTGGCCGCTACTTCGCCGACTTGCTGCTTATCGATACCAACCACCGTGAATTTCACCGGGCTTTCGACCCGGAAGGCGATGCCCTCCGGAGCGGTGATAACCACCGGATGGCTGAACCCGAGCGCAAACTCCAGGTCGGTGCCTTTGGCTGCAACACGGTAACCCGTGCCGACGATTTCAAGTGTTTTCTCATACCCGTTCGTGACACCGGTGACCATGTTGGCGACCAAGGTGCGGGTCAGGCCGTGGAGTGAGCGTGATGCGCGCTCATCGTTCGGCCGGGTCACCAACAGCGTGCCATCTTCCTGCTTTTCTACCGAGATCGGCTCAGCAACCTTCAACGACAACGTACCCTTGGGGCCCGTGACGGTGACGTCATTGCCGGCGATCTGGGCATTGACCCCGGATGGAACCGGGATCGGCATACGCCCAATACGTGACATCTGCGCTCTCCTTCCCGGTTACCAGACGTAGGCGAGGACTTCCCCACCTACGCCTTTCGAATGGGCCTGTCGATCGGTCAACAGTCCCGAAGAGGTTGACAAGATTGCGACACCTAGGCCGCCGAGCACGCGTGGAATTCCGGTGCTCTTCGCGTAGACCCGAAGGCCTGGCTTGGATACCCGGCGGAGTCCAGCAATCGACCGCTCACGCGTCGGGCCGTATTTCAACTCCACGGTAAGCGTCTTGCCGACAACCGCATCCGAGACATTCCAGCCGCCGATATAACCCTCGCGCTTGAGGATCTCGGCGATACTTTCCTTCATCTTGGAGTGCGGCATCGTCACAGTATCGTGATACGCCGAGTTCGCATTGCGCAGACGCGCAAGCATGTCGGCGATCGGGTCGGTCATTGTCATGGCCAGTCGGCCTTCCTCGTCACGGTTTCCGGGCTACCCGGACCTACAACGTCGTTGATTACCAGGAACTCTTAGTCACACCCGGCAATTCGCCGGCATGTGCCATTTGACGCACGCAGATCCGGCATAGGCCGAATTTGCAGTAGACCGCATGCGGTCGCCCGCACTTATTGCAGCGGGTGTAACCCCGAACCTTGAACTTGGGCTTCTTCTGCTGCTTCTCGATCAGTGCTTTCTTCGCCATTTGGCTCAGGCCTCCTTGAAGGGGAATCCGAGAAGGCGAAGCAAAGCGCGGCCTTCAGCATCATTTTGAGCAGTAGTCACAACCGTGATGTCCATACCGCGGACCCGGTCAATTTTGTCTTGATCGATCTCATGGAACATTGACTGCTCATTGAGACCAAAGGTGTAGTTGCCCTTGCCATCGAACTGCTTGGGCGAAAGCCCGCGGAAGTCACGGATTCGCGGCAGCGCTACCGAAAGTAATCGGTCTAGAAACTCCCACATGCGATCCCCACGCAAGGTCACATGCGCCCCGATGGGCTGGCCTTCGCGCAGCTTGAATTGGGCAATTGACTTGCGGGCCTTGGTTACCTGTGGCTTTTGGCCGGTGATATCAGCGAGGTCGCGGATCGCACCCTCAATCAACTTGGAGTCACGGGCGGCTTCGCCGACGCCCATGTTGACTACCACCTTGGTAACCGTGGGCACCTGCATGATGTTGCCGAACGCGAATTCGGTCTTCAGCTCAGGCACGATCTCCTCGCGGTAGCGCGCCTTGAGGCGCGGAGCCGCTGATGTTGTCGATGTCATCAGATGTCCTTACCGGTGCGACGTGAGACGCGCACACTGCGCTCTGCTTCATAAGTCGAGCCATCGGGGCGACGCTTCTCAACTGTTTCGCGCCGGTAACCGATGCGAGTTGCGCGGCCATCCTCCGGATCGATGATCATCACATTGGACACGTGGATGGGAGCCTCGGTGGTGATAATGCCGCCGGTCTTCGCGCCGCGGGCATTTTGCCCGACCTTGGTGTGCTTCTTAATGCGGTTGACGCCCTCGACGATAATGCGATCAGCATCGGGGATGACCTCGATTACCTTGCCCTTGACCCCTCGGTCTTTACCCGAGATGACTTGAACCAGGTCGCCTTTGCGAATTCTTAGATCTGGCATGACTACAGCACCTCCGGAGCCAACGAGATGATCTTCATGAACTTCTTCTCGCGCAGCTCACGGCCAACGGGGCCAAATATGCGAGTTCCGCGCGGCTCACCATCAGCCTTCAAGATGACCGCCGCATTCTCGTCAAACTTGATGTAGGAGCCATCCGGGCGGCGGCGCTCCTTTCGGGTGCGCACGATGACCGCCTTAACGACCTCGCCCTTCTTTACACCCCCACCGGGTATGGCGTCCTTCACGGTTGCAACGATGATGTCGCCGATGCGGGCATAGCGTCGACCCGACCCACCGAGCACCCGGATACAAAGGAGCTCCTTTGCGCCCGTGTTGTCGGCGACTCTTAGTCGCGACTCTTGCTGAATCACTTCATTCTCCTGATCGTCTGCCGGTTCGCTACCGAGCCTGGCGGAACTTTGTGCTGGGTTACTTGGCCTTCTCGAGGATCTCCACCACGCGCCAGCGCTTTGTCGCTGACACCGGTCGGGTCTCCATGACTAGAACGCGGTCACCGATACCGGCAGCGTTGGCCTCATCATGTGCCTTGAGCTTGCTCGTCCGACGGACGACCTTGCCATAGAGCGGATGCTTGAAACGGTTCTCGACCGCGACAACCACCGTCTTGTCCATTTTGTCGCTGACAACAAGCCCCTCGCGGGTCTTGCGATAGCCACGCTTCTCCACGTCGCCGTTGACTTCATTCACGCTCATGCCGCACCACCCTCAATGGGCGTTATGCCCAACTCGCGCTCGCGCAAGATCGTGTAGATCCGAGCAATATCCTTGCGCACGGCGCGGAGGCGTCCGTGGTTCTCCAACTGTCCGGTTGCTCCTTGGAAGCGCAGATTGAACAACTCTTCCTTGGACTCCAGCAGTTTGGCCGTTAATTCAGTGCTGTCGAGGTTGCGAAGTTCACCGACTTGGGTACCAGCTGCCATTTAGTCCTCACCTGCTTCATCGCGCCGGACAATGCGGCACTTCATCGGAAGTTTGTGCATCGCACGTGTTAGCGCTTCTTGCGCAACCTTCTCGTCTGGGTATGAAAGTTCGAACATCACCCGACCTGGCTTGACGTTCGCGATCCACCACTCCGGTGAACCCTTACCTGAACCCATGCGGGTTTCGGCAGGCTTCTTGGTCAGTGGGCGATCGGGGTAGATATTGATCCATACCTTGCCACCCCGGCGAATATGCCGAGTGATGGCGATACGAGCCGACTCAATTTGCCGGTTCGTTACGTACGCGGGCTCCAGGGCCTGCAATCCAAAAGTCCCAAACGTAACCGTGGTACCACCCGACGCCGCGCCCCGGCGCGTTGGGTGGTGCTGCTTGCGATGCTTTACTCGACGCGGGATCAGCATGATCAGCCCTCCTGCGATTCAGTAGAAATCGCGGTTTCAACCACGGCTTCTAACACCGCGGCCGCTACGAGAGCCGTCTCCGCTACGGCGGTATCTGGACTTGGCACCTCGGTCGCCTCGTCGGAACTACGAGGGCCACGCGGTCGGGTGGGAGCTGCCGCCCGTTGGCCTAAACGCGCTGTCGCTGCCGCCGCCTCACGCTCGGCGCGGGTACTCGGGGCATTGCCCTTATAGATCCACACCTTCACCCCGATGCGGCCAAATGTGGTACGCGCCTCGTAGAAGCCGTAATCGATATCAGCACGAAGGGTGTGCAATGGCACCCGACCTTCGCGGTAGAACTCGGTGCGCGACATCTCAGCGCCACCAAGGCGACCGGAAACCTGAACCCGAATACCCTTGGCACCACTTTTCATGGTGCTCTGCATGCCTTTGCGCATCGCACGGCGGAAAGAAACGCGGCTCGAAAGTTGCTCGGCAATACCCTGCGCCACCAATTGCGAATCAATCTCCGGGTTCTTGACCTCAAGGATGTTCAGCTGCACCTGCTTGCCGGTGAGCGTTTCGAGATCACCACGGATGCGATCCGCCTCGGCGCCACGTCGACCGATGACGATACCCGGTCGTGCGGTGTGAATATCAACACGGACTCGCTCACGGGTGCGCTCAATCTCCACCTTCGAGATACCGGCGCGCTCCATGCCGGTCGCTAGGAGCTTGCGGATTTTCACATCCTCATCGACGTAATCACGGTAGCGCTGACCGGTCTTTGCCGAGTCAGCGAACCAACGCGACGTGAAGTCGGTGGTGATCCCCAGGCGGAAGCCGTGCGGGTTTACTTTCTGGCCCACGGTCGGGTCATCCCTTCTTCTTAGCGCCGGTCGACTTGGTTGTCGCCTTCGCTGTCGTCTTCTTAACTGCCGGAGCCTTCTTTTCTGCCGGAGCCTTCTTCGCTGCCGGAGCCTTCTTCGCAGCCGGAGCCTTCTTCGCAGCCGGAGCCTTTACCTCAGCCTTTGGCGCGGCCGCTTCTTTGGCCGGCTTAACAGCCTTAACCGGCTTGATGATCGCCACCCCATCGGACACGATCACGGTGATGTGGCTGCTGCGCTTGCGCACCCGGTAAGCACGGCCTTGGGCCCGCGGGCGAATGCGCTTCATGGTTGGGCCTTCGTCCACAAATTCTTCGCTAACCACTAGACCCCGTGAGTCCATCGCGTGGTTGTTGGTCGCATTAGCAATTGCGCTCGCGAGCACCTTGCCAATCGGCTCACTGGCCGCTTGGGGTGCGAACGTCAATACCGCCTGGGCGTCTGCCGCATTCATCCCTCGAATGAGGTCGAT
>BJGE01000034.1:8986-24545 GCA_014190275.1 Actinomycetes bacterium | reverse complement strand
CTGTTGACGTTGGTGACCGCATGCTCTACTGACTTTACCGAGACCCCACGCTGCTTGGCTATTTCCGCATTACTTGCGCCACTTGCGAGGAGCGCAAGCACCCGTAGTTGGTGGGCGGTGAAACCAGCGGCCACAGAAGGGTTAAGGGGTTGTCCCTGCTCGGCTATCGATGGATCAAGCATAGTTTCGCCAGCGATCACGGTGTTGAGGGCCGAGACCACCGTCGCGATTTCATCGGTGCGTCGCTTAAGAATATAAGCCCAGCCTCCGACTTGATCTAATGGCACTTGGGTCAAAACGGATGCGTCGGCGTAGTTCGAAAGCAACACGATTCCGCAGGTCGGCAGGATCTTGCGAATAGCCAAGCCCGCAGCGAGGCCGCCGTCGGGACCGTTTGGGCTCTGGCCGACATTTGTCACTAGGTCAAGGATGACGGCATCAACATTAAGTCCAGCTACCTGTGCTAATAGCTCTTGTGGGGCATCGAATGCTGCGACCACCTCCACCGAGTTGGTTGCATTAAGGGCATCGGCGAGTAAATTTCGGAAGAATACCTCGTCCTCCAAAATGGCAATCCGCATTCGAGCCCCCTGCATCCAGAATTCAACCAGTTTACGGTTTTCAGTTGAGCGGCTTGACGAAATGGAAACGGTGCAACCGCCGGATCCAAATCGGCGGGGATAACCCCGGTTAATGGGCGGTCGAAATAGTGACCGGCGAAAGCAGCTGGCCCGTTCCCATCGGGTCGGGGGCGAAGCACTGGCTACGACGATGCGCCACTTGGCAGCTTGGCTGGGAGGGGCTAGCACCTCTTTGATTCCGCCAGTATGGTTGGGGCATGTCCGAAATGCCGCCAAGCGAGCCAGCACCCGGTCAGCCTGAACCTACCTGGCCGACCACCGCACCGGCCCCAGCCTCGGCCCTAGCCACGACCCGAGCCACAGCCGCGCCGGTGTCAACATCGGGAAATGCGATAGCGGCACTAGTCCTTTCGATTGCCTCCTGGGTGGTCTGCCCCATAATTTTCGCGATCATCGCATTGGTCTTCGCGCACCTTGGCAAGAAGGAGATTGAGGCCTCGGGTGGCCTTCGGCAGGGCACGGAACTGGTGACCGCTGCCAAAATCGTAGCGTGGGTAAACATCGGGTTGTGGGCTGGATTACTAGCAATAGGGCTGATCATCGGGGTGGTAGTTCTGGTTGCGGGGGGTTTGGCTTCGGTGACACCCGGGTCGCTTGGAGTTAACTAATGGGTGCGCTTGGCATTACAGGTTCCAATATTGACCTACTGACTGGGTTAAGGGCTTTACAGGAGGCTACCGGGGGCGGTTCGCCGAACGTTACGGTTGCGGTCATCGACGGCCCGGTTGACTTCACTCATGAGGTTTTTGTGGGTGCCGACCTTCGGACGGCCCTTGGTGCGATGTCTTTGCCGGCCGATGCCGGAAACAAAATGGCAGAGCATGGCACCCACGTTGCCAGCATTCTCTTTGGCCAACCCGGGACCGCGGTAGAGGGCATCTGCCCACGGGCTCGAGGGGTAATTATCCCGGTATATGACGCCGCGACGGGCAGTGCACCCCAGCTGGAGGTCGCCCGAGCAATAGAACTGGCAATTGAAGAGGGTGCCGACATAATCAACTTCTCAGGAGGCCAGTACTCAGACACCGGGGAAGCCGACCAGTGGTTGTCTGAGGCCGTAGTGCGGTGCGCCGAGGCGGGGGTGCTCCTGATCGCAGCTGCAGGAAATGATGGGTGCGAATGCCTGCATGTGCCCGCAGCGGCAGCCACTGCCCTTGCGGTTGGCGCCGTAGACTCCGCGGGCGAACCAATGGATTTCAGTAACTGGGGTCATGGGTATACCTGTAACGGGATCACGGCACCGGGAGCCGAGATTTTGGGGGCCCTGCCAGGTGGGGGCGTCACCCGGCTTAGCGGCACCTCATTTGCCACCCCGATGGTGACCGGAGTTGCCGCGCTGCTGCTGTCGGCGGCCAGGGCCGCCGATTTGGAGGTACCCCTATTGAACTCTTTAGATATTAGGGATATCTTATTGGCCGGTGCAGCACCTTGTACGAGTAACAACCCAAACGTCTGCCAGCGACTGCTGTCAGGGACTATTGATATTGAAGGAGCGGTGGCGGCAATGAGCGATGCGATGGTTATTGGTCCATCAGTGGTAAGCCCATCAGGGGTAATCCCGGCGGGTGGTTGCGGTTGCGGTGGAGACCTTGCGGCGGCTAGTTCAGAGCCGGTGGTTTCGGCGAGCGTCAAACCGTCAATGGCAGATGCACCCGATGGCCAAAATATCGTTTACGCACTCGGTAACTTGTCTTATGACTTTGGTACGGAAGCGCGCCGTGACTCATTCAAGCAGTTGATGCCACCGGTGGAAATAAATGGTGATGTCGTGCCACCGAACCCTTATGATGCCCGGCAACTCGTCGCCTATCTCGCTGATAATCTGTCGGAGGCGAGGGCACTAACCTGGACTTTGAATATTGAGTTGACGCCCGTTTACGCGTTGGAGCCAACTGGTGCATTCGGCGCTGACCTTTATAGCCGCCTGGTCGAAATTTTAGCTGCTGAAATCCTCGCCGAAGGTGATAAGGATCATGTTCAGCGCGTTAGTATTCCGGGTCGTCTAACCGGTAATACCGTGCGCTTGTTCTCCGGTCAAGTAGTACCCGTACTGCAACTTGAAAATCCACGGGGCATGTACGGCTGGAAGCACAATGAGCTCATAAGTCAAGCTGCACTGGCGGTCAATGGCCGTGCCACCGCCACCGCGGATCTGAACACAATTCAGGATAACTTGCGTGGATTCTTGGATCGGGTTTACTACGATCTGCGCAATCTTGGGGTGCTGTCCAGCGATCGGGCCATCAACTTTGCTGCGACTAACGCCTTCCAAGCCGCGATGGTGTTCTCTGAGGCGCTGGGGGGCGGTATGCAGCTTGAGACCATCGAGTCTGAATTGTCGCCATTTGCTCGCGCGGATGCCGACGCTTGGGATGTGAAGATGAAGTTCTTCGACCCAGAGAATACCCGCCGAGCCCGCCGGGTGTACCGATTCACTATTGACGTCAGTGAGCTAATGCCGGTCAGCTTGGGTGAGGTCCGTAGTTGGACCACGGCCATCTGATAGTTGGCTACCATGTTCCCGATACAAGCACCACCGGTGCAGCGGCCGGAAATCGTTATTCCTTCTTCCACGGTTGACGTGACCTCTGGGGGGCTGCAACACTTGGTTGAGGTCTACATGCACCTAATCCACGGAGCGAACTATGACGATCCCTCACCTTGGGCGCGGGCATCGTTTGCCCCGAGAAACAGGTCAAGATGAGTGCGGCCAAGAAAGCCCCAGACGGAGAGAATCCGCCACCGCGAGCAGCATTGCCCAAGAAGGCTAAGTCGGTGAAATCCGCTCCGAAAGCGGGGGCTGCGCCAAAGTTAAGTGCGCATGTTGATCGTGTGCGCGCGTCGGTGAAATCGGTGCCACATGATGAACATCCAGGGCACGACGTACACCCGCGCGGGCATAAGGCGGGGGAGTCGATTCGAATTCTCGCGCATAACTATCAGGTGGACGATGAACTTGAAAGTGGGTCCGGGGTCTACGCCATGGCGCATTGGGCGAGATTCCTTGCCGATCGCGGGGCGCTTATTGTGCGTGATAGGGACGCCATCTCTGCGGGATTTATTCGCGGTCTTACCCATCGATAGGGCCAGATATGCCTGATCTCAATACCCTTCCCGGGGTACTGCGTCTGCGTGCCCTCACTCAAGGGGACCCGCGGGTGCTAACCGCGGTCATAGACGGCAGCCCGGTAATTGACCACCCGGCATTTGAGGGAGCTGATGTCACTTCGGTCCGCGGTTACTGGCTTGATGACCGCGATAATTCAGATGGCAGCACTGGCCATGCGACGCACATCACGAGCGTAATCTTCGGACAACCGGGAAGTGAAGTACCCGGTTTGGCACCGCGGGCTCGTGGGCTCTTCATTGCATCGGGCATTGACGACGACACCGCCGAATCCGAAATTGGTATTGCGCGAGCTATTGAATATGCGCTTTCGCAGGGTGCGCAGATCATCCACTGCGCCTTTTGCCATCCGAGCCAAACTGGATCGACCCAGTCATGGCTAACAGACGCTGTGCTTAAGGCTGAGGAGGCAGGTGCCATCATCGTGGCACCGGCCGGTAACGATTACGGTGAGAACTGGTGTTCACCGGCTGCTATGCCAACCGTGCTCGCGGTGGGTGCGCTGGCTGATGATGGTGCGCCAATGCACTTCACTAATTTTGGGTCACGTTATGACGGTCATTCGATTATGGGTCCGGGTGAGAATGTCTTGGGAGCCAAGACCGATGGCACTGTCGTTAACCAGAAGGGCACGAGCGTTGCAGCACCGGTGCTGACTGGTTTAATAACTGCCATAACGTCGGCGCTTGTGCAAGCGGGCCATGCACCCAAGCCGCAATTGGTTCGAAATGTCTTGATTGCCACCGCGCGTCCGTGTACTGGTTCAGGAGCCGAAAGATGCATCGGTGGCCAGGTAGCCGTTGACCGCGCCCTTGAGGTCCTCTTCGACGGTGTACCGGTTGCCTCGTTTGCGGCCGACAATGCGCGAATCTTGGCGCTGCAACCGGCACCGGATGCCCCATCGGTGATACCTGAACCACCTTCGCCAGCAAGCCAGTACCAGTTCCCGCCACATTCATCGGCAACCCACCACACGGATGAGCCGCCGCAGCCACGCGAGGTCTACCTGCGTGAAGAGCGCCGAGGGGTAGCTTTAACACCGTCGGTCGAGCCCTCTTTGATGTACCCGGCTCGCACTTTCGCCATCGGCACGGTTAGTTACGACTTCGGTGACGAAATCACTCGGGATTACTTTGCTGAAGCAATGGGTGGCGGCTACGGAGTCGGCTCTGGCATTACCAATGACCCGCAGTCGATGGTTGACTACTTGGATGCCAATCCCGCGGAGGCTCGTCGTTTAATATGGGTGTTTTCGATCAATAGTGAACCCAGATTTGCAGTTACTCCAGTGGGTCCTTATGCCTCCGATGTTTATGACATGTTGGCGGCACTATTGCAAGGCCAGGCCAAGGGCAGCATTTCAGTGGTGTCGATGCCGGGTAGCGCTGAGACCGGAACCGCAACGTTACTTAATGGCACCATAATTCGAAAGCTGCATCGCAATGGCTTGCGTGGTATCTATGGCTGGCATCCCGCGAATTTGGCCAAGCAGTGTCTATCCGCAGTTCACGGTGATGCTTTGAAGGGATTAGAACAAGGTATTGCCGCCAAAGAGAAGGCCGAATCAATCGCGGCGGGCGCGGATGATGAGGTTTTCGGAATTGACGAGCTCGGAACCGATACTTGGAACCGCCTGCAGATTGCTCCGTCACCAGAAATCAACCGCGCGGTCCAGGACTTCTTGGAGGAAATCTACTTCCGGGCGCCGCAGGATCCGTCGATATCGGTGGAACGCGCCTTGAACTTGGCGGCAACTAATGGCTATCAAATTGCAATGTCGTTTCTGGACGCGCTAAACGCTGGGTTCGAGTACGAGAGCTATGGCACCGAATACAGCCCATTTAGCCGTGTCGGCGGTAATTGCTGGGAAATCATCCTCAGATTCAAGGATCCAGCTCATCCGACTCGTGGCGCCCGTGAATACAGATTTACTATTGATGTCGCCGATACTTTGCCGGTGGCGGTAGGCCGAGTGCGGCGTTGGGCGGCTGTTCGGTGAGCACGATGGTTGGGCTGAGCCCAGCAGTGACAATCAAGCCTGCCGATTCAAATTGGAGTGAGTTGGTCGGGCCGAGTGGGTCGCTGGTGGTGCCCGCGGACTTTGCTAGATTCCTGCCCCCCAACGGCGCGTCGCCATCGAACTCGGTCGGTGATCCGCGGCTGATGCAGAAGTTGGCAGATGGTGGCTTCTTGGCTGTCACGGCGTATCAAGGAGATACCCCGTTGGCGACCTTGGTTCCCGGCGTGGAACCGCTGGAGCTTTTGCCGGTGGACGCTTCGTTGACCACTGCGTATCGGCTATCTAGATTTGCCTACCTGCACCGGACTAAGCGGCAGATGCTAATCGAGATACCCACTACTTCCGCGTATGTGGAGATCCACGACCCGAGGGTGGCTGCGGTCGCGGCGGGACTGGCCTTCGACCAGACCCCGGTGGCGCTAGCGGCATCATCGGGCTTGAGTGTTGCCGGAGTCCGCGAAGTACTTGGCCTAATGCGCTCGATCGGGATTGTAGTTCCGGTGCTTAGGGGACTTGAATTCGAGCCTGCTGTGCGCTCACTCATTGATTGGGCAGAGCGCGAAGCTCTACCAAGTGGCTTCACAAATTCGGGATTGGTCGTCGGTCTCGACAAGATCCCAGTTGCTGACGCTGACACTTCCTTTCACTTGATCTTTGAACTTCACCATGACGGCTCACGTCAGGTTGATATATCGGTTTGCCTGCCTTATAGCGGTGACGGTACTACGGGTGACCGCGCACTTTTAGGGCCAACGGGGTTCTACGAGTTTGATGTCGTGGACGGTGTCCAGTCGTTGATGGGGGTGTTCGTACATCTGGTGCCACCGACCGAGCCCCTAGAGCAAGCCGCTCAGGTGCAGCGGTTGGATCAGGCACTGCGTGCGCTCGGCACCGAGTGCCGGATCAGGGGCAATGTTGATGCGGTGGCGTTGGTCGAAGGTATCGGGCTGCCGGGCATGCTCGCGGTTTTGCCAGGGCGCGAAGATGCCGTCCGCATGCTGTTTAGCATCTTTGACCTAACCACACTGTCATTGGCGCGTGCGATTTTGGCGGCCGCGGGGCTACCCGAAGCGAGCTTGTCCCATTTTGCTGCGATTGAGCCTCTGATTGGCGGTTTAGCGCCACTTCGCATCGCCTTGGATCTGACCGAAACCGGCCTTGGCTCGCGCATCGGTTTTGAGGTGTTCAGCCCGCAGGCGATCGAGATGCTTGCCGGTGTCATGGAAAATCTTGGTGTCGACCCCAAAATGCAAGCTAGTGTTCTGATCGCCACTTCGGAACCCCCCAAGAAGCGCACGGTGTACCAGCTGAATCCCGATGGGTCGGCAACGGATATTCCAATTGCAAACCAAAGTATCGATTTGTTGCATATCAAGATAGGCCTTGAACGGAACGGTGAAGTAGTGGTAAAGACCTACTCGTATGCGGGGAATAAACCCTTGAACGAAGTGGGCAAGTCGGTAGAAGATGCCGATATCCCGATGTCATGGGAGTTCCATGACCTACTTTTTCATACCAAGACTCGATATGGCCGAGTACGCGGAAAATTGGGTGGTACCGCAAGGTTCACGGTAATGCCCCATCCGGCGGAACCATCGACGCAACCGGCACCAGGGGACATCCTCTTGCCGAAGGTTGACATCTCAGCCGTGATCGCTGCTGATCCACCATTTGGGCAGGTACTTGAAGGGCGCACCTCAATTCGCTCTTGGGATGGTCCGGAGTTGCCGGTGGGACAGCTCGCGGAGTTGCTGGCGCGAGTTATGCACCTAATCCCAAGAAGTGACGAGATGCTCGGAGAAATCTTTGAGCGTTCTGGCCGGGTGTACCCATCGGGTGGGGGACTTTATGAAATCGACATTGTGTTGTTTGCCAATCGCGTCGCTGGATTGGCTCCCGGGGCATACCTCTACCGGCAAGGTTCACATTCACTCGGTGCACTAAATGGTGACAAAGCAAAGCAAGATAAGGTGGTGTTTGGCGCCAGTGAGGCGACCGGCGGTGGAATGTCTCGGCCCCAGTCACTACTTGTGTTAGCCGCACGCTTCCCGGATATTGCGACCAAATATGAGGGAATCGCGTATTCGCTGATGCTCAAGCATGTGGGCGTCATGATGGCTACCATCCAGTACTCCGCAGCGGCAATGGGTCTAGGTTCCGTTGCACTGGGTACGGGCGATAGTGATGCCTTCGCCTTGGCAACCGGCCTTGACTATTACACCCATGGATCAATAGGTGAAATTGCCATCAGTCCACTCGACTGACCTTAAGGTTTCCTATTAGGAGTAAAAGATGTCAGGGCTGGTCAACACCGAGGTCGAGCCATGGGAGTTTGAGCTTCCGACAATGGGTTCTTTCCGGGTGGCGGCTGATGGATCAAATGAGATGACCTTGGACCGCGGCCTAGATGCACAAGGCGAGGCAATGGTCTTGAGCAATCTAGTTGATCCGCTTGTCTGGTGGCGGCGCGGGTTCTGGTTACTAAATGGGTCCGTCATGGTTGATCCGGCGGGCCGCGCGGTCTTGATCTCGTCAGCACCGGAGTTGGCCGAACGGGTGGTTGTGGGGCTTTCAAAAATTGGCTGGAGTTGTGTCGGTGACTTTTTGGTGCCGGCGCGAGTTGCGGGTGGTCAGGTGATGGTCTATCCGCGTGAAGCGCCGATTCTCTGCTCTGCGGCGATCGCGGTTATGGAGTCGATGGCCATCGACAGCTTCGTGCGCCCCGGCGGTAACGCCGTGGGTATCGGAATTGCACGCTGGAGCGAGCCGATCGCCCTGGTGGCTATGGCAACCTTGATGCCGGAGCCGCCGGAGCCGGTATCACCCGGTATTGGCCGGGCTCGAATCGCGCGGTCACTACTCATCGAGGTGGTACCTAAGGAGCGCTCTCCCGGTGAACTCTTGGAGATCGTAGCTGGCCTGGCGGTGCTACCGGCTTGGGTTAGTAGTGATCCGTTGCGAGCGATAACCGACCCCGACGCCGAATGGGCTTCCGTGGATGCTCGCCACACAAGCGACAAAGCCAGAGATGCATTAGAAAGTGCACTTGATGAGCTTGCGACCTGGCTGGAGTCGCAAAGTGGCTAGCCAAGTCGTCGGAGAACTCCCTGCAAATATTTGGTTAGCCTCATATCCTAAATCCGGCAACACTTGGTTTCGGTTCTTGTGGAACGCGGTGGAGTCTGCGCAAGACGCAGAACTTAAGCCACATGAATCCCCGCAGCCCTGCCAGATGGAGTACTTGACCGGCTGGGGCATTGACGCCCGGCGTCTTACCTGTGACGAGTTGGACTTAATGCGATCGCGCTTGGAGTTGGTTACTGGTGATCGGGCTGGCCGGCCTACCCTGCGCAAAACCCATGAGAAGTTTCGTAGCGCACCCGATGGGTCAGAACTTTTCCCGGCGGCGGCATCGCGCGCGGCATTGGTGATAATCAGAGACCCCCGAGATGTAGTTTGTTCTGCCGCCCGACACTTCAACCTGAGCCTCGATGCCATGGTCGACCTACTTTGCCGCCGCGACCCGCAATTACCCGGTACTCCCTCTGTTCTGATGAGCAGACAACCACAAGGCTCTTGGTCGGAGCATCTGGACAGTTGGCGCCGCCTACCCACTTATCCGGTCGCGGTTTACCGTTATGAGGACTTCTTAGCGGATCCCTATGAGACTTTTGGCTCGGCATTGGCTTTTGCTGGACTTGAGGTGTCAAAGGATGAACTCATGCACGCAGTCGAGAGCACCAGGTTCGAAAAACTGCAATCGCGTGAGCGTGAGTCCGGATTCAATGAGCGTTCACCCGGCACCAATGTGCCCTTTTTTCGAAAAGGGCAGGCGGGTGGTTGGCGCGATGAACTTAGTGCCGGTCAGGTGGTACGGATTGAGCGCAATTGCGGGGCGTTGATGGAGGAGTTCGGTTACGCGATAGAGGGGCGGACGCTTCGTACGCCAATTTCCTCGGTAACAGAGCGGGCAACATCGGGGCCGCAGCTCTTCCCCGGATCGCTACCGCCGAAACCAGATGTGATCTTGGATCTGGCGACACCACTACAAAAGGATGAGCTAGTGATTACCGCCCAGGTCGGGGATGACCTCGTACTCGTTACTGGTGAATACGAATTGATTGGCTTGGATCAGATGGGTGCATTCATCTGGGATTTGCTAGACAAACCCATGTCGTTCCAAGTTCTCGTAGATACGCTCTGTGCACGATTTGGGATTGACTCCGTGACCTGCATTGACGACACCACGCCGATGCTGCAACTACTGCTAAATGGCGGTGCGCTAAAGGCCGCTGATTAGCTCTGCCACTTGGTAGAGCCACTCACCAGAAAATCGGCGTCGGGTTCAGCTCGGCCTCGATCAGCGCAGTTTCGCGCCACCCCATCTTGACGGGTACGTCATAAAGTCGACCGGGTGCAAACCGCGGCCAGAAGTGCCGAATCCCCGGCACCACGACCTTGACAACGGGCATGCCGATATCGGGTTTGGTCATATTTGCGACGGACATCGTCAGGCCATGTTGGGTAAGAAGTTTTACCACCGCCTCAACATTGGCCTTGCCGTCGGTAGTCCACTCATGGTCGTGATCAGCAGGGGTGGTCAAAGGCAGGTTCGAGTCGGGTAACACGAATGGATGCTCGTCCATGTTCGGGGTATACCACCAATTAACTTCCGGCTTGGAAACATCCAGTTCGGTTGGGGCCCCCTGCGCCTCCATCGCGCCGATCATGCCGAGCATCTGATTCATCTCGGTCAGTGAACGCAGCAACGCACCCCGTGGATCGCGGTGCGCACCAAAACCGAGAAGGATGCGAGGGAGTCCGGTGCGGGCTTGCGAGGCGGCAACGAATGCTGGGATACCGAGGTCGCTGGTTACGTCAAGGGCCCAGATCTCGCGGTCGAGGACTTCGCTGTAGTGGGTTCGAAGCCGATTGAAATATGAATCGCCATATGCGGTGGCAAAGGCGTCAATATCCACTCCGGGCCGACTGATACCGTTATACCACCAGGTCGAGACCGCGTCTCGCTCCACCAACTCAAAGAAGCCTTGCAAGATGGCGTCTTCGATTGAGGTGCCGGCGGCATTGCCATTTGAATCAGAATTACAGCCATTGCGCGGGTATTCACCAACATAGTTGTAATAGGTGTACGAGGTAGGCAGCCAGAGGCGTCGCTGCTCGGTCAAGGACCAAAGAGGGGACCACGGCATCTCGACATCAGGATCGAAGCGTTTTGGAATGACGTGTTTGCCATTTCGTGAGGCATTCCACTCCTCGCGGATTTCGTACTGATGCTCACTGAACAACATGCATGAACGTGGATCAATCGCCAGATCGGCGAGTTTGGTCATTGAGGTGACCATGCTGGGTTCATCACCGGCGTAGGTCGCGGCGTAGCGCTCAATGGCTTCTGCAAGCGCGCCGGCGCGTGCTTGCTCGGGGGTTGTCCCTTTACCGCCGGCATTTTGTCGGAAGCCACAGACTTTCGCACCCTTCTTAACGGTGGCGAGGTTTACCCCGGACTCAACAACGTGGGTGACGTCATTGTCGAGGTTGGTGCGTTGCAGGTGTTCGACCACGCCGGTGACCCGACTGACCTGGTGGCCGTAAGTTTCTATGGTTTGCTGAGGAGTAAGGCGCCGGTAACTGCCATCGTCCTTTGCGTCCAGTGCACCCGTTTCGAGAACTATTTCAACGGGTGCATTATCGAGGGTCAGAGGTTCCCCGCAGTACTCGCATTGCGGTCGCCGCACCACATGATGGGTGCCGCGCTCGCCGGTTAGGTGATCAACGATCGTCATCATCGCAATTGACCGATCCTCGTGGGCATTGGCATGTGGCCGGCCCGCGAAAGTTCGGAGGAGTTCAAGGGCGATCTCGCCGCCAGCGTGTGCGCTGGTGGTCGGGGTCCAGCCCTTTGCTATCGGGCCCATCCGCTCACCGTCACCGAGTAAGCGTTTCTCGACCTGCCGATTGAACTGCAGGCGCACCGCCAGGCAGTGCCAGCAGGGGCCGGGTGCCCCAAGCCAAGGGCCAATGGTCGGGCGCACCCCGCACGCATTCGCCAGCAGCACCGGGGTACCCGAGTTGTATGCGGCGTCAGCCACGACTGCAATTTCGGGGTTCAGGTAGTCATCGGCCACCAATACGACTGCGGCAGCAGCGGCTAGGTCGCTGGTAATCACCAGGTTATGTGCGGAAATCGCCGAGCCGATCTCGGCTGTTGGCACCTCACCGACTCCGACAACGGCAATGGCGACTTGCAGTGAGCCATCGGCTAGGTGGTCTCGCCACCACATCTGGTACACGTCGCTCGGGCCGGTTACCGCACTTGCATCTACGACGAATCCGTGGTCCATCAAGATCTCAATGGCCGCGGGTACCTCCTGCTCGGTGGCGGTGCCGTCGATGATCATTTGGGCGGCTATCTCGGCTACGGTGGCGGTGCCGTTGATATGGGGGGCGAGCGCGGTGAACAACTCACCGGTGAGTACCTGTTCATCACCGTCGGTAATGAGGTAGATCTCCTCGGGTGGTATGACGATGGTTCGGCCATGGGGCTGCCAAAGTGGGATTAGCTCGGGGACCATTGCGGCATCATATGCCAAAATTCCGGCAAAACCTATACGGCAAATGGGTCTTGGTGCAATGATGGTGCGTGGAAAATTTGCGGATGGACATGGCGCAACTATCTAGAATCCACGCGCAAAAGGAGGCCAACAATCAGACGCCCGCGTCGGTGTCTGATGACAATCCCGATGTCAGCAAGTCGCATCTGGCGATGGCTTCGAAACTCGCGCTAATTGCTTTAGCTACCGGCCAATTCCTGGTCGGACTGGACCTCAGTGTGATGGCGGTAGCCCTGCCGCAGATTCAAGCGGAATTCGACACCGGGATGGCCCAGATGCAATGGGCGATGATGGCCTACATGGTGGCCGGCGCCGCCTTGGCCGTGCCCGCGGGTGCACTCGGTGATCGCACCGGCCGGCGCCGGTTGTACATGATCGGGGCCTCCATTTTTGTCCTAGGTTCGGCGATCAGCGCACTTGCCCCGGACATGGGGATACTAATCGTGGGCAGAGCAATTCAAGGAATCGGATCAGGGTTCATGGGCACCTTGGCTTTGGCCATGCTCACATCCGCGGTACCGCACGACCAGATTGCGAAACTTATTGGACTTTGGACCGCCGTGACTTCTGGGGCGTCAGCTTTTGGGCCCATTATCGGCGGCGCCATGGTGCAATTCCTTGGCTGGCGGTGGATGTTCGGCATCAACGTGATTTTGATGGCACTGGTTATCCCGCTAGTTATGCGCGAAGTTCCTCGCGATACCCCTGATGGGTCGTTGAAACGCAAGGTCGACTGGCTGGGCTCCTCGCTACTTACCGTGGCGATGATTCTATTTGCGGGCGGCTTGAGCATGCTGGAAAGGAATAAGTTCTATGACCCGATCGTATATCTGCCGGTAGCTGCCGGGCTTGTTGTGTTACTGATCATGGTGATGCAGCAACGTCGAAGCGTCACCAAGTTGACCAACTGGGCATCGATAAAGGTCGCGCCGATCCCGGCGACCTTGACCATCTCGGTGCTCTTGTCCTTGGTGCTGGCAGGGGCCATGATGCAGCAGATGCTGTTAGTCCAAAATGTGCTCGGGTTCACCCCGTTGATGGCCGGGATTTCGTCATTCGGCGCGTCCTTGATGCTGGTTGTGTTCTCGCCTATCTCGCCAAAAATCATGGGCCGTATCGGCTTAGGCCCGACGACTTGTCTGGGCTTGGCCACGGTTGCGATCGGGCTCTTTGGCCTGCATCTGACCACCACCACGACCGGGTTGGCGCAAATTGCCCTCTGGTTTGCGGTAATGGGTATCGGAATTGGGGTGGGCATGCCGGCGGTATCCGCAGGAGCCATGATGGCAATCCCACGTGACCAAATGGGCACCATCGCTGGATTCATGGCACTGATAAGTTCGATTTCAGCAGTTTTGGGTATCGCAGTAATCGGTGCCATCTCGTCGATCCGGGTGACATCGGATTGGCTGGTTCGAGGGGTGCAAATACCCGATTATGAGTCCTTAACCGACAATGTGGTTTCTGGGGCGATTCCCGCGATCTTGAAGACAAATGGGCAAGAAGCGGCCACGGCAGCCGGCCTTTCATACATCGTCGGGGTAACTACAGCCTTGCTAATCGCGTCGATTGGGGTCGCGATCGCGGCGGTGGTGGCTGCATTCTTGTTGGGGTCGCGCGGCAAGGCCGCCAAGGCCGCCAAGGCCGCCAAGCGCCCGGGTGAACCGGCCCCTCAGGAGTAGTTAACGCCCTGCTTTCCTTAGGCCGCGGTCATTGGCCAAGGATGCGTGGAAAGTTAATTTAAGTCCCAAGAATGGGGGCGGGGGCGTGCCATACTCGGGCCATGAATCTTCGAATGGATCTAGCCCAGTTATCTCGAATTCATGCTCACAAAGACGCGACCGCGCCGGCCTCCGCTGGGCAGTTAGGTGCGGGTAGCAAATCAGATGTCAGCAAGTTGCGCATGGGTATGGCCTCGAATGTTGCTCTCATTGCTTTAGCTACCGGCCAGTTCCTGGTGGGGCTGGATCTAAGCGTGATGTCGGTGGCGCTGCCAAGCATCCAAAAGGATTTCGGCGTCGGTATGGCCCAGATGGAGTGGGCGATGATGGCCTACATGGTGGCCGGCGCCGCCTTGGCCGTGCCCGCGGGTGCACTCGGTGATCGCACCGGCCGGCGCCGGCTCTATCTGATTGGTACTTCAATTTTCGTTGTAGGTTCGGCGATCAGCGCACTTGCCCCGGACATGGGGATACTAATCGTGGGCAGAGCAATTCAAGGAATCGGATCAGGGTTCATGGGCACCTTGGCTTTGGCCATGCTCACATCCGCGGTACCGCACGACCAGATTGCGAAACTTATTGGACTTTGGACCGCCGTGACTTCTGGGGCGTCAGCTTTTGGGCCCATTATCGGCGGCGCCATGGTGCAATTCCTTGGCTGGCGGTGGATGTTCGGCATCAACGTGATTTTGATGGCACTGGTTATCCCGCTAGTTATGCGCGAAGTTCCTCGCGATACCCCTGATGGGTCGTTGAAACGCAAGGTCGACTGGCTGGGCTCCTCGCTACTTACCGTGGCGATGATTCTATTTGCGGGCGGCTTGAGCATGCTGGAAAGGAATAAGTTCTATGACCCGATCGTATATCTGCCGGTAGCTGCCGGGCTTGTTGTGTTACTGATCATGGTGATGCAGCAACGTCGAAGCGTCACCAAGTTGACCAACTGGGCATCGATAAAGGTCGCGCCGATCCCGGCGACCTTGACCATCTCGGTGCTCTTGTCCTTGGTGCTGGCAGGGGCCATGATGCAGCAGATGCTGTTAGTCCAAAATGTGCTCGGGTTCACCCCGTTGATGGCCGGGATTTCGTCATTCGGCGCGTCCTTGATGCTGGTTGTGTTCTCGCCTATCTCGCCAAAAATCATGGGCCGTATCGGCTTAGGCCCGACGACTTGTCTGGGCTTGGCCACGGTTGCGATCGGGCTCTTTGGCCTGCATCTGACCACCACCACGACCGGGTTGGCGCAAATTGCCCTCTGGTTTGCGGTAATGGGTATCGGAATTGGGGTGGGCATGCCGGCGGTATCCGCAGGAGCCATGATGGCAATCCCACGTGACCAAATGGGCACCATCGCTGGATTCATGGCACTGATAAGTTCGATTTCAGCAGTTTTGGGTATCGCAGTAATCGGTGCCATCTCG
>BJGE01000034.1:0-8886 GCA_014190275.1 Actinomycetes bacterium | reverse complement strand
GCCGGCGGTATCCGCAGGAGCCATGATGGCAATCCCACGTGACCAAATGGGCACCATCGCTGGATTCATGGCACTGATAAGTTCGATTTCAGCAGTTTTGGGTATCGCAGTAATCGGTGCCATCTCGGCCGTTAGGGTGACATCGGTGTGGCTGGTCGACGGGACCCAGATCACCGGCTACGAATCCTTAACCGATGAAGTGATTTCCGGGGCGATTCCGGAAATTCTCGCAACCAATGGGCAAGAAGCTGCTACCGCTGCCGGCTTGGCCTACACCTCTGGGGTCACTACCGCCTTGCTGATCGCGGCAATAGGAGTAGCGATAGCCGCGATCGTGGCGCTGTTCTTGCTCGGTAAAAGGGGTAAAACCTCACCGGCCGAACCGCTTGGCGTTCCAGAGCCAAAAACCCCCTAAAACTTAGCCGGTAGCTGCGTTTTTCGGCGGTAGCGGGACCCCGCTTTGACGCCGGTGGCGGGCTGCGGGTAATCTTCCTCCTTGTGCCTGACCCGTCAGGTGCATCCCGTTGTGCGCGGCTTCCCCCGAAGATGCGCTCGGGCGCTAGCGCGCCGGGGATCAACCCACGATTTCGCGTCGTGGCTGCCCGTTGGCAGCTCGACACACCCGACCGCGTGGGTCGTAGATCCTAGAGGGAATTGCACTAAGAGTTGAGTTATGACCGACGCGAAACCGAACTAGGAAGGTAGGCGAGTGCCCACGATCCAGCAGTTGGTCCGCAAGGGCCGACAGGACAAGGTCTCCAAGAGCAAGGCCCCGGCCCTTAAGGGCAGCCCGCAGCGGCGTGGGGTCTGTACTCGCGTTTACACCACTACTCCCAAGAAGCCCAACTCCGCCCTGCGCAAGGTGGCCCGGGTGCGCCTGACATCCGGCGTCGAGATCACCGCGTATATCCCAGGAGTTGGTCACAACCTGCAGGAGCACTCAATCGTATTGGTGCGCGGCGGGCGGGTTCGCGACCTACCCGGTGTGCGCTACAAGGTCATCCGCGGAGCTCTTGACACCCAAGGGGTCAAGAATCGCAAGCAGGCTCGCTCCCGCTACGGTGCGAAGAAGGAGAAGGCCTAATGCCTCGCAAGGGTCCAGCCACCAAGCGACCAATCGTCAATGACCCAGTATTTAGTGCCCCGATCGTGACCCAACTGATCAACAAGGTGCTGCTCGATGGCAAGCGATCAACCGCAGAGCGTATTGTTTATGGCGCCCTCGAGGGTTGCCGGGAAAAGACCGGCACCGACCCCGTCCAGACCTTAAAGCGGGCCCTGGACAACATCAAGCCCACGCTCGAAGTGCGTTCGCGCCGTGTCGGTGGAGCGACCTACCAGGTGCCCGTTGAGGTAAAGCCCAATCGCAGTATCACTTTGGCCCTGCGCTGGTTGATCGGCTACTCCAGGCAGCGTCGCGAGAAGACCATGACCGAGCGCCTGATGAATGAAATCTTGGACGCTTCGAACGGTCTGGGCGCCAGTGTGAAGAAGCGTGAAGATACCCACAAGATGGCCGAAGCCAACAAGGCTTTCGCCCATTACCGCTGGTAAAGAACTCCCAACCCTAAGCAACAAACCGAAAACCGAGAGCAACGGAGAGCTAAGTGTCAACCCAGACCGCACTCGATCTGGCCAAGGTCCGAAACATTGGGATCATGGCCCATATCGACGCGGGTAAAACGACGACCACTGAGCGAATCCTGTTCTACACGGGTATCAACTACAAGATCGGTGAAGTCCACGAGGGCGCAGCCACCATGGACTGGATGGAGCAGGAGCAAGAGCGCGGCATTACTATCACCTCCGCTGCGACAACCTGCACCTGGAAAGACCACACGATCAACATCATTGACACCCCGGGCCACGTTGATTTCACCGTCGAAGTCGAGCGCTCCCTTCGGGTGCTAGACGGTGCCGTCACCGTTTTCGATGGGGTGGCCGGGGTTGAGCCGCAGTCTGAGACCGTTTGGCGACAGGCTGATAAATACAGCGTGCCCCGCATCTGTTTCATCAATAAACTCGATCGGACCGGCGCGGATTTCTACATGTGCGTCGACATGATCGTCAGCCGGCTCGGCGCGACCCCGTTGGTTCTCCAGCTCCCGATTGGTTCGGAGTCGGATTTCCTCGGGGTCATTGATTTAATCACGATGCAGGCCCTAACTTGGCGCGGCGAAACCCAAAAGGGTGATGATTACGCGGTAGAGGAAATCCCGGCCGATCTGGTCGACAAGGCAGCGGAATATCGCGAGAAGCTCCTGGAGACATTATCCGAGGCCGACGACGCCATCATGGAGAAGTTCCTCGAAGGTGAGAGTTTTACCGTTGAAGAATTGCAGGCGGCGATCCGGCGCGCGACTTTGGCCTACAAGCTGACCCCGATCCTTACCGGCTCGGCCTTTAAGAACAAGGGCGTTCAGCCCATGCTCGACGCCGTGATTGCGTACCTACCGTGCCCACTCGATGTCACCGCCATTACGGGTACCAAGCCCGGTAATAACGAGGTCATAATTGAGCGCCAGCCAAATGACAAAGATCCCTTCGCTGCCTTGGCATTTAAGATCATGACCGATCCCCACCTCGGCAAGCTCACCTATCTGCGGGTTTACTCGGGTCGTCTCGATACCGGCACGGCGGTGTTGAACAGCGTCAAAGACCGCAAGGAGCGCATCGGCAAGATTTACCGGATGCACGCGAATAAGCGTGAAGAGATCGACTCTGTTGGCGCCGGCGACATCGTTGCGGTCATGGGTTTGAAGGACACCACGACTGGCGAGACCCTGTGCGACCCGGCAAACCCGGTGGTGCTCGAGTCGATGACTTTCCCCGCGCCGGTTATCTCGGTGGCGATTGAGCCAAAGACCAAAAGTGATCAGGACAAGCTGGGCGTCGCCATCCAGCGCCTGGCTGAAGAGGACCCAACTTTCCACGTCCGTACCGACGAGGAGACCGGACAAACCATTATCGGTGGGATGGGTGAACTGCACCTTGAGGTGTTAGTGGACCGGATGCGTCGTGAATTCAGCGTCGAGGCAAATGTCGGTAAGCCACAGGTTGCGTACCGCGAGACGATTACCAAAGCCGTGCAGAAAGTCGATTACACGCACAAGAAGCAGACCGGTGGTTCAGGCCAGTTCGCTCGGGTCATCATTGACATCGCCCCCAATGCTGGCGCCGAGGGTGCCAATGAAGAGGGCTACAGCTTTGAGAATAAAGTCACCGGCGGTCGCATCCCCCGTGAGTACATCCCCTCGGTTGACGCAGGGTGCCAAGAGGCGATGGACCACGGGGTTCTCGCCGGCTACCCGATGGTTGATCTGAAAGTAACCTTGACCGACGGCGCCTACCACGATGTCGACTCCTCTGAACTCGCATTTAAGATTGCAGGTTCGATGGCGTTCAAGGACGCGGCTCGTAGGGCCGGCCCGGTTCTCCTGGAGCCGATGATGTCAGTCGAAGTTACCACCCCTGACGACTACATGGGTGATGTCATCGGCGACCTAAACTCTCGCCGTGGACAAATTCAGTCCATGGAGGAGCGCTCAGGTTCCCGTGTCGTTGCGGCACTGGTACCACTTTCCGAGATGTTCGGCTACGTAGGAGATCTGCGCAGTCGCACACAGGGCCGGGCGAGTTACAGTATGCAGTTCGACTCCTACGCACAGGTTCCCGCAAATGTGTCGCTGGAGATTATCGCGAAGGCTCGCGGCGAATAGTCGCGGATCACTGAAAAACAAATAAAAAAGAACACACCACCGATCCGCGACAACGCCGGACGGCATTACGAAAAGGGAGAACTCAAATGGCGAAGGCCAAGTTTGAGCGCACCAAGCCGCACGTCAACATCGGCACCATCGGTCACATTGACCATGGCAAGACGACGCTGACCGCTGCGATCACCAAGGTGCTGCATGACAAATACCCAGACGTGAACCCGTTCACGCCATTCGACATGATCGACAAGGCGCCAGAAGAGCGCCAGCGCGGTATCACGATCTCGATCGCCCACGTCGAATACCAGACCGAGGCTCGCCACTACGCACATGTGGACTGCCCAGGTCACGCTGACTACATCAAGAACATGATCACCGGCGCGGCCCAGATGGACGGTGCGATCCTCGTGGTTGCCGCCACCGATGGCCCGATGCCCCAGACCAAGGAGCACGTCCTCCTGGCCCGCCAGGTTGGTGTCCCCTCGCTGGTCGTAGCACTGAATAAGTGCGACATGGTCGACGACGAGGAACTGCTTGAACTCGTCGAGATGGAAGTCCGCGAACTGCTCTCAATCTATGAGTTCCCAGGCGATGACATCCCCGTTGTCCGCGTAGCAGCTTTCCCGGCGCTGCAGGGTGACGCCAAGTGGGGCGAGTCGATCTTGGCACTTATGGATGCGGTTGATTCCTACATTCCGACCCCCGAGCGGGAGATCGACAAGCCGTTCCTCATGCCGGTTGAAGATGTCTTCACCATCACCGGCCGTGGCACGGTTGTCACCGGTCGCATTGAGCGTGGCCAGGTCAAAATCAACGAGGAAATCGAAATCGTTGGTATTCGCCCCGGCCCGGCCCAAAAGACCACCGTCACCGGCGTTGAGATGTTCCGCAAGCTGCTCGACGAAGGCCAAGCTGGTGAGAACGTCGGTCTACTGCTTCGCGGAACTAAGCGCGAGGATGTCGAGCGCGGTCAGGTCTGCTGCAAGCCCGGCTCGATCACGCCGCATACCGACTTCGACGCACAGGTGTACATCCTGTCGAAGGACGAAGGCGGCCGTCACACGCCGTTCTTCAATAACTACCGCCCGCAGTTCTACTTCCGCACCACCGACGTAACCGGTGTGGTTTATCTGCCCGACGGCAAGGACATGGTCATGCCGGGGGACAACACCGATATGCGCGTTGAACTGATTCAGTCCATCGCCATGGAAGAGGGCCTTCGGTTCGCCATCCGTGAGGGTGGACGCACCGTGGGTGCTGGTCGCGTAATCAAGATTCTGAAGTAGTTGGGAGGGGGTGGCACGACTGCCACCCCCACTCAGCAAGCACCGCCTGCAAGCCCAGCAACAACGGGAAAAACCTGAAGTAGTCGGCACACGAGAAGTAAGGACACCAGCCACCATGGCGGGACAAAAGATCCGCATTCGGCTTAAGGCCTACGACCATGAGGTCATTGACTCGTCAGCGCGTAAAATCGTCGAGACAGTGATCCGAACGGGTGCGAAAGTCGCCGGCCCGGTGCCGCTGCCAACGGAGAAGAATGTTTACTGCGTGATCCGTTCGCCGCACAAGTACAAGGACTCACGCGAGCACTTTGAAATGCGCACGCACAAGCGCCTAATTGACATTCTCGACCCTACGCCGAAGACGGTTGATTCGCTTATGCGCCTTGACCTCCCGGCTGGTGTCGACATCGAGATCAAGCTGTAAGGACGCGAAGACCATGAGTACCAACGTGAAGGGCGTACTGGGCGAGAAGCTCGGCATGACCCAGGTATGGGACGACAACAACAAGGTCGTGCCCATAACTGTGGTCAAGGCTGGGCCCTGTGTCGTTACCCAGGTGCGGACCGCAGACAAAGACGGCTATTCGGCTGTGCAGATCGCCTTCGGGGCTGTCGATCCGCGGAAGGTCAACAAGCCAGATGCCGGCCAGTTTGCAAAGTCCGGCGTGACCCCGCGTCGCCACCTGGTTGAGATCCGCACCGACGATGCGACCGAGTACACCCTCGGTCAAGAGCTCGGCCCCGATACCTTCGAGGCGGGCCAGCGCATTGACATTGTGGGCACCACCAAAGGCAAGGGCTTCGCGGGTGTCATGAAGCGTCACGGCTTCCATGGCTTGCGCGCTACCCACGGTGTGACCCGAAAGCACCGCTCGCCCGGTTCCATCGGTGGCTGTGCCACCCCGGGCCGTGTTTTCAAGGGCATGAAGATGGCGGGCCGGATGGGTGGGGTGCGCCAGACCACCTTGAATCTGGTCGTTTACGGCGTAGATGTGGAAAAAGGCTTGTTACTCATCAAGGGCGCCATCCCCGGGCCCAAGGGTGGCTTGGTATTCGTTCGCACCGCTGTGAAGGAGGGCTGACCGTGACCGCCGTAGACGTTCGCACTCCTGCCGGCAAAGCGTCCGGCAAGGTTGAGCTACCCGCCGAGATCTTCGATGTGCAGGTCAACATCCCGTTGATCCACCAGGTCGTTGTCGCCCAGCAGGCTGCGGCGCGCCAAGGTACCCATTCGACTAAGACCCGCGCGGAGGTAAGTGGTGGCGGGCGCAAGCCGTACAAGCAAAAAGGCACCGGCCGGGCGCGGCAAGGCTCGATCAGGGCGCCGCAATATGTTGGAGGTGGCGTGGTCCACGGGCCGCAGCCGCGGGATTACTCGCAGCGCACCCCGAAGAAGATGAAGGTTGCCGCATTGCGGGGCGCACTTTCTGATCGGGCTCGCGAGGATCGCATTCATGTGGTCTCCGAGCTCGTTGCCGGTGAGGTGCCGTCAACCAAGAGCGCTGCGGCGTCACTCGCTGCTCTAGGCCTGCAAGGCCGGGTCTTGGTTGTGGTCAGCCGCGATGAAACGACTTCTTGGTTGAGCCTGCGAAATGTGGACAACGCCCACGTGGTAGCACCGGATCAGCTCAATACCTACGACGTCATTGTCAGTGACCAGGTGCTCTTCACCAAGGCGGCCCTCGAGGCTTTCTTGGCCGGCACCCCTAAGGGCAAGAGCGTCAAGTCGGTAGCTAGGCAGTCGGAGGTAGAAGAGTGAGAATCCAAGACCCCCGCGACATCTTGATCTCGCCCGTGATCTCCGAGAAGAGCTACGGTCTTCTGGACGAGAACAAGTACACCTTCATCGTCTCTACGGACGCCAATAAGACTCAGATCAAGATCGCAGTTGAGAAGGTCTTTGGCGTGAAGGTCCTGAGCGTAAATACGCATAACCGTGAAGGAAAGCGGATTCGCACCCGCACTGGCTTCGGCCGTCGTGCGGCAACAAAGCGAGCGATCGTTTCTGTTGCCGCGGGCGACCGTATCGACATCTTCGGAGGCCCGGTCTCCTGACCGGGCAATCGACTAACGAGACGGAAGAGCTATGGGAATCCGCAAGTACAAGCCGACCACACCGGGCCGACGTGGCTCAAGCGTGGCCGACTTCGTCGAGATCACGCGGTCAGAACCGGAGAAGTCACTAGTGCGTCCGCTTTCGAAGAAGGGTGGGCGAAACAACTCCGGCAAGATCACCACCCGCCACCAAGGCGGTGGCCACAAGCGTGCCTATCGAATCATAGATTTCAAGCGGGCCGACAAAGATGGTGTACCTGCTCGCGTGGCGCACATTGAATACGATCCAAACCGCACTGCGCGAATTGCACTCCTGCACTTTGCCGATGGCGAGAAGCGCTACATCATTGCACCGAACAAACTCAAGCAAGGCGATGCGGTCGAGACTGGCCCAAGTGCCGATATCAAGCCCGGTAACAACTTGCCACTGCGCAATATCCCGGTGGGCTCAGTGATTCACGCAGTTGAATTGCGGCCGGGTGGTGGGGCAAAAATAGCCCGGTCAGCTGGGTCAAGTGTGCAACTTGTTGCCAAGGACGGCCCGTATGCGCAACTTCGTATGCCATCGGGTGAAATCCGCAACGTTGATCTGCGCGCCCGCGCGACGATCGGCGAGGTTGGTAACGCCGAGCAATCGAATATCAATTGGGGCAAGGCCGGCCGGATGCGTTGGAAGGGCAAGCGCCCAACCGTCCGAGGTGTGGCAATGAACCCGGTTGACCATCCACATGGTGGTGGTGAGGGTAAGACTTCTGGCGGGCGTCACCCGGTCAATCCGAATGGCAAGCCAGAGGGCCGCACTCGCAGGGCCAATAAGGCCAGCGACATGTTCATCGTCCGACGCCGCAAGACCGGCAAGAAGCGATAAGGGAACCGAAATATGCCACGCAGTCTGAAGAAAGGTCCGTTCGTGGACACCCATCTACTCAAAAAGGTGGAAGTCCAAAATGCGGCTGGGTCAAAGAATGTGATCAAGACTTGGTCACGTCGTTCGATGATCATTCCACTCATGCTCGGCCACACGATCGCTGTGCATGACGGCCGCAAGCATGTGCCGGTGTTTGTCTCGGAGAACATGGTTGGGCACAAACTCGGCGAGTTCGCCCCGACCCGTACCTTCAAAGGCCACATCAAGGATGACCGCAAGGCTAAGAAGCGTTAATAAAGAGGATTTCTTGCCGAAAACCGACCACTGACAATAGACCGAGCAACGAGAAGCAAGGGGATAGCGATGGAAGCCAGGGCCCAGGCGCGGTACGTCCGTGTCACGCCCATGAAGGCGCGCCGCGTCATAAACCTCATCAGAGGCATGAATGCGGCAGACGCCCAGGCGGTATTGACGTTTGCACCCCAAGCGGCCAGCGAGCCGATTGGCAAGGTGCTGGCAAGCGCGATTGCGAATGCGACCAACAACCATGCGATGGATGCCCGTGGTCTGATGGTCAGTGAAGCCTTTGTGGACGAAGGACCCACCATGAAGCGCATCCGCCCGCGAGCCCAAGGCCGTGCCTACCGGGTGCGCAAGCGCAGCAGCCACATCACCGTGATTGTTTCCGATGGTGAGGCGATCATCAAGCCGGTCAAGCCGGTAGTTGCCGAGAAGTCACCGGCCAAGCAGGCGGCCACCGAGCAGGCACCGGCGAAGAAGGCACCGGCCAAGCAGGCACCGGCGAATAAGGCACCGGCGAAGAAGGCACCGGCGAAGAAGGCACCGGCGAATAAGGCACCGGCCAAGAAGGCGGCCACCGAGAAGGCACCGGCGAAGAAGTCACCGGCCAATAAGACGACAGCGAAGACGACAACCAAGTCGACCGGCGCTAAGAAGAAGG
>BJGE01000033.1 GCA_014190275.1 Actinomycetes bacterium | reverse complement strand
GTCGCGCGGCATTCGGGTCGAAGGTGCCGGGATTGAAATTCTGGCCACCAGGCTGCTGGTTTGGCGGCTGCTGACCTTGCTGACCTTGCTGACCTTGCTGACCTTGCTGACCCTGCTGCGGCTGCTGACCTTGCTGACCCTGCTGCGGCTGCTGACCTTGCTGACCCTGCTGCGGCTGCTGACCTTGCTGACCCTGCTGCGGCTGCTGACCTTGCTGCGGCTGCTGACCTTGCTGCGGCTGCTGACCTTGCTGCGGCTGCTGACCTTGCTGCGGCTGCTGACCTTGCTGCCGCTGCTGACCCTGCTGCGGCTGCTGACCCTGCTGCGGCTGCTGACCTTGCTGCGGCTGCTGACCTTGCTGCGGCTGCTGACCACCTTGCTGATCACCAGCCGGCGGAGCTGGCGGCGGCGGAGCTGCCGGCGGCGGAGCTGCCGGCGGCGGCGTACCACCACCACCACCACCAGGCGGCGGTTCATCGGCGAGTGCTGGCGACCAAAGGGCGCCTAGTAAGACAAACGCAACTGCCACCGCACCTATTCGGGCGCGACCTCCACGTGATTTAGTTGAAGGCCTGCGCGGTTGGAACCTGCGCGGTTGAAAGATTGGGTTCTTGCTCATGAGGGCTCCTGTTTGTGGTTTTACCCAGCGTTGATGGTCCTATTTGACGCTGCAGCACTACCCAACCTCAGGTGCTACCGCACCGTTTACTTGTGCCCTGTTACATGTGTCCTGTTACTTGACTCCTAGCCTCAAGCTCAGACTTCTTATCATTGAACGCCCGGAAACCGGCGGTGTCAAGGGGGTAAAGGGGGGAAAAGCGATTAATTTTGGGGACTTAGGTACTTCTGCCTGCAGTTCGTGGGTTCACTAACGCTGGCAGAGTCGAAATTATGGGTATACGTGTGGTATACCTTAGAAATGACCGCAACGACAATAAAGGTTTCAGCCGAGACCCGCGATCGGATTAACGAGTTAGCGGCTAGCCAAGGATTAACCGCCGGGACCATGATTGAAAAGGTACTCGCCGACTACCTCTGGCGCCAGGAAGTGGCGCTTGCAAAGCAGCAAATGCTGGACGCGCCAGCAGAAGTTTGGGCGGCCTATCTAGAAGAAACCCAAACTATGGAAGGCTCCTTGGCCGACGGGCTGATGGTCGATCCGTGGTGAGCACTATGTCGGTGGTTAACCCGATGTCACGCGCCGGCACCGTTGTTTGGGCTGATTTCGGTACCACCCAAGGCCGCGAACAATCTGGGCAACGTCCCGCCCTCATCATCGCGTCGACAGATTTTGAAGATGTAGTTCAAGAGTTCACGATTCTACTACCGTGCACGCGTAAGAATCGCGACTGGAAAAACCACATTTTGTTGACCGGGCAGACCGGGCTCGACACGCCAACTTTCGCCATGACAGAACAGCCCCGAACTATTAGTACTGCTCGAATCCAGCGCGTTCTCGGACGCGTCGATGCAAGCTGTTTGGCGACGATCAGCCGGTGGACCCACCTGTGGATGCATGAACCCGCTAAGGCGCACTAATCCCATCGGCAAAAGCCGCCGTCAGCGCAGCGCGCCAATCCCGCATGGGGGCCAGCCCGACCACTTGCCATTTATCTTGGCCGAGCACCGAGTATGCGGGCCGGGGCGCCGGCCGCACGAAGCTGGCCGAGTCAGTCGCCAGTACCCGCTGCGGATCTGCCCCGATACTTTCGAAGATGGCACGGGTGAACTCGAACCAGGTGGTCGCGCCAGCGTTAGTGGCATGGAAGGTGCCGGCGGGCGGGCGGGCATCGAGCAGTAAGAGAATTTGCTCCGCTAGATCGCGGGCGTAGGTCGGCTGCCCATGTTGGTCATCGACCACCGAAACATTGTCGCGCCCAGCTTCCAAGATGAGCATTGTCTTTACGAAGTTATTGCCCTGCAGGCCGTATAGCCACGCGGTGCGAACCAAATAGTGGGCCTCTGGTAGCACCTGCTGCACCGCGATCTCGCCCACTAGTTTGGTGCGCCCGTACGCAGTCTTTGGGTCCGCTGTTGCGTCTTCGGGATATGGGGTTTTCTCATCACCGGCGAACACATAATCGGTGGATATCTGCACCAACCAGGCGCCGGCGGCTTTGCAGGCTTCGGCAAGGACACGCGGGCCGTCACCATTAACTTTCAGGGCATCGGCTTCGCGCTCCTCGGCCGCATCAACCGCCGTCCAGGCCGCGCAATTGATGACGACGTCCGGAGCGAAGTGCGTGATCACCTCGCGCACCGACGCGGGATCGGTGATGTCAACGGCCGGCAGGTCAACACCTTTGACCACATCGGCGGGTCGCTTCGTGAGCAGGTCAACCAGCACATTGCCAAGTTGACCATTGCAACCGGTGACCAGAACCCGCATGAGTACTACAACGCCGCTTTTGTTTTAAGGGGGCGCCACCAAGCCTCATTGGCCCGGTACCAGGACACGGTTTCGGCGAGTCCTTCATCGAAGGGGTGCTGGGGTGCGTAGCCGAGAGCCCGGATTTTGGAGTCATCGACCGAGTAACGGCGGTCATGGCCCTTGCGGTCATCAACCGGCTGCACCGAACTCCAGTCAGCGCCCATTGCTGCGAGCACCCGCTCGGTTAGTTCGCGGTTATTTAGTTCGAGGCCGCCGCCGATGTTGTAGGACTCACCGGCCTGGCCCTTGGCGATAACAATCGCAATGCCACGGCAGTGGTCATCAACATGCAGCCAGTCGCGAACATTCATGCCATCACCATAAAGAGGCACTTTGCCACCATCGATTAGATTGGTGACGAATAGCGGCACGACTTTCTCCGGGAATTGATACGGGCCATAGTTATTCGAGCATCTGGTGCTGGAGACATCCAACCCGTAGGTGACGTAGTAGGCGCGCACGAGCATCTCGGCCGCGGCTTTGGCCGCCGAGTAGGGCGAGTTCGGCAGTAGTGGCTCACTTTCGGTCCAGGAGCCCGCGTCGATCGACCCGTATACCTCGTCGGTGCCGATGTGAACGGTGCGCGCTACCTGATGGCGCAGGCAGGCGTCCAATATCGTCTGGGTGCCGACCACATTGGTGATGATGAAATCCGCCGGACCGTGAATCGAGCGATCGACGTGGGTTTCGGCCGCGAAGTTGACCACTACATCATGGCCTGGGAGCACCTGGTCAAGGAGGTCGCCATCGCAGATATCACCCTGCACGAAGTTGTAGCGGGGGTCATCGGCAACGGCCGCCAGGTTTGCCAGGTTGCCCGCGTAGGTGAGCTTGTCGTAGACGGTGACACCGGTTACCTCGGTGCCATACTCACCCGCGAGCAACTGGCGCACAAAGTGGGAGCCGATGAACCCGGCCGCGCCGGTAACAAAATAACGCACGGTTAACTACTCCTCAGTTTCGTGAGCCAAGCTTGTGCTTTCGTTACCGGATGGTTGGGGATCCGATTCATGGCCTCGCCCCCCGCGCCAACTCAACGGCTTTCATCTCCTCGGGCGACAATTCAATATCAGGCTTGCCGCCGGTTAGTCCCTTCAGATACGTACGGGTCTCGGCGCGCCCGTGGATCGAGGTAAGCACCAACCCATCGCCAGCATCGTCAAGTAGTGCAGCCGAGAACGAGTAGCGGCCGCCGAGATCACCCAGCGCGTCGTACCGGATGACCGACACATGACGCAGGGACTCGGCAACGTCATGGCGGGTCTTGGTGAGCACCCGATCCAGGTCGGCGACGTCTCGGCGCAGCTCATGAAACTGCTCCACCGAGCGGGCCACCACACCTACGAAGGTCTCGCGCCCGTCGGCGGCCTCCAATAAAACCAGCGACCGGCGCAGGTGCGAGAGTCGAACCAGGGCGATCACCGCCACTACCAGCCCCACCACCCCAATGACGACGCCAGCCAGCGCGATGACGCTCAGAGCACCGGAGTCCACACCTTAAAGCCTATCCGGACTACCCCCACTTGCTTGTAAGGTGATGGGTCATGAACCTGACCGTCGAGCTCACCTCGCGTGCTGCCGCGCTGCTCTTCGGGACTTTGCTATTCATAATGGCTACGCTGAGCCTGCTGCGCACGGTGGTGGTGCCTCGTTATCTGCGCTCGGTGATTACCGATGGGGTGCTCGCCGCGGTGGTTGGCACCAGCCGTCTCGTTGCCCGGATTGGTCGCACTTATTTAAGGCGCGACGCGGCCCTTGCCTGGGCCGGCCCCATGATCATCATTGCCCTGCTCATCACTTGGCTGCTGATCTACGTCCTCGCGTACGGATTATTAATTCACGGATTTAGTGGTGAGCCAATCGGCGACGCACTTCGCGAATCCGGGTCGAGCCTGCTCACTTTAGGAACTGTGGGCAACAACAGTAATAATGAAGCCACCCAGATTGACTTCCTCGCGGCATTAACCGGCCCCGTGGTCATCGCGCTGATGATCGGGTACCTGCCCACCATCTATCAGACCTATATCGATCGCGAAGTTCAGGTGACGCTCATGGCGGCAGCGGGAGGTGAGCCCGCTTGGGGCCCTGAATTACTCTCCCGCATTTGCCTGTCGAAGTCCATCGCGGATTTGCCGGAGCATCTTGCGTCGTGGGCGCCCTGGGCGGCGAAGTTACGCATGACTCACGTCACCTATCCGATGCTGATGTATGTGCGATCTGGGCACGGCACTAGGCACTTCCTGGTGTCACTACTAACCGCCATGGACGCCAGCGCGTTGCTGATCGCACTAAACACCAGTTTGCCGCGCACCCCCTCATACATAACCTTGCAGCATGGGTCGAACGCAGTTCAAACCCTCTACGTTTTCTTCGGGGCGAAGCAACCAAGGGTTTATTACCTACCCTTTCGAAGTATCTGGCTGCGCAAGTACAAGCACCTGCAACCGCTCAGTGCGAAACAACTGAAAGTTCCGTCGCGCGACGCCCGAATCGCCGCCGTCCATCAGGCCGCCGCCGCCGATGCCGAAAAAGCCCTCACCACCAGTGTGTTGGTTGGATTGCTCGATACCGAGAAGTTAACGACCACCCTCACCCGCGCGGAGTTCGATCACGCGGTCGACATCCTGCGTCGCTCCGACTTCCCAATCGAGGTGCCGATAGACGACGCTTGGGAGATGTTTCGCGCCACCCGAGCCACTTATGAGTACCCGATCTACGCCCTCATGCGCAAATTGGACGCTACCCCCGCCCCTTGGTCGGGGCCGCGCAATTTTGATACCCCGACAATGTGGCCCACATTGGCCATCGACGTATTCGAACAAGACCGAAGGGCTAGCGCAAAGTCACCTGACGGGTCGTCAAACCCGCCCGCGCCCGACGCTCCACATCAGTAAGGGGTGCTGTCTCCTTCAGCGCGGCCGCTAGGCGCTCGCCGAACTGCCCCGCCGGATCCTCGCAGGCCGCAGCGCCATGGCCAAGGGGTAGATCCCAAACCGGGGCCATCACCCCCTGCGCCCGAAACATGCCGACTAGGCGAGTGTCGGCACCAAGGGACGTCTCCTCGCGGGCGTGTAAACGCGAGAGCGCATTAAGTAGTGGTTCTTCCTCCTGCGGCAGCACCCACCGCAGGTGCTCTTTCGGTCCCATCTGCGTCCAGTAGGCCGCGGCTACCGATTTAAGCCTTGTCGTCGGCTGCGCGTATGAGTTTGCGCGCTCAAGTGAATCCCTGACCTCTTTGGTCATCTCCTCATCATCGATCCAAAAATCAAAGCCTTCATGCACACTCACGACTAATTGCTGCGAGACGTCGACGAGTTCTTGCAGCCTGGGCGCATTTGCGATCTCGCGCGTTGGTGGCACCGGGTTACCTGGCTCGGTCTCCAGGGCCCGAGCAAGTGCCGAGCCCAGATCACGACTGACGTCACCGTTATCGGTGTTGACCTGCAAGCCCAACATGATGGTGCCGTCTAAGCGCACGAGAGCGGGCCAGGCCACCGGCAAGACCGTGGCAATTGTCACCGCACGACCTGAACCGTCACTCAATGTCACGGGCGAGGTCGCAGCCGGCACCAACTCGCGCATCGCGATCAGATCGCACTCGGATGTGAATCCCTCGAAGGCCCGCAGGGTGCTCGCCGTACTCGAAGATTTGCCATGGCAGGCCTTATAACGCCGGCCCGAGCCGCATGGGCATGGCTCCCGCAGCCCCACGACTGGCACCGACGCCGCAGCAACACTCTTGCCCGCTGCAACATCGGCGGTGGCCTGCTTTACCTGCTTGGCCATTTTCGACTGTTTACCCATGGCGCAAATCTACGCAGTGCCCAAAATCTCGCGCACCATGGCAGGGTCATTACTGATAATCGCGTCAACACCGGTCTCGACGCACAGGGCAACATCGGCTGGCTCATCCACCGTCCAAACGTGCACCCGGTGCCCCTTGGCGTGAGCCACCGCTACATACCCGGGGTACTTGCGTAGGGCGGCTATTGAGATCCCCGCGATGTCGACCTCCTGAGGTAACCAGCCATTGGACCGCCAAAGGAACAGGCGATCCATCAGCAGCACGGTTGGGGTACCCGGAGCCATCCGGTGCAGTCGCCTGAGCGCCCATGAGCTAAATGACATCAGCCGCACCCGTGATGAGCCGTCCTTAGTCGAGCGCAGTAGGCCGAAATACTCCAGGAGTTCGACCAGTGCCGATTCCACATATGCGCCGTATCGCGTCGGGTGCTTGGTCTCGATCGAGAAACTGATGGTCGATGACGCATCAAGCAAAGTCGCCAGCATGGTACGCAGTGTCAAGATACCGCTTCGGGTCTCATCCGGGCGCGGATCTTCATAGTCGAGCCAGAGCGATGACCCGCCGCTGAAGTCTTGGCGCTCTAGTTCAGCCAGGGTCAGTTCCGATATCACGCCGCGCCCATCACTCGTGCGCCCAAGGCCCCGATCGTGCACGCAAACCAAGGTGCCGTCGGCGGTGAGCCGAACATCGCACTCCACCGCATCCGCGCCCTGTCGGGCCGCCAACAGGTAGGCGGCCAAACTGTGCTCCGGCTCCTCCTTATTGGAGCCGCGATGGGCCACCACCATGATCGACACGAGCCAAGGTTCCCATACGCAGGCCCTTTATTTGATCATGACATGATGCCGCGGTGACACTCTCACAGGTGGTGCTATTTGATCTCGACGGCACCATCACCGACTCCGCCCCGGGCATCATCGCCTGCATTCGCTACGCCCTCGCCGATCTGGGTCTAGAAGGCCCGAATGACGTGGCCATGCGCAGCTTTCTTGGCCCGCCGCTTTTTGACACCTTCATCGATCATTTTGGTGTAACTGAAGCGCAGAGCAAGCAGATGATCGCGAAATATCGCGAGCGCTACCACGACGTCGGCGAGTATGAGAACTCCGTCTACCCAGGTCTGCCCGAAATCCTCGCCGACCTGCGCGCCCAGGGCGCCACCGTCGCCACGGCGACTTCGAAGCCCACTGCATCGGCAACCCGGATCCTCACTCACTTCAAACTCGACGGCTATTTCAACTTCATTGGCGGCGCCGAGATGCATGGTGCCCGCCAACACAAGGCCGATGTCATTGCCCATACCCTGGAAGAACTCGGTATTGACGATCCGACCACGATCAAAATCCACATGGTCGGTGATCGCAGCCATGACGTGCTCGGGGCCAAGCGGTTCGGCATCCCAACCATCGGGGTGCTCTGGGGGTACGGCTCGCGCGCGGAGTTGACCGAGGCCGGGGCCATCGCCATTGTCGATGACTCGGCCAAATTGCGGGCCCTACTCGGAATCTAGATAAACAGCACCCCGGGGTTCATCAACCCCTGCGGATCAAGGGCCCCCTTGATGGCGCGCATCGCGGCGATCTCAGTTGCCGAACGGCACAGGTGCAGATCCGCAGCCTTAGCCCTGCCAACACCATGTTCGGCAGAGATCGATCCACCGTAACTCGCAACACATTCGAGCACGGCAAGATCCGCGCGCAGGTCAGCGGCCGCCGGGCCGACAATCTCAACATGCATGTTGCCATCGGCCAGGTGGCCGAAGATCCCGAAGGTGGTCACATCAGGCAGGGTGCCGATAAGTACCATCAGTTCGTCCGCGCAGGCTGCAAGTTTCGGTAGCGGCGCCGACACGTCGAGTTTGTGGACTATCCCCGCGGCGCCATAGGCATCGGCCTGCCGCTCGCGGTAAGCCCAGAGTCGGGCTTGGTCGGCAGCGTCGAAGGCTACTACCGCGTCAGCCGTCTCATCAAGAGGCAGTCCCGAGCCATCGCCACCGTCAACTACTTCGAGTAGCACCACGACGGGCCAACGCTGCGCAAGTGGCCAATTAAGGTCAGCAACCGCACAGACCAAATCCATGCTCGGCGCATCGATGACTTCAGCGGCAAGGAGTCGTGACCCGGGCGCGCTTGATTCGGCGGCCACACCAGCGCGCGACATGAGAGCCAACGCATCGGCGTAGCTTGCTGTGCCGACAAGGGTGACGGTGGTGCGTCCCAACGGTCGGTGCAACTTAAGGCGGACCGCGGTGATGATCCCTAGGGTGCCCTCGGATCCGCAGAACAGCCCGGCTAAGTCGTAACCGGTGTTGTCCTTCAACATGCCACTGAGGTGCGAGATCACAGACCCGTCAGCAAGCACCACCTCGATACCAACAACCTGCGCGCGCGTCATGCCGTGCGCGATGACGTGAATCCCACCGGCATTGGTGGCGACCGTGCCGCCGATGGTCGCCGAGTCGCGTGCCGCGAGGTCAACCCCGTAGCGCCAACCTGCTGCCACCGCATGACGCTGCACCTCGCCCAAGGTGGCACCGGCGCCGACGGTGACTTGACCGGCGAGGTCGTCAACCGCACCCAGGCCCGTTAGCCGAAGCAGCGAAATGATCACCGGGGGTTGCTGCCCACTCGCGGCCGGCACCGACCCGCCCACCAGTCCGGTGTTGCCGCCCTGGGGTAGCACGGGCACCCCCGCCGCCGCGCAGGCGCGCAGGATCTCGGCGATCTCGCCGGCGCCCCCCGGCCGCACCACCGCAAGGCACGGCCCGCCAAAGCGCCGCGTCCAATCGGTGACGAACGGGGCCACTCGATCAGCACCTATATATAGGTGCGCATCGCCGACGATCTGGGCCAAGGTTTCGACCAGTTCTGGCTGCGCGGGGCTGGTGCTCACGCCGCCATCTTGCCCGATGCGCAGGGCTACGTGGTAGTGCCTAGGGCCTGGGCCACCCGCGAGCCCACCGGCCGGCCCAGCTGGTGCGCGAGCCAGGTCGAGGTCTCGACGAGGGCGCCGAGGTCGACTCCCGTTTCGATGCCGAGGCCATCGAGCAGCCAGACGAGATCCTCGGTCGCAAGGTTGCCGGTCGCCGACTCGGCATACGGGCAACCGCCCAGCCCACCGGTTGAGGCATCGACGGTGCTGACCCCGGCCTGCAGTGCAGCTAAGGTGTTGGAAAGTGCCTGCCCGTAAGTGTCGTGGAAATGCACCCCGATGCGTTCGATCCCAATACCAGCGTTCACAAGTAGCGCGATCAACTCACCAACCTGGCCCGGTGTTGCCACCCCGATCGTGTCGCCCAGGCTGATATCACCGCACCCAACATCAACAAGTTGCCGGCAGACGTCAACAACCTGCCGTGGCTCAACCAGGCCTTCCCACGGGTCACCGAAACACATTGAGACGTAACCGCGCACCGGGATGCCCTGCCCAACCGCCCGCTGCACCACGGGAGTGAACATCTGCATTTGGTTGGCGAGGGTGCGCCCCAAGTTTCGTTCCGCGAAAGTATTCGTGGCGCTTGCAAACACCGCGATATCGCGGGCATCGGCTGCAACCGCCGCATCCAGACCGCGATCATTTGGCACCAGCACCGGGTACCGCACCCCGGCCTTGCGGGTTATGCGCGACATCACTTTTGCCCCATCGGCCAACTGGGGGATTCGATTGGCCCGCACGAAGCTCGTGGCCTCAATCACCGGCAGCCCCGCGGCACTGAGCCGATCAATGAAGGCCACCTTGTGATCGGTGTCGATGATCTGCTGCTCGTTTTGGAGGCCGTCGCGGGGGCCGACCTCCCAGATGCGCACGCTCGACGGAAGGTTGGCTGCCCCCACCTGCACCGGGCCTTGGCGGGTACCCATCAAAGCCCCTCCGCCCGACTAATTTCAGCCCTAAAGCCCGAAATATAACAGATAGTGACGTCACTTGTTTCTTTTGCTATAGTCACCTAGCAGATAAGGCTACGACATAAGTGCAGTCCACCAACAGAGCGGAAAAGCCGATGACCGTCAGTGCCGTTAATTGGGAGCCATTCCTCACCTGCGCCGTAACCGGTGCCGGTGACACCTTGGCGAAACACCCAGACCTGCCGGTTACCCCAGAGCAGGTAGCCACCGCCGCCATCGAGGCCGCGAAGGCCGGCGCCGCGATCGTCCATATCCATGTGCGCGAACCTGAAACCGGTCAAGGTAGCCGAAAGCCCGCTTATTTCCGCGAGGTGGTCGAGCGAATTCGCGATAGCAAGGTTGACGTCGTGATCAACCTAACCACAGGCATGGGCGGCGACATGATCGTCGGTGCCGATGGCGCCAATGACACTCCCGCCCCGGGAGGTGACTTTGTTGGGCCAATGGAAAGACTGGTGCATGTTGAAGAGTTGCGCCCGGATATTTGCTCACTCGACTGCGGCAGCATGAACTTTGATGACGACAGCATGCTTTATGTAATGACACCTTCATACCTGCGCGCGAGCGCAAAGCGAATCATGGAATTGGGGGTTAAGCCCGAACTTGAGGTGTTTGACCTAGGCCATATTGAACTCGCCAAGCGCCTTATCACCGAGGGTTTAATCGCCTCCCCAGCTTTGTTCCAGATTTGCCTCGGCCTGACCTATGGCGCGCCGGCAACTCCTGAAGCAATGCAGACCATGCGTGACCACCTACCTGCGGGTTCGCTTTGGAGTGGTTTCGCAATAAGTCGCATGGAAATGCCAATGGTTGCCCAAGCAATGTTGATGGGCGGCAACCTGCGAGTCGGCCTCGAGGACAATTTGTTCCTAGACCGCGGCGTACTGGCCTCTAATGCTGATCTCGTGACCCGAGCCAAGGAAATTGTGCAACGCCTCGGCGGCAAACTAGCGAGCGCCGAGGAAGCCCGCGACCGGCTGCTTCGTTAGTTTTACAACTGGCCGTGGGGGAGTTTAACGGCCCTTCCATACTGGGTCGCGCTTTTCAGCAAAAGCCTTCGCCCCCTCAATGGTGTCCTCGCTGGCATAAAGTTTCGCAACCGCTTGCAGGCGCCCGCTGTTAACCTCGTCGAAAGCCTCCTGGACCATCATCTCCTCGGTCTCCCGGAGTGTCTCCTTTATCGCTGGGTAGAGCAGCGGGGGGCCGGCAGCGATCATGTCCGCTAGCTCCCGCGCGGTGGCCAGAAGATCCGATAGCGGGACCACCTCACGTAATAACCCCCACTGCTTGGCTTCTTGGGCATCCATCCATCTGCCGGTCATCAACAAATCCACGGCCACGTGATACGGCATGCGCCTACGAAGTTTCACCGTAGCCGCGTCGGCCAAAATCCCAGCCTTGATTTCCGGGAGCGCAAACTGCGCGTGATCGGCTGCGACAATTAGCTCCGCAGCAAGTGCCAATTCGAAACCGCCACCAAGTGCCATCCCGTTCACTGCCGCACTAACCGGCTTGTTGAGTCCCGGTAACTCCTGCAGTCCGCCCCAGCCGCCTTCACCAAAGTCAGTGTCGGGCTCGCCCCTATCAGAGATCTCCTTCAAGTCCCAGCCGGCGCAAAAGAACCTTTCCCCGGCGGCGGTCAAGATCGCCACTCGATACTTTGGATTATCGCGAAATTCGACGAAAATCTTGCTCATCGCCCGGCTGGTCGGCCCATCAATGGCATTCGCCTTCGGCTTATCCAAAGTGACCTCAAGGACGTGTCCTCGTTCTTCAACTCGCACCGTATCCACTGCAGTCAACTCCCCTTCAGATTAAACATTAGTTAGCAGACAAACCAATGAGCGCGTCCACTGCGACACATCCATTAACACTCACCAGGACCGGATTGATATCAAGTTCGCTCAGCACCCCGTCAAAGGCACACGCGAGGTGCGAGATTCTGCTGATAAGTTCGTGTAATTCCGTTTGCGCAGCCAAATTCGACCCTAATGACTCTGAGATCACCTGCATCACTTGGAGATCATCCACCGCGCGTTTTACCTCGTCTGGAGAGACCGGCCCAAGTAAGTAACAGCGATCCTTTAGTAGTTCAATCAATACACCACCTGCACTGATCATCATGTTAGGTCCAAATTGACCAAAAACCATTCCGATTGCGATTTCATGACCAGATGCCATCGGGGCGATGAGGACCTTAGGGCCAAGGTCTGCCGCCACTTTCGTGTAGGCACTACTAACAGCATCGCAGTCTTGGAGCGAGAGGTGGACCCCACCGTGTGCAGCTTTATGTGCCAGGCCCTCGTCGGTCTTCAGGACCACCGGATACCCCAGTTCATCGGCTGCAGATACCGCCGCCGCCACGGTGTCTGCGCGGATTGTTCGCACGCATGGAATATTAAAATCTGATAGGAATGCAAGTGCATCAGCTTCAGCAAGTTGCGCGGCCCCACCAAACCGCCGCTTCCAAGATTCGACCTGATTAGTGTCCGTGGCGTCTGCTGCAGAGTCTTTACCAGTCCGACTCTTTCGCAAATCCTGGAAAGACCGGTACCGGAAAGCGTGACTGAAGGCAATTAGGGCGGTCTTCATCCCATCAAGAATCGGGATCCCAGCATCCGCAATCCTTAGCATTAGGTCTGGCTGCACCTGCCGGCTCGTGTAGGTGGCCGCCACGATTGGCTTGGCAGTCTGGGTGATCACCTGCAGGCACGCATCTGCCACGCTCTCAGCGAAACCAGCACTCTTTGACTCAGCGTAAGTCGTGAACGCCATCACGGCAGCCGTGTCATTATCGCCGGCCAAGGTCGCTATTAGTTTCTCAGTTCGTGCATGTCGATCCGAGTCGCCAATCCAAAAATCCAGCGCACTGCCAATTTCACCGTCGTAGCCAAGAAGCCCCGATATCGCATTCTTGGTTTCAGGGCTCAATTCGGCCAGAGGCAACCGGAGTTCCTCGGCGAAGTCCAAATACATCGCGAGACCACCGCCAGAGTCCATTACCGCGGCAAGACCGCCGGTACCAATGCGGCGCTCACCGCCCAAGAGCGCAAGTGTCGTCCACCACTCATCAGGTGAGGTGGCCCGGGCAACGCCATAACGGTTCAAGATGCCTTCCAGGTCTGAACGGCCTCCCGCAAGACGACCAGCGTGGGTCATCATCTGGGTTCGCGATTTATCCGTGCGCCCCGCATACAGCGCAACTACGGGGATCTCGCGCTCCGCTGCTTCAAGTAAGGATTGTTCAAAACCTTCTGCATCACGCACGGTCTCGACGTAGATACCAATAACGCGCGTTGAATCTATTGACAGGCAGTACTTGATCAGATCCGCCATCGTTAATGTCGACTCCAAGCCGCTATGGCCGGAGAACGAAAACCTTAGGCGCGGATCATTAGTGATGGCCTCCCAATACACGGTGCCCGACTGTGAAACAATTGCAATGCCACCCGGTTCAATCTGATCAGGTACGGCCCAGGTGGCTCCGCATTTTTGTGAGTAGTTGACAAATCCGAGAGTGTCAGGCCCCAGTAGGTTAATCTCGGCTTCGAGGGCCATGTCACCGATTCGACGCAGCCACTTGGGCCGATCTGTAGTAGCCGTCGGCGCTCCGAAAACTAAAAGGCTCTTGGCCCCGCAGGCAATAGCAGCAGCTACCTCAGTCTCAATTCGATCACTCGCACTCGCAATGATGGCAAGTTCGGCGACGGGTGCCTGCCCAATATCCGAATAGCACTTCAGCCCCAGAATCTCCTCGTATCGCGGGGTAATCGGGTAGATTTTCTTTACCGGATCAATCCTTTGCAGCGCTTCCAGCACTTGGTAGCCGGGCCGCCCAGGCCGGCTACTTGCGCCGAACACCGCTATCGAGCTCGGAGCGAAAAGCGAGGTTAGGTTCCGCGCCGTATTCTTCGCTCTCACGCAGGCACACCAGATGTTGAACCCGGTGCTTTGCCCACATTCGGGATCTGGATGGCATCACGGGCACGCATGATCGCCACCAGGCACCTATCCCGCTCTGCCACCAAATCCGCCACCGATCTGCCAGCCGCCTCCCGGTCACACCCATCGATCACCCGCTGGCGCAATTCATCCGTGAGCTCTGGCGCCACCAGTCTTGTCCACGGCTCGGTTAACGTGGGCCCAAAGTGGTCCAGCACATGCGCCATCCCACCCGGGCCGCCGGCCAGGTGGAAATTCATCATGGGGCCGGTGATCGCCCAGCGCAATCCCGGGCCTTGGCGCACACTGATGTCGATTTGCTCCACCGTTGCTTCGCCCTCCGCAATCATGTGCAGCGCCTCACGCCACATCGCCTCCTGGAGCCGGCTGGCGATGAATGCCGGCACCTCACGCTCCAGCACAATCGGGTCTTTCTCATTGAGCGAGTAGAACTCCCGGGCCCACTCAACGGCTGCTGGCGCCGTCCTTTCGCCACCAAGGATCTCCACGAGCGGGACAAGGTATGGCGGGTTGAAGGGGTGACCTACCACCATGCGTTCTGGGTGCTCGGACTCAGATTGAATAACTGTCATGCTGATACCTGATGTGCTGGTTAGTAAGACCGCATGTGATGGAGCAAACTGATCCATCTCCGCAAAAACCCTAGTCTTCATTTCCGGGACTTCCGGTACCGCCTCCTGAACCACGTCGGCATTGCGCACGGCCTCACTTAGGGTGCTAACAATCTGCAAGCGATCTGGTGAAGCACCAGGTCGTAGGCCCAAATCAACCATCAACGGCCAAGTGTCATCAACCATCGATTGAATGCGAGCTCGGGCTTCCGGCATCGGGTCGTAGGCCGTAACGTCAAACCCCATCCGCAAGTAGTGCAGTACCCAGCCAATGCCTATTACCCCGCCACCTACAACTCCCACGCGCTTAACCTCGCCGGGTGCAATGAGTTTCGGTTCCATTTCTTCTCTTCCCTTAGCCGGTCGGATTTGACTTGTTCAATTATCGCGATCTAGGCAGTCCGAGCACACGCTCAGCCACGACACTCTTGATGATCTCTGAAGTACCGGCGTAAATGGTTAAGGATCTAGCAACAAGGTAATTCCATCGCCAATACTGTGAATTATCGAACCCCGGTCCGCGATTGGTCGTACCTGAGGCAAATAATTCGACTGCTAACTTCGCAACTTCCTGAGCGATCTCGGACCAAACAAGTTTGACGATCTCACTTTCAGACGGTGGGGTATCTGAGTGCTCTAGTGCCAGCACGCACCGGTATTGAACCAACCTGACGGCCTGCAATTGGCTCCACAACCTAGCTAAGCGATCACGGGTGAGTGAGTTCTCGGCCGCCGAGCCACTGCCACCCCCGTCAGGGTCCCACCCCTCTACCAATCGGTACCCATCTAGTAGCCGATCAAAGACAAAGCCGAGTTCACCGATGTCCTCGTAGGACTCAATGACGCGCTCATGGGCCAAAGTCATTACCGCGACGCCCCAGCCCTCATTGACCCCACCGAGCATATTAGTGTCCGGCACCTGTACATCGGTGAAGAAGATCTCCCCGAACTCGCTATCGCCGGAAATATCTCTGATAGGACGAATCTCAATACCCGGAGATTTAGCGTCAACAAGGAAGCAAGAGATCCCGCGGTGCCGCTTCGCCTCAGGATCGGTGCGGGCAAGTACGAAAATCCAATCCGCAACCGGGGCATAGGTCGCCCAGATCTTATTGCCGTTGAGGATCCAATTATCGCCGTCCTTGACCGCCCTGGTCTGCAATGCAGCCAAATCTGATCCAGCATTGGGTTCGGAGAAACCCTGGGTCCAAATCTCCGATTCCAACCGGATTGGCTCCAAGAAGCGATCGCGCTGGGCGGCGGTGCCGTAACGCATCAGCAACGGTGCCACCAGATCTACTCCGCAATCACCATGCGAAACCCGCGGATGGGCCTTGATCGCCTCCTCGCGAAAGATTGCCGTGTAGACATCCGATAGGCCCTTGCCGCCATATTCCACCGGCCAGTGCGCGACTAGATTCCCGGTATCACGCATGGCGGCGCGCCAGAGTTGCTTTGTCTGCTCATAGGACTCCAGTGAGCCAATCAGATCAAGTCCAGTGCCCGCTCCCTTTAAGTTTTGACTTATCCACTCACGTACTTCGGCCCTGAACTTTGCCGCATCGTCATTATCTAGCAACTCAACGGTTTCGATTGAGATTCGCGAATCCAATATGCCCGCTGCAACCTTCGCCCGCAGATTCGTTGAAGTGCCCTCGAAAGATTCGAGCCAGATACTGCGACGCAAGAAGCGATGCAGGTGGTACTCCCACGTAAAGCCAATAGCACCAGAGACTTGGATGGCCTGCTCGACGGTTTTCGATGCCGCCTCGCAGGCACTGGCTTTGGCTGCCGCTATCGCGATATCGGCTGCCGGGTCACCCCGCTCAAAAGCCAGCACCCCCCACTCCGCGAGCGCACGAGCCAATTGAATTGCGACGAAACAATCAGCTAGTGGTCCCGAGACTGCTTGGAAGGCGCCGATGGGTTTGCCGAACTGCTCGCGTGAGTTCGCAAACTTGACGATGTCAGCAAGTACCCGTTCTGCGACCCCGAGGGCCTCGAAGGTGACAGCAAGGCGCGCCCGGCGGCTGGTCTCCGCCAACAACACCGGTGTCTGGGCCGGCGTGGCCAACATGGTGGCCCTGACGCCTTCTAGATTAACTTCATATTCGCGGCGCGTACCGTCAATGCCTTCCTGCGGCGACACTGTGACACCGTGCCCCGACAGTTCGATTACATAGAGGCCGGCTCCCTTCGGACCTTCGGCAAGCACAACCGCGCTGGTAACCAGGGCGGCATCGGGCACCGCGACTTTTGTCCCGAAAAGTTGCCAATCATCATCAGCGGGTTCGGCCCGACAAAGGATCGCTGCATCACCATCGATAAGCCGATCGCCTCCGGGTTCCGCCCAAGCCAGCGTAAATGTCTTCTCGCCGGAGATTAATTCTTCGACGAGGTGCGAGTCAGTTTCGATGCAGGCAGCCGCCAAAGCGAAGTTCGAGAAATATGGCCCCGGGTAGAGCGCCCGCCCGAGTTCTTCGAACAAGAACACTTGATCACTGAATCGAAGTCCCGCCCCCCCGACTTCCTCCGGGAAGGTGATTCCGGTCCAGCCCAGGTCGACCAATTCATGCCAAAGGAAGTCTGCCTGGCGGGTCTGGGGTTCATCGGCCCTGACGGCTAGCCAATCAAGTGGCGCCTTTGCCTCAAAGAAACGCCGGGCCGTCGTCCGGAAAAGATCCTGAACTTCCGCGTCGGTCCCAGAATCCGTTGACATCTCTCTCTCACACCTAGCGGTTTCAGCCGGTACTCATACTCTCCCACGAAACTCCGGACCACGACACAGGTGTCGTGGTCCGAAGTTTGCGTGCGGGTATAGCTAATTACTACTCAGCCCTCGCTGGCAGTAACGCCCTTCACGTACCAATCCCACCCATGGAACAAGAACTTGTCATCAAGTTCGGTGCCTGCTGGGACCTTCTCCTTGCCCTTTTGGTCGTAGATCGGGCCCACGAAGAAGTTCTTGCCATCGACCATTTCGGTGTATACCCCTTCTACCTTGGCCTTGACATCGGCCGGTACGAAAGCCCCGAAGGTGCCCAGGTGCGGGCCGCCGGGACCATTCTTCAACGGGGTTACTTCTGGGAAACCACTATCGCCGGTGCTGGTGAACTTCCCGGCGTTGATCTGATTGGCCTCCTCGATCATGTAATCCGAGAAATCCCAGATCGTTGAGGTGATGATTGAGTTCGGGCATTGCTCTGAGAAGTCGTTGTATTCGCCAACTGCATACACACCAGCTTCTTCAGCAACCTTGCAGAAACTCGGATCGTCAGTGATGTTGCGGAGTACGTCGGCACCAGAGTTGACCAGCGTCTTCGCAGCACGCGTTGCCGCGGGCGGATCGAAGTAACTGTTGGTGTAAACCACCTTGACTTCACACTCCGGTTTCACGCTCTGGCACCCAAGTGCGTAGGCATTAACCGCCTGGACCGCGATCGGGATCTCGTAGGGGACAACCATGCCAATGATGTTCGACTTGGTCATCGATCCGGCCGCGACTCCCGCTGCATAACCCAGATCCCAATCAGGTAGCCACCAACTTGCTGAGTTTGCCGGCTGTGGGCCAGCATCAGCACCTGAGTAGCAGAATACCTTGTCGAGGTTTTCGGCGCACACATCGGTTAGCAGGGTTCCGAGGCCAACGGTGTCGACGATAACCTGAGCGCCGTTTGCAATTGCTTGGCGAATGATTTGTGAGGCCTCATCCGAGTAAGGCACATCGTAAATGCCGTTGACCGTGACACCTGGAACGGACGGCATCGCATTCATGGCCACTTCATTGATGACGTTGTAACCGCCGTCATTCTCTGGTCCGGTGTAAGTCCAAGTGACGTTGAGCGGGGTAGCCGGGGCTTCGGTTGCAGCCGGGGCTGCACTAGCTGCCTCGGTCGCCGCCGGGGCCGCAGCTTCGGTCGCAGCCGGGGCCGCGCTCTCCGTGGCAGCTGGGGTAGAACTACTGCAAGCTGCCACCAAACTGACGAGTCCAACTAAAAGGACCGCCGGTACGATTTTTCTATTCCTCATATGGGTTCCTGTCATCTCTCGGGGCCGACTTTCCGCCGCACGTGCCGCAATCCGGTGCACTTCTCCCAATCCAAAAGCTGGTGCCAAAAACCATCATCAGCGCATTTCTGCCACTCAGGACGGCATTTACCAACAACTTTGTGGAGCCTAGCGAGGCCCTGTTTTCCTGTCAAGAGAGTGACGTCACTTTTTTACTTGAGGCCAAAACGTTATATTTGTGGGAGTTTCAGTAGGAAAACTCAGCCCCGGTAGAAGGGCAACCCCAAGGACGCCGGCCAACTAACGGCACCCTTACGTTTTTGGCTCCAGGCCCGCAGCATCATCACGGCCACCGTGCCCACATAAGGCAGGACCGTAAAGGCCTCACTCGGCACCCCCCAGCCCATAATTTGGCCGACATCGCCCAGCACGCTCAGCGCCCCGAAGAAATAAGCTCCGACCAAAATCCAAAGTGGCTGCCAGCCCGCAAAGAAGACGATCGCGAAGGCGATCCAACCTTGGCCCGCCGTGACATTGCCGGCCCAACTATCGACTATCCCAAGGGTGATGTACGCCCCACCAACACCGGCCAAGAGCCCACCCACTGCCACATAGAACAGCCGCCACCCCACGACTGAGATACCCGCGGTATCCGCAGCATTTGGATTCTCGCCGATTGCTCGCATATTCAGGCCATGCCGAGTCCGGAAGAGGATGAACGCAGCAACGAATGGCAGCCCCATGGCGATGTAGGTGACCCAGGTCTGCTGGAACAGGGCGGTGCCAATAAACGGCAGTGTTGACAGTATCGGGATCTCAGCGTTCGGGATCTTCGCAATTGCTTCGACTGACACATAACTTGCACCAATGGTTTGCGTAGTTCCGAGCGCTACCAGAATCAAAGCGACACCCACCACGATCATGTCAGTGCGAAGTACTACCGTGATGAGGCCAAATACTATCGCGAAAGCGCACCCGGCTACACCACCAGCGATCAGGCCCAGAACCCATGACCCGGTGGTTTGCCCCATGATGAACCCCGTTAGCGCGCCCACCAGCATGACGCCCTCAAGGGCAATGTTGTAGACCCCAACTTTTTCAACTAGCAATTCACCCGTGGCGGCAATCAGGATTGCTGTACTCAATCCGATCGCCGTGGCAATTGTCAGTGCGAGGAATTGATAGTCCACGGTGCCTCCTTAACTTTCGAGTCAGACCGCACACCGGCACCCTTCGTTCTTACCAAGCGGAGCCGTGCGTAGGCCTCGCCGAAGGAGCCAAATATCAATGTGATGCCAATGATGGCAAACACCAAATCTGAATCAACTCCAACGATCCCGAGTGATCCACCACCCGCTAGCAAAAGCGAGTAGATGAATGCAAGTGCAAGCACCGCTAGTTCATTCGAACCGGCAAGAACCGCAATCACCAACCCGTTGAAGCCGGTGTTGTTGGTCAGACCGGTAGAAAGTTGTGCTGACGTGCCCATCATGTAGATAGTCCCGCCGAACCCTGCCAATAGGCCACCCATAAGCATTGATGTGACCAAGAGCCTGCGCACGTTCATGCCGGCGTACCGACCTGATCGGTGGTTGTCACCGATCATGGTGACTTCGTAGCCCCAACGAGTGAAGCGAAATGCCGCCCAGAAAACAAACGGCAGTGCGATGGCGATAAGGATGCCCCAGCTAACCACGACTCCTTGGATATCCATTTTACCGATTTCACCCTGGATCGGAAGCGGCTCAGCCCGCACCCCACCCGCTGAACTTTTTGGGTACCAAGGGCCGGTGCACCAGTAGGCCACCCAGCCAACCGCCACGAAGTTAAGTAGGAAGGTGGTTATCACCTCGCTCACCCCAAGGACTATCCGAGCAAAAGTCGGGATGATGATCCAAAGTGCGCCACCGATCATGCCGGCAATCATCATGCTCGGGATCATCAGGAAACCCGGAGCTTGCGGCATGGCAAAAGCGACCGCGGTCGCGGTCCAGGCGCCCATCAGCATCTGTCCGTCAATTCCCACGTTCCACAGACCAAGGCGATACGGGATGGATGCGGCCAAACCAGCCAAGATCAAGGGTGTGGCAATGGTCAGAACATTCGACATGCCCAACGGCGACCCAAATGTGCCAGACCAAATCGCCTTATAGAACTCAGCAGGGGGGGTGCTCGTGAAGAACGGGGCCACCACTAATGACACCGCAAGGCCAAGAAGCACCGCGGAGATTCGATAAAGGCTAATTCGCTCGGGGTCGGGGCGCCGCTCAATGCGCCACGGCCAAAAACTGCGCTTGTGCGTCGGGGACGAGACAACAACCGCCTCTACTGAGGTAGTCATGTAGATCGCCCAACTAACCGGACGCCTCGCATTTTATGGACGCTCATCACGGGACTCACCTCCCATTAGCCTGCCAATTTCATCCAGGTCTGCATGTTGTCCCTCGAACTCGCCAACCACCGACCCCTCGTAAAGAACGACGATTCGGTCCGAAAGCAGGACAACCTCATCTAGATCCGCCGAGATCAGTAGGACCGCCAGACCATCGTCACGAGCTTGGAGTAAGCGCTCCCGGACAGCGGCTGCAGCTTTAACATCCAGCCCTTGTGTTGGATTTACGGCTACCACCGCACTCTTATCACCACTTAGTTCGCGGCCTGCTAGCAGCTTCTGAGCATTACCTCCAGATAGGTGCTGCACCAGCGTCGTTACATCATTTGTCGATAAATTGACTAATTCGGCGAGGTCACGCGCATACTCCTTGGCTTTTCTAGTCTTGATTATCAAGCCCTTGGATACCAAATCCTTTTTGTAAATTCGTAGAATCGAATTAAGCCAGATTGGCTGAGCTGGCACCAGACCGGTGCCGCGGCGATCTTCTGGGATGTAGCCCAAACCAGCCTTGAGGGCATCTTGTACGTTATCAACTTGGGTGCCGTGAATAGATACGGTGCCATCGTCCGGCTTGCGGATCCCAGCGACTATTTGCTCAAGCTCCTGCTGACCATTGCCCGCCACACCTACCAGACCCACGATTTCACGAGCGTGCACATTCAACGAAAGGCCTTTGAGTGCGACCGCCCCGCGATCATCACGCGCTCGAATACCGCGCACGGCCAAAACTTCTTCGCCGACGGATGATGCAGAAGAAGAAGATCTGGGTTTTTCAGCAGACGTACCAAAATCTTCGAACATACTTTTGGCCAATGATTCAAGATCGCACCTGCTTCGCTCGAGGGAGTCAACAAGTACTCCCCCTCGCATAACTGAGACGTGATCAGCGACCGATAGCACTTCATTAAGTTTGTGTGAGATGAAGATAATGGTGGCGCCTGCCTCTGCCATGGCTCTCAGGTTTAGGCACAGTTGTTCGCTTTCCTCGGGGGTTAAAACCGCGGTGGGCTCATCAAGGATAAGGACCTTGGCACCTCGTGACAAGGTGCGCAGAATCTCAACACGCTGTTTTTCCCCAACGGAAAGTGATCCAACAACTTTCGATGGGTTTACTCCTAGCCCATATTTTTCACCAATGTCTGCTGCCCTGGTGTTTAGTTCTTTCGACGAAATTAGTTTTCCAATATCCCGTGCGCCAATCGCCAAGTTCTGGGCAACGGTGAATTGCTCCACCAAGCTGAAATGTTGGTGGACCATTCCGATACCAGCATCAATCGCATCCTTGGGTGACCCGAATAGAACCTGCTGGCCGCCCACAACTATCTCGCCGACATCGGGTGTCAGGAATCCGGCGGCCACGTTCATCAGAGTGGATTTGCCCGCACCATTTTCGCCGAGGAGCGCGTGTACCTGGCCCGGGGCAAAGGAAATATCAAAGCCGCTAACCGCGGTTAGGTCACCGAATCTTTTAACAATGCCCGTTAATTCAAGTGACACCCCACCGCCGTCGGTCACCACCGCCATGTTCGGCACTCCATCCCAACACTGGTATTTGGCTTCAACGCGCGGGCCGCTGACTGAAACCCGAACCAAGGTCAAGGTACTGGGGATCTGGGGTTGCTGTGGGAGGACCACCACCAACCATCATTGAAATCCCTCTTCCGCCAGTTGCGATCACTGAAACGCCCGTCTGAACTAGTGCCTAACTGAACGTAGTTGCTGAGTGAAATGCGATTGTAGTAAAGTGACGTCGCTCTCGTCAATAAGTTTTTCTCGGCACCGGAAGGTAATTTGAGCCCATGGGCACAGGTGACCAGACCACTTTTTGGGACACCGGGTCGCAACAGGTGTCCGGGTCCGTTACCGGCCGGGGCCCCCGCCTAGTTCTGCTTCACGGATTGGGCCAGGACCATCGAATCTGGGCCGAAATCCAGCGAGCGTTGCCCGAGTATCACTGCTTCGCCTACGACATTCGGGGCTTTGGCAGCTCGCCACTTGGCACCGGCGCCGGTACCTTGGCCCAACTCGGGCAAGACTTGGTCGAGTTTCTAGCCGCGGTGGGGCCGGCAACCTGTGTGGGTTTTTCACTCGGGGGGGTCATCGCCTTGTGGGCAGCCGCCGAACGGCCCGAACTCGTCGAGCGGGTCATCGCGGTTGCCACCTCATCGGTCGTTGGCAAGGCGGCTGCCGCCGCGATGGTGCAGCGAATCGAACTTTTCGAGACCGCCTCCGACGAGCGCATCTATGAACTCATGTACGAAGACACCGCCGCCCAGCTTGCCAAGCCCGGGAACGATGTCGCTGCACTTACGCGCACCCGTATCGAGGCTATCGGTGACCGAGGCGGATATCTGAATGGGGCCCGTGCGGTCTGTTCAATGCGAGACGAATCAATTAATGACCGTCTACCTGCGATTACTGCCCCGGTCCTCATTATCAATGGCAAAAACGACCTTTGGTGCCCAAGGCGTGCCGCCGAAATCATGCTCGAGCAGCTTCCCGATGCTGAATTTGTCGAGCTCCCGGGGGTCGGGCACCTAATTACCGATGAGGACCCATTGGGCCTGGTTTCAACAATGCGCCACTGGCTGCAATCCGAGAGGCAAAGATGACCGAAAATGTGACACCGGTACCCGCTGGCCAACAAAAGATCCACTTGACCGACAGGGTCGCAATCGTCACCGGCGCTGGCGCTGGACTAGGCCGCAGTTACGCAATCGCCCTAGCCTCGCGCGGGGCCAAAGTACTGGTCAATGATCTTGGATCCGCCCTTGATGGTGCTGGCAAAGATACCTCCCCGGCCGACCTAGTCGTTGCCGAAATCTTGGCGAATGGTGGACAAGCCGTAGCTAATTACACCTCGGTCGCCAGTGCCGATGGCGGCGAGGAAATCGTCAACCACGCAATTTCGGAGTTCGGTGGCGTCGACATTGTTGTCAACAATGCCGGCAATATGCGGTTGTCCTCCTTTGCCAAGCTTGATGTGCGAACCATCAGCGACGTTCTTGATGTGCATCTCGGCGGCGCCTTCTATGTGACCAAACCTGCCTACCTTTTTATGATGGAACAAAAGCGCGGTCGCATCATCTTTACCACCTCAGGGCTCGGAGTATTCGGTATTTACGGGGCCGACGTCTATGCGGCAGCCAAGGGTGGCATCGGGGGGCTACTCACCGTGCTCGCACTCGAAGGTGAGCGCCACGGTATTCGCGTGAACGGGGTGGCCCCCATGGCCCGTACCCGAATGTCTGGCGATGATCTTTACTCCGCGCTGCCAGCTGAGTACGTCGGAGCCGAGCACGCCGCACCGGTGGTGGAGTATTTCGCGTCGGATGAATGCGCCGTAACTGGTGAAGTCTGGTCGGTGGGTGCGGGCAGTGTGTCCCGACTGTTCAGCGCCCGAACCAAGGGCTATTTCAAACACCCAGGCACCCACGGGCAGGTAACCGCTGAAGACCTCGCCGCGCACCTCCCGCAGATCCGGGATGTCACAGCCTTCACGCAGCCGGCCAATTGGTTGGCCGAGTGGGAGGAGGTCGTGCAAATGCACCAAGGAACGTAGGCTCCAGCAGCCGGTTCGGCCTAATTCTAGGTAACTTGACGCTACCTCTTGCCAGTTTTGGTTACAGCCAGTAAAGTGACATCGCTCTCGCTAATTTTCTTGAATTACACTTAAATGGCGTTACCGACCGCTCTGCCAACAAAAATCGCGCTACCCAACAAAGGACGTACCCATGGCACTGGAGCTAAGTATTCACGAAATCACCATCGCGGTTAATGACATCGAGGCGGCCTCGAAGACCTTTGGCGGCGCCCTGCAGGGCACCATCGACGAAGTTCAGGAGTTCCCGAATGAAGGCTTTGAGCTGAATATGGGTGGTGTCTGGATCGGTGACTTCCACATCGCCATGGTCCATGACCCATCCGGGGTTGGGCCGGTTGGTAAATTCCTGTCCAAGCGCGGTGAGGGTATTTTCGAGGTAAATGTTCGCACTAACGACCTACCGGCTGCAATTGAGCACTTCAAGAGCCAAGGACTGCGCTTTATAAACGAAGAACCCAAAGTTCTTCAAAACTACGATGCCGGACATGGCCAAGTACTTTCTGAGTTGCGGATCGCATTTGTTGACCCTCGCTCAACACACGGTGTGCTAATCGAAGTCGCACAGTGGGTTGACTAGAAACACACACCAAGGCCAAATCAAGGGTTCGGTTCAGGACGGAAATGGATGAGCTGTGAGTATTGATGACGTAGTACG
>BJGE01000032.1 GCA_014190275.1 Actinomycetes bacterium | reverse complement strand
CGGCTGCCTGGTTGACCGTAGAATTACGATGTTATGGCTGATGCGCCCATTGGGATAGTTGACTCCGGAGTCGGAGGTCTCACGGTTGCCCGGGCTATTTTGGACCAACTCCCGCACGAGCCCATCTTGTATATAGGTGATACTGCGCGCGGGCCCTATGGGCCGCGTCCACTTGCTGAAGTCCGCGAATTCGCCATCGAGATCATGGATCAACTTGTCGATGAGAACGTTAAGATGATTGTTATCGCCTGCAACTCGGCAAGTGCCGCAACCTTGCGCGATGCGCGCGAGCGATACGGGGTCCCGGTTATTGAAGTGGTGCACCCGGCGGTGCGCAGGGCGGTTGCGGCCACCCGCAATGGCAAAATCGGGGTTATCGGCACTGAGATGACGATTAACTCCGGTGCCTATGACGATGCATTCGCCGCTGCGCGAGACGCTGAGATCTATTCAGTCGCCTGCCCGAGGTTCGTGGAGTTCGTCGAGTCTGGCGTTACCGGTGGCGACGAACTAATTTTTGTTGCAAATGCCTATCTCGAGCCACTTCGTGACGCCGGGGTTGACACCTTGGTCTTGGGTTGCACGCACTACCCGCTGCTAACCGGGGTGCTTTCTTATGTCATGGGCGAGGGCGTGACCTTGGTTTCAAGCGCCGAGGAAACGGCAAAGGATGTATATCGCACACTGGTGGCAAATGGACTCGCTCGCGACGCCTGGTTACCGGCACCGAGTAATCAATTCTTTGCAACAGGCGACCCGAAATCTTTCGAGCAATTAGGGCGCAGATTTCTTGGGCCGGAGATCGGTACGGTCAAGGTTCGTTAGCTGAGGTCGATAAGGTCAGCGCATGAGCAGATCTGATGGTCGTGCCGCTGGCCAGCTTCGCCCCGTCACCTTCGAACGCGGCTGGCTGGACCAGGCCGAGGGCTCGGCGCTGGTTTCCTTCGGCCGAACCCGGGTGCTCTGCACCGCATCCTTTACCGCTGGCGTGCCGAGGTGGCTAAAGGGCTCGGGTAAAGGCTGGGTGACAGCTGAGTACGCGATGCTTCCGCGCGCCACCAATACCCGAAATGATCGGGAATCTGTCAAGGGCAAACTCGGCGGACGCACCCAGGAGATTTCTCGCCTGATCGGGCGTAGCCTGCGCGCAATTGTTGATATGGGCGTGCTCGGCGAGAACTCAATCCTCGTCGACTGCGACGTTCTGCAGGCCGATGGTGGCACCCGAACCGCGGCCATCACCGGTGCCTATGTGGCTCTGGTGGACTCGATCACGTGGGCCCAAGGCCAGGGGCTGATTGCCCCCGGCGTCAATCCGTTAAAGGATTCCGTAGCAGCGGTCAGCGTTGGCATTGTCGACGGACAGCCGCGTCTGGACCTGCACTACGACGATGATGTTCGCGCCGATACCGACATGAACGTCGTGATGACAGGTGATGGTCGCTTCATCGAGGTGCAGGGCACCGCCGAGGGGGAGCCATTTGATCGGGCACTCCTTGATGAATTGTTGGCGCTGGCGGCCCAAGGCTGCGTCGAACTCACGGCCATGCAGAAGGCGGCCCTGGGCACATGATCATAAAGGTCGTAATAGCAAGCCGCAATGAACACAAGATTGACGAGATGCGCCGCATTCTCGATGCGGCAGGACTAAATCTCGAACTGGTCGGGATCAAAGAGTTTGCGGATCTGCCCGATGTTGAAGAAACAGGAACCACGTTCGCAGAGAACGCCCTTTTGAAGGCACGCGCGATCTGTGCATTCACCGGATTGCCGGCCATCGCGGATGACTCGGGGCTTTGTGTTGATGCGCTCAATGGGATGCCGGGTATTTTTTCGGCGCGCTGGGCCGGCAGTCATGGTGACGACCGCGCCAATCTTGAACTCCTGTTGGCGCAGATCAGCCACCTTGACCCAGAGCACCGCACCGCCGCATTTCATTGCGCGGCTGCGATCGCGCTACCTAATGGTGACGAACAGGTGGTTGAAGGCATCATGACCGGGCGGGTAATCGATGTACCCCGTGGCGCCAACGGGTTCGGGTATGACCCGATCTTTATCGCGGATGGCTATCAGATCACCACCGCTCAGATGGACCCAGCGGATAAGGACGCCATCAGCCACCGCGGTCGGGCGATTGCCGCTTTGGCCCCGGTGGTATCGCAGCTACTATCCGCAGCCGCATGATTCTCGAAATCGCGGCCATCGATATTTTGCCGGGCACGCATGAGCAATTTGAGGCCGCCGTCCGCACCGCCGTCGAGACGGTGCTACGCCCCGCGCCGGGCTTCGTGAGTTTCGAGTTGCGGCACGGGGTCGAACGGCCTGACTCTTATGTGCTCCTTATTGGCTGGCGCAGCCTTGAGGATCACACGGTGGGTTTTCGAGAGTCGGAGAGTTTTGTTAAATGGCGCGAGTTGATTGGGCCGTTCTTTGCCGGCGCGCCGCAGGTTGACCATTGGTCCGAGGTGTTCGAGGCCGCGCGCTGACCTTGGTGCGGGAGGCGGGACTTGAACCCGCACGTCCGAGGACACCGGCACCTAAAGCCGGCGTGTCTGCCATTCCACCACTCCCGCGAAGGGTGCTGACTATCGGGGAGGAGTTTAGGGGGCGCTGCTCCAACCCAGTGGGGAGCGGCCGGGACCGGTTCTTATTGCGAGTCTTTTGCACCTGACATAGACTGGGGATAAGCCGGAAATCCGGCTGATTCGGCTGCCTCGAAAGGTTGCGATGCAGATTCAGTCGGTGCAGGTTCACACCATGCACATCCCTGACGGCTTCATCAACGCCCCCACCAGCGCGGTAGCCGGGGTAATAGCGGTTATTGGGATCGCAATCTGCCTAAATGGAGCGCGCAAGCAACTTGATGAGAAGACCGCCCCCCTAGCCGGGCTGGTTGCGGTGTTCATTTTCGCGATGCAGATGCTGAACTTCCCCGTGGCACTGGGCACCAGTGGCCACCTATTGGGCGGTGCTCTGGCGGCGATCTTGATCGGCCCGTATGCCGGGGCCTTGGCAGTGAGCGTGGTCATCTTGGTTCAAGGTCTGCTGTTCGCCGATGGTGGCTTGAGCGCCCTCGGGCTGAACATCATCAACATGGGTCTGGTGACCGCGGTGGTGGGCTGGTTCGTCTTCCGCGGGCTTGTCAAGGTCATTGGGGTTTCGCGTCCCAAGGTAATGGCGGCGGCATTTCTTGCCGGATTGGTCTCAGTCCCGGTTTCGTCTTTGGCATTCGTGTTGGAATACGCGATAGGTGGCACCGGAACCGTGCCGGTTTCGACGGTGACTGTCGCGATGGTAGGCGTGCACATCCTGATCGGCATCGGCGAAGGCGTGATCACGGCGCTCACGGTGGGGGCGGTGTTCTTGGTACGGCCGGATCTGGTTTACGGGGTGCATGATCGGCTGCCGAAGCAGTTGCTCGTTACCTCGAATCCGGTGACAACCTCGGCGAATGGATCCTGAGATGTCAAAGAAGGGTCTTTGGGTGTTGGTTGGAGTCGGCCTGGTTGTTTCCCTTTTCCTGGCCGGCTTCGTGAGTTTCTACGCGAACAGTGAACCTGACGGCTTAGTGAAAGTGGCCGAGGATCAAGGGTTCTTGGCCACCGCGCAGGACTCAGCAAATGCCACCTTGCCGACCGCCGATTACGGTATCGCCGGCGTGGATTCCGAACGCCTCTCAGGTGGGTTAGCCGGGGTGCTGGGCGTCGTGGTGATTGCGGTCATCGGGTTCGGCCTGTTTTGGCTACTGGGACGCAGTAAGAAGGCAACTGCCGAGAAGCAAGGCGTTGATCAGGAAAGTGCCTAGTCCACATACCCATGGGCACGATGTAGGCGAGCGCCTATTCGTTCATCGCCACTCGGTCATCCACCGCCTGCCCGCTGAAGTAAAGACGGTTGCCATGGTGGCATTCATCTTCACGGTGATCATGACCCCACCAAACCAGTTCTGGGCCTTCGCACTTTACGCCGTGATCCTGGTTGGTGTTGCGGGGCTCGCTCGCATCCCGGCGCGGGTAATCCTGCCGCGAATGCTGGTCGAAGTCCCCTTCGTCTTCTTCGCGCTCCTAATGCCTTTTTTTGGCACCGGTCCGACGGTCGAGGTCCTGGGGTTGAGCCTTTCGCAGGCGGGCCTGCTCGCCGGCTGGGGGATATTGATCAAGGGCACCCTCGGGGTGGTTAGTTCAATTCTGCTGGCCGCGACCACCCCGGCGCGGGATTTATTGCTGGGTCTGGAGCGACTTAAGGTGCCCGAGTTGTTGGTTCAGATCGCGAGTTTCATGCTGCGCTATGTGCATGTGGTGTCCGATGAGATGCACCGGATGAAGTTGGCGCGCGAATCCCGAGGCTTTACGGCAACCGGGGTTAGGTCCTGGCCGATCATCGCCCAATCCGGTGGGGCCTTGTTCATTCGCTCCTATGAGCGTGGGGAGCGCGTGCACCTGGCGATGCTAAGTCGCGGTTATAGCGGGCGACTGCCACAGTTAGTCACTGTGACAACAACCGCAGCCGACTGGTTTACCGCGATGTCATTGCCAGCTGTCGGCCTACTCATTGCCCTTACTGCGATTTGGGTGGGGCGATGACGCCGAGCCTTCGAATCGCAGGTCTGGCATTTGCCTACCCTGATGGCCATCAAGCACTCTTCGGAGTGAACCTGGAGATCGCCAAGGGCGAGCGGGTTGCGCTCCTTGGCCCCAATGGCGCCGGCAAGACCACCTTGGTGTTGCATCTGAACGGGCTCCTAAGTGGTGGAGTCGGCATTGTTGAGGTGGCCGGCCTGACAGTTGAGAAGCAGAACTTCCCCGAGATCCGTCGACGTGTCGGCGTGGTCTTCCAAGATCCTGATGACCAGCTATTCATGCCCACGGTCCGCGATGATGTGGCATTCGGCCCGGCCAATATGGGATTAACCGGATCAGAGCTAGACACGCGGGTTGACGAAGCCTTAGAGCAAGTGGCGATGAGTGAATTTGCCGACCGGCCACCGCACCATCTGTCTTTCGGGCAGCGGCGCCGGGTGGCCGTTGCCACGGTATTGGCGATGCACCCGGAGATCTTGGTGCTGGACGAGCCATCGAGCAATCTGGACCCGGCGAGCCGGCGTGAACTAGCCGATATCTTGCGCGGCCTGGACATCACCCTATTCATGGTCACCCATGACCTGCCCTACGCCCTTGAGTTATGCCCGCGCTCGGTGGTGCTCTCCGAGGGAGTTGTGGTGGCCGACGGCCCGACCCGAGACATCTTGCTGAATGACGAATTGATGCGTGCCAACCGGCTCGAACTGCCCTACGGGTTTGATCCCAGAAACGTGCCCGCGTGACCTGCGCGGTGACCCCCCGCGTAGGCTCAACCCGTGTCGCAAACCACCCCACCCACCACCACGAGCGCGCCCACGACCGCTGACCTGCAAGCGGAGATTACCGCGGCCCGCGAAGAACTCGTGGCAACCATCTCGACCCTAAAAGGTGAGATGACGCCCGCGGCTATGGCCCGCCGCGGTGGGCGCGCGATCACGGGTTGGTTCACCGATGAGTTCGGTGGAATCCGCCCGGAGCGGGTAGCGATCGTCGGTGCGGTGGTCGCCGGCATCGTGGTTCTGAAAATCATCGGGCGCCGTCGCGGCTGATCACATTCGATGACTACTAGCGAAACCTTGCCGAATACGCGCCCGAATGCAGATGGTTCGGTACCGATAAAGCTTTTGCATGACCGGGTGTTAGTGCGCCAAGGCGGCGAGGATGGGGAACGCCGGTCGACCGGCGGGATCGTAATCCCGGCGACCGCGCAGGTCGGGCGCAGGCTCTCCTGGGCCCGAGTGGTCGCCATCGGCCCGAATGTAAGAACAGTTGAAATTAGTGATCGAGTACTTTTCGAGCCCGAAGACCGTGGTGAGATCGAACTCCAAGGCATTGACTACGTCTTACTTCGTGAGCGTGATATTCACGCGGTGGCAGCGGATCGGCACAGCACCGCGGGCACCGGCTTGTATCTATAGGCGAGTCCGATCCAAGACCGATTACCTGACATTACCGGGCCGCCCGCGGCACCAGGTGGTTGTGAGCTTGTTGACCTAGTAGTCAGTCAGACCAAATCTCCGGGGGTTTCCCTGTTGCTTTTTGGTGGTTTTAGTGTTCCCATTTGGGGTAGTGGCTCACCTGCGGGCTGCTAGACCCTTGGGAAGGACAATTCAATGCCGAGTATCGAAGTTAGTGCCCCGGTTAGTTCGGCGGCCAGTGATCGGTTGGCCCTTGGTGTTGGTTGGGTGCGCCCGGGTGCGGGTGGTATCGGCGGCACCCTGACCCCTCTTTTCTTAGGCGGGGGAACGGCTGTCTATTGCTTTGAGGGTAATGACGAGTAGTTAAACCTTTGGCAGCAAAAGCTCCGTTGAATAGGCAGTGGGAAGAAAACTACAACTAAGGGAATGGGGATTACATGTCGAAGAGCGAGGTTAGTGCCCCGGTTAGTTCGGCGGCCAGTGATCGGTTGGCCCTTGGTGTTGGTTGGGTGCGCCCGGGTGCGGGCAGTATCGGCGGCACCCTAAACGCCTCTAATTTTAATGGGCCCGGGACCTATTACAATAATTGTTTTGAGGGAGCTGAAGAATAGTAATGTTCCATACCGCGAGGTGAAGTGTTTAAACGCTGCACTGAGTTAGGTACCGACCCCAGACCGCTATTGGTTTGGGGTCGGTTGTTTTGCGGAGAGTGAACCGGGCCACCCCTACTGATTGAAGCGCGGGCCGGGGCAACTGGTACTGACGTAACGACCAGCAGCTACAGCGCAGATGTTGAAACGTCACTGCATTAGGGTGGGATCCGACTGGGCATCAACAACACGGTCAAGTTCCGCGCTCGACCGTCAAGCCGGTTCCCCTCGTGCACCGCCAGGGACTTGAACCCCGAACCCGCTGATTAAGAGTCAGCTGCTCTGCCAATTGAGCTAGCGGTGCGTGGAGGGGAAACCTATCAAAGGAGGGAGTCGACGGTGCGCGCTACCCTGATGGAGTCCCGGTGGGGGAGCAGCCATCCGTTCGCCCCGCGAATTCGGGCGCTTACCTCCTCGAACATCACCTGATAGGCGTCGGTGCTCGGGAAGTTTTCGAGGTGGCCATCGACCCAAAGTTCTGTGGGCTTTTGGTAGGTGGCAAAAGCCTCATTGTCCGCCACGCGGACCTCACCCTCGGTACCGATCAAGCTGAGGAGCTGTGATTGCGGCATGATGAATGATCCGGTGATGCTGGCCCGAGTGGCACCGCCCCAGGTGAGGTCGGCCATGGTGGTGAGATCGACTCCCTGATCGCTGTGTTTCTGGTTGACCGCCAAGACGGTCACGGACTCAATCTCAGGTAGCACAGCAAACATGGCGTGCAGCGGGTAGATGCCGACGTCATAGAGGGCTCCACCACCGTGATCGGGGCTTAGGCGGTAGTTGTCGGAAGCCACCCCATCAAAGGTGAAAGTGGCTAGGTAGTCGGTGATCTCACCGATGGCGCCACTTGATGCCAGGTCGACGATCCTGCGCATCCGAGGATGCCAGCGCGACCACACGGCCTCAACCAGCAGTAAGCCTGCATCATAGGCTTCTGCGCAGACCGAAGCTGCCTCGGCTGCGGTGAGCACCATCGGTTTTTCGCAAAGCACGTGCTTGCCGGCGGTGATGCAAGCGCGGATCCACGGCAGGTGCGCCTCATTCGAAAGGCAGATGTAGACGGCTTCCACCTCTGGATTGTCGACAACGGCCTGATAGTTGTCGTAGGCGCGGACAGCTCCTGTTGCTTCAGCACGAAAGATGTCGCGGGCGCCGGTGGCATAAAGCTGTGCACCGGCGGCGTGTTGGATCGCGGCACCTGTTGCGGTCTGCACCAGCCACCCGGCGCCGAGCACCCCCCACTTCACGTCGGGGGCCGGAGCCATGGTCATACCGCGATCTCGGGAGTGACCGGCCGGCCGCGCCTGAGCGCTGATAGTTCTGCTGCCTCCATGATTGCGACCACATTGCGCGAGGCCAGTGCGTTGACCTGCATGGGTATTCCATGCATTAGCAAGGCGGCCAATTCGCGATGAAACTCATATGGGGCGACCTCGTCTAGAACAATGGCTGTTGCGTGGCCAGTGTTGTCGAAGTGGAACAGCCGGGCGGGCAGATCTGCAACCGCGGGCTCGGCTGCCAGATCCCATTCACCGACGATGGCACCCATGGTGCCGAGTACATGAAACTTGGGCTTGCGCGCGGCGGAGAGGTCGGAGTGGGTGAAGGTGGCTTGGGTGCCATCGGTGAACGTGATGGTCACGATCGCGTGATCGGCATTTGTTACGTGGTGCCAATGTCTCTTGTGGTTCACTCCCGATACGTAGTCGATGGGCTTATCGAAGAGGTTGATAATCTGATCGATGAAGTGTGATCCCCAGTCGAAGATGGCGCCGCCTGATACGTCAGCGTCGGAGTGCCAGTAGTCGCATGGGCGCGAGTAGCCTCCCACGAAACTGTCGTACTGGAATACCTCACCGATAAACCCCTCGTTCACGAGCCGGCGCAGCGTGACGAAGTCGCGGTCAAATCGCCGGTTCTGGTAGACAACCAAAGTCAGCTCGCGCGCGGTAGCCAAGGCGATTAGCTCGTCGCACTGCGCCACGGTAAGTGCCATCGGCTTCTCCAGGACGACGTGGATCTTGCGGGTGAGCGCCGCCTTCGCCCAGTCGTAGTGCGAGTCGGGGGGCGTGGAGATCACCACGGCATCGATCAGGCCCGAATCCAGCATCTTTGTGGCATCGGAGAAGGTGGCGGCATCGGGCGCCAGCTCGAGTGCTGCGGCGACCCGTTCGGAGTTGGTGTCGCAGACCGCGGTGAGTTCGAGGCCTGCGGTGGCACCGATTGCCAAATTGTGCTCGTGCCCGATTGCTCCGTAGGCCAGCAGTCCCATGCGCATTGAACGCACGCTACTGGACTCCGACCACCTTCGCGATCTCGCGCCCAATAACCTCCTGGCCTTTGACATTGGGGTGGAAACTGCCACTGGTGAATCCGGTGATTCCAGTTAGCCCGAAGGCCCACGCGGAGTCTGCGGCACAAACACCGTGGCCGGTGCTGGAGTCCCCGGATGCACTCCAGATCCCGACCACCGGATTCCAGCCGAGAGTGCTCGCGGTGGTGAAGATGGCGCCGTTTAAGGTGCCACTGTTCATCGGCAGGGCCAGGCTTTGGCCGCGGCTTGGTTGATAGGGGTAAGGATTGGGCGCGGTGGGCGTCAAGATGGTGTCCCGCGCCCAAGTGAAATCGGCTTGGTCGATGGTGAGATAAGAGCACGCGGACCCATTGGCTGCTCTGGTGATGTCGGGGTACGGCATGGGGAGCACGGAGGCACCGACGTTCATCACCAGCCCCGGTGATTTGGAGCCATTGCCGAGGGTGCAGGGGCCGCCAAAGCAGGGCGCGATTCGGGCAAGGGAAGCCGGTAATTGACCTATCCGGGCCTGCAGCCCGGTTTGCACATCTTGATACTCCGACAATGGCAAAGTGACGGCCTTGGCGGTTGGGCAGTTTGCAGCTAGCGCGCAAGTGGTGAGGACCGATTGAAAACCAACATCGTTACCGCCTATAGAAATTGTGAGGATATCGATGCCGCGCGTGCCGATAAGTGACCGAACCTGTTCCACTTGACTGGTGCTGGCACCTGCAGCAGGCTGCGGGCCGAGGATGCCGCGATCAACGGTTGCTCCGCTGCACGCCGCGTAAATCAGGGTCACGGATGTGCGCGGGGAAGACTGCTCCAGTCGAAGGGCAGCTTGGGCCGGGCCGCCCCGGGCACTCCTGTTGCAACCGTCATCGTCCCAATAGGGTGAAAATGAGCCGGCTTGAGTGAGCCAGGCCTCAATATTTCGAGGGTTACCTTCGCCCGAAGCATATGAATCACCGAGTGCGACCATTAAGTAGTTCTTCACGGTGGCGGTTAAGTTCTGCACTCGCTTTGCGTTACCTGACTTTACGGTCAGCTTAAAGTTGTAGTCACCCTCCGGGAGCGTCACCGTGGTCTTGCAGGTTTTCTTCTTGATAGTTCGTTCGGGTGTGGTCTTAACTATGGTTTGGCCCTGCGAGATGGTCCAGACGTAGTTGTCGCCGGTGGATGCGCAGGCAGTAAGTTGCACCGGATAACCGGCCGGGTCAAGGTACCAAGAAAGTGCACCACCGATTAGGCGTTCATTGGGTTGGGCAATGTAGTTGCCGGCGCCAACGTATGTTGTCGATGGCTGCAGCGCCAGCGCGCCACTTGCTGGGACACCGCCGTCGCCGTCAATAAAGCCGTCACTATTGGCATCCTTGCTCTGCGGCACCATGACCCAAGAGCCACTCGCGACCGGGGCGGGCGCAGCTTGCACCGGGAGGGTCAGCAGCAAAGGCAAGCAGTTGATTACTGCGAGGGAAGTGATAACTACCCGCCGGAGCACGGACTAACGGTAAGTCATGGCCGTTCCGTCAATTGAACGGGCAATGCCGACACCTTGAATTGCAGCAGTAGCCCCGTTTTTCGTGGGCCGCCGCGGTCATCACATAGAGCCCGGTATCTGGGTCTAGGTAACCTGGATCGCCGCGGGAGATCGCCGCTTGATGGGCTGGTGAATCAGACATGATGGGTGCGCCGGCGAATTCGGATCGGCACGTCACCGGCGGCTCGATAAGTGGCACGGGGCTCGGCCTTTGGCATCGGCCGGCCCGGGTCGGCTGGCTCCCAGGCCACCTGGTGGGCAGCAAGTAACAAAATGATGCGTGCCTCCAGCAGAGCAAAATGCTCGCCCAGGCATTTGCGGGTGCCGGCACCGAACGGGAAATAAGCCCCGCGTGGCAGGGTCGAAGCAAAGTCATCACTCCATCGGCCTGGATCCCAGTTATGTGGGTCCGGAAACCACCGCGGGTCGCGCTGGGTGACGTATTGACTAACCAGCACATGGGCGCCGGCCGGGACTTTGACGCCACAGATATCCAGATCACGCAGTGCCCGGCGCGGTGCGACCCACACCGGAGGCGCCATGCGCAGTGATTCAGAAAGCACCTGCCCGGCGATCTCGGCCTGCATGGCTTCCTCAAGGGTTGGCGCTCGTTTGTCAAGTACCCACTTCGAGGTATCCGCTTCTTGCTGGAGGGCGGCCAGCACATCGGGGTGGGCGGCAAGCCAACTAAATGCCCAGGTGAGCATGTTCGCGGTGGTCTCATGCCCACTGAGGATCAAGGTCAAGGCTTCGTCGCGAATCTCTTCATCGGTAAATTGCGAGCCATCCTCATCGCGAAGTGAAAGCAGCAAGCTGAGGAGGTCGCTGGTATTGGTTGGATCATAAGTTGCTCTGCGTTCTGCGATCAGCTCTTCGGCGATTTCGGCCAATACGTCAGCAGACTCGTGGAACTTTTGCCAGTAGGGCAGCGGCACGCCATCGAATCGGTCCAGCCCCGGCAGCATGGTGCGCTCGATGCGATCAATGGCAATACCCATGTGCTCGCCAATTTGCGCCGCGAAGCGAAGGGCATCGGTGCCAAATAGCGTCTCGGACACGATCGAAAGCGTGAGCCGCATCATCTCCGGAGCAAGTTGCACGACTTCGCCATCTTGCCAAGAGCCGATTTGGGTGTTGGTTAGGTCGGTCATCAAGGTTGCGTAACCGTCGAGCCGTGACTTCTGAAATGGTGGTTGCATCATGCGCCGATGTCGCATGTGGATGGGCTCTTCATTGGTTAGCAGACCTTCGCCGAGAACCTTGCGCATCCGAGCGAAGCCGACACCCTTGATGAACGAGGATTGCTGGGCAATGGTGACCTCATAAACCATTGCGGGGGCGAAAAGCCCAATGAAAAGTTGGCCCGCCAGAAAGAACGACGATGAATCGCCATATGTGTCGCGCAGATCCAATAGAAATTCTGGGGTATCGCGTTGGAACTTAAGTAAGAGTGAGGCGGGGATAAGCGGGCGCGGCCCATTTGGTAGTTGCAGGTGAGCGGCGGCGCGACGTTTGATCGGCGGTGGAGCGATTGCATAAGACGCTGGTCTGGGCGTGGTGAAAGGCTTGGCTAATGACATGTGGCCCCCTGCCGAAGAAAGTACCCCGCACTAGCCCCTAGTTTGCTCCATCGCGGCCGCTGGCGCCACTAGTACGGTGCGCACCCGGGTGCTGGCGACGATGACCCCGGCGATCGAACTGATTGCGAGCAAGATCCAGCCAAGGGACCAGCCGTACTCCTGCACAGCCAAACCGATGATGATTGGGGCGAAGCCAGCGCCAAACCAGCACATGCCGTTATAGATCCCCTGCACCTGGCCAATCCGCGCAGTGGGCACCGTGGCGACGATTACCGTCACCGTCAATGAAGCCCAGCTCATGCCGGAGATCGCGGCAATGATCAAAATCACGGCGGATACCTGATAGTCGCCGGTGGCCGCGACGATGAGTAGTAACCCGGCGGTGAGCAACCCCACGAGACAGATCAGCAGGACCCGGGCCCGGGGCCACCTATCGGCCGCCATCCCCATGAACACCCGGGCGGCACCCGCGGTCAGCATGACGAAGGTGAAGGCGGCCGCAGCGCCGCCATAAGACCACCCTCGTGCGGTGAAAAGATAGAGCGAAAGCAAGGCGGTGATGCCGACCTGACTTGCCGTGAGCAAGATCGCCGCAGCCAAAATCGGGGCGAGTAACCGCCACGGTACCGGTGGCAGCTCATTTTGAGCGGTATCAGTCGGAACGGTTTCAAGGTCAGTGACCTGGGCGGACGGGCTTTGGTGACCGGGGTGTCGTAGGGCAACTGCCATGGCGATCCCGGCGACGATGAGTACCACGGCCAGCACGAGGAGGGCCGCTGCGATCTGGGCCTGCAGGGCAATGATCGGCAGCGTTAATCCTGCGACGCCGGCTCCGATGGGGATGGCCGCCTGGCGGGTACCAAAAGCCAAGCCCAGCCGGGGATGCCCGGTGAACGAGCCAGACATGCCCTTGATAATGCCGATGCTAGGTGCTGCTGCGCTGATACCTGAGATAACGAGGAGTGCACCCATCGCGATGAATTGGTTTTCGAGCGCGGCCACGGCAGCAAGCACGATGGCGCCCGCGGTGACAAGTAGGCCAAAAACGCTGACGAATCGATCCGAGGTGCGGTCCGCGATTTGGCCCCAGGCGATGACTGCGAATGCGGAGGCAATGCCAACAAGGCCAAATAGCAACCCGATGGTTGCGGTGTCGAAGCCGGCCTCAATATGGATTGCCGGACCGAGTGCTGGTAAGCCAAGCTGCAATCCAGAAATGGCAGCTTGGGCGAAGACCGAGGAAATTAGCACTAGCCAGGTCTTGCGCAGGGGAGGTGCCACTTGGTTAGTGTGCCGTGAGTAAGTGCTTAGCCATCACGACGCGCTGAACCTGATTGGTGCCCTCGTAGATCTGGGTGATCTTGGCGTCGCGCATCATGCGTTCGACCGGGTAATCGCGGGTATAGCCGTAACCGCCAAGGATTTGTACCGCGTTAGTGGTGACCTCCATGGCCATATCTGAGGTGAAGCACTTACTGGCGGCCGAGAAGAAGGTTAAGTCGGCATCTTGGCGTTCGCTGCGTGCGGCTGCCGCGTAGGTTAACTGCCGGCCGGCTTCAATATCCATGGCCATGTCAGCAAGCATGAATTGAATGGCCTGCAGTTCACTGATGGGCTTACCGAATTGCACACGTTCTTTGGCATAGCCCGTGGCAAAGTCGAAGGCACCTTGGGCCAGGCCTAGGGCTTGGGCCGCGATGGTCAGGCGGGTGTGATCGAGGGTCCGCATTGCTAGGCCGAAGCCGTCGCCTACTTCGCCGATTACCCGGTCATCGCCGAGCTCGACGTTATCTAGATACACCTCACGCGTCGATGATCCGCGGATACCCAATTTGCGTTCATGGGCACCGAAGCTGACCCCGGAGTCTTCGCGGTCAACCACAAATGCGGTGATTCCATGGCGGGCTCCGCCCGCTGGGTCGGTTACGGCCAGCACGGTGTAGTAGCGGCTTTCACCCGCGTTCGTGATCCATTTCTTAGCACCGTTTAGTAGCCACCCGGTGTTGGTGCGCACGGCCTTGGTCGTCATCGCGGCCGCGTCCGAACCGGCGGCACTTTCTGAGAGGCAGTAAGACCACATATCGGCGCCACTTGCCAGCCCCGGCATGAAAGTCCGCTTCATCGCCGGCGAACCGGCCAGCAATACCGGTGTTGACCCAAGTTTGTTGACAGCTGGGATCAGCGAGGAACTACCGCATACCCGGGCGACCTCTTCAATGATGATGCATACGGCGAGCGCATCGGCCCCTTGGCCGCCGTACTCGGCCGGCACATGCGCGGCGTGCAGGTCGGCGCCGACGAGCGCGGCTAAGGCCTCGGCGGGAAAGCGCTCCAGCTCGTCGACTTCGGCTGCCCAGGGGGCGATTTTCTCCTCGGCCAGCGCCCGCACGGTCGCGCGTAACTGGTCATACTCCGCGGGCAATTGATAAAGATCGAAGGACGTCATTACGTATTCGTACACCATTTGGCCGCACTTGTCGCGGTCAGGAGAGCTCTGGGGCCGCGTACCCCGTGGCACGCGGGCTGGTGGTTGGCGCTAACCTCCAAACCTCAGCAAAGGTAGAGTCGGTAAATGGGCGAAATCAGTAGTGGCGCGATCCGGATCGTGGCAATTGGCGGGAGCACTCGCCCGGACTCATCAAGTGAGCGGGCCCTGCTGGCCGCGGTGCGCGGCGCCCGTGCCAAGGGCGCACATGTCGATGTGATTACCAGCCGTGAACTCCTGTTCCCGATTTACGATACCGAGACTACCGATCGTGACCCGCTTGCGGTTGATTACCTTGCCAAAATCGCGCAGGCCGACGGCCTGATTATTGCCAGCCCCGGCTATCACGGGGCCATCAGCGGCATGATTAAGAACGCTCTCGACTACATCGAGGATTTACGGGATCGCGATGGTGGTTACCTGCACGGCATGTCGGTGGGCTGTATCTCGGTTGCCTACGGGTGGCAGGCCACTGTCAGTACGTTGCAGCAACTGCGGCAGATTGCCCATGCCCTTCGGGGCTGGCCGACACCCCTCGGGGCAACGGTCAATGCCGGCCTGACCAAACTTGATTCGCAAGGAAATAGCGATGACACCGCCACGGTCGGGCAACTCGAAATGGTAGGCCACCAGGTGGTTGAGTTTGCCAAGATGCGGCGTTCGTCGCAGGAAGGTTCGCAAAATGATCAATAGTGACCAACTCAATCAGCAAACCGGGCTGCTAATCGCGACAGTGAATGCAATGCGGCCCGCCCAAGTCGGTGAGCCCAGCTTGTTGCCGGACTGGTCACGGGGGCACGTACTCGCGCATATCGACGGTAATGCCCTCGGGCTGGCTCGATTGGTCAGATGGGCAATAGATGGCAATCGCCGCGCTATGTATATCTCACCGGAAGTGCGTGAAGGTGATATTCAACTGCATGCGTCGCGGAGCCTGCTCCAACATCAACTTGCAATCACCCAATCGGCTGCTCAATTTGCTGATGAGTATGCCCGGCTCAGCCCAGAGCAACTTGAAACTGAAATCGAATTGCGCGATGGCCGAATCGTCAAGGCCCGAAGTTTGCTGAAGTTGCGCCTGCAGGAGGTGGCGATTCACCACCTTGACCTTAATATCGCGGGCACCTTTGGCCCCGAACAGTGGCCAGCTGCGATGGTCGAGCAACTACTGCCCGAGGTGGTTCGGGATTTTCAGGCTCGGGCCGAGTTGTCACTGGGTTGGATCGAGATTATCGGCGGCACCAGATATGAAATGGATGCGGGATCGAAAATCGGAGTTTGTGGGTCAGCGACTGGACTTTTGGCTTGGCTGTTGGGTCGAAGTAGCGGCGGTGACCTAGAGTTAACGGGCGCCATTAAGTTACCGTCGGTGCCCAACTGGCGCTAGCTGCGATGTCTGTCCTAGAAATCTCCGGCGCTGCGCCTAAGCTGCCCGAGGGTGCGAACAATGTCAGCAACGGCACGTGAACTGAGCCCGGTATCGGTGAACACCTCTTCGTTGAGGGCAGCGGTGGCTCTCTCGGCAAGCCCGCGGCCCGCGGGAGTCAGTTCGACCAAAGTTGCACGCCGATCAGCGGGATGGGGGAGGCGGCGCACGAGTCGCGCGGCCTCTAAGCGATCAACAGCGTTGGTCACACTGGTTTGGTGGACCTGCAATCGCGAGCCGATAATGCGCATTGGTAAAGCGCCGCGCTTGCTGAAGTACAACAGCATTAAGACCTCGTAACGGGCGAAGGTCACCTGCAATGGCCGCAGCACGGCCTCAACCCGGGCCAGAAAGATCTGGTGGGCCCGCATGATGGAGGTGACCGCCGCCATGCCATCGCTGGCGCCCCCCCAGCCGTGGGCTGACCATTGCCGGTGCGCCTCGGCGATCGGGTCGGCGGCGAGCCGGGGGGCCGCCGGTGGGTGCTGCTTGGCCGCAGGGCCGTTGGACGCGGCAGACATAGCGGCAATGGTAGGGCAGGGGCGGGGACAGCGGCGGCCACTGGTCAAATTTAGATGGATGTCCTAGTATCTGACATAGCGTGTATTCGGCCGTGGGTTTACCGCAAGGCGATGGAGATGGGGGAGGCGATGGCGGCCGGTGTTTTGCATGTGCCAACGCACCCCGTGCGCTTTGTTACGGCCGCCAGTTTGTTCGATGGGCATGACGCAGCGATCAACATCATGCGCCGGCTCTTGCAGTCACAAGGTGTCGAGGTGATCCATCTCGGCCACGACCGCAGTGTCGAAGAGGTTGTCACCGCCTGCCTACAAGAAGATGTACAGGGGGTGGCTGTCTCCTCCTATCAAGGCGGGCATGTTGAGTACTTCACCTATTTGGTGAAGCGGTTAGCGGAACGCGGTGCCGGGCATGTAAAGGTTTATGGCGGCGGCGGTGGGGTAATAGTTCCTGAGGAAATCGAATTGCTGGCGAAGATCGGTGTGCACATCTTCAGCCCGCAAGATGGTCAGCGCCTAGGCCTGCCGGGGATGATCAATGAGTTGGTTGCCGAATGCGACCTGGAGCTAACTGCGGATGCTGTCGGCGTCGAAGAAGTTCTTACCGGGTCGATACCAGCTCTGGCGCGAGCCATCACGGTCTTGGAATCGGGCAAGAATGCAGAGTTTGCCGAGGCCGTCCGCCGAGTCGTCGCTGCAACTACGGTCCCGGTGCTGGGCATCACCGGCACCGGTGGCTCAGGTAAATCATCACTGACCGATGAGCTGGTGCGGCGCCTGCGTCGCGATAGCCAAGACAAGTTGCGGGTAGCGGTACTGGCGATTGACCCGACGCGTAGGCGCGGTGGTGGCGCACTTCTTGGTGACCGCATTCGGATGAACAGCATTGATCCGGACGTGGTCTTCTTTAGGTCCCTTGCTACCCGTGACTCCGGGGGGCAGACGCCGGCAGCGCTGGCTGATGTCATAGCCGCCTGTCAGGCAGCCGGATTTGATTTGGTCATCATCGAGACGCCTGGTATTGGTCAAGGTGACGCCGCAATAGTCCCATATGTGGATACCTCTCTTTATGTGATGACTCCCGAATACGGAGCGGCATCGCAGTTGGAGAAGATCGACATGCTCGATTTTGCCGATGTGGTGGCAATCAATAAGTACGAACGTCGCGGCGCCGAAGATGCACGGCGTGATGTAGCACGACAATTGGTGCGCAATCGCGGAGCTTTCGGCACCCCGTGGGAAGAAATGCCAGTATTCGGCACTAGCGCTGCGCGCTTTGACGATGATGGGGTGTCGGCGTTATACCAATATTTGATTGGATTGCTGAAAGCCAAGGGACTCCCGAAGTTCGATGGGGTTCTCCCGATCGTCACCGGACAAATATCCACCGGGCTCACCGGAATCCTCCCGCGCGGCCGAGAGCGCTATCTCGCCGAGATCGCCGAAGCGGTGCGGAATTATCACGCGATGACCGAGCGCCAATCGGCGATCGCGCGCACCGGGCAGCAGTTGCGGGCAACCCGTGAGCTGCTCGAAGCTAGGGGCGAGTCGAAACCGGCGCTAGCGGTGGCTGAGGCACTTGATGAAGTAACAGCAGAATTAGACCCAGGGGTGCAGGCACAGTTGGCGGCTTGGCCAGCGCTGCGTGCGACTTATTTGGGCGAAGAGCAGGTGTATGTAATTCGCGGCAACGAGACTCGCACCCCGCTCACTCGCACCACCCTCTCTGGTACCCGGGTGCCGCGGGTGGCGCTACCGCGAGATGACGAGGACGGTGCTCTGGTCCGGTTCATCAGATCGGAGAATCTGCCCGGCTACTTCCCGTTCACGGCAGGGGTTTTCCCTTTCAAGCGCACCGAGGAAGCCCCGGCTCGAATGTTTGCCGGTGAAGGTGACGCCAATCGCACCAATCGGCGCTTTCACCTACTAAGTGCCGGGCAGCCCGCCACCCGGCTTTCGACGGCATTTGACTCAGTAACGCTCTATGGACGCGACCCATCGCCGATGCCAGATGTCTATGGCAAGGTCGGAACATCCGGGGTTTCGATAGCGACCATTAACGACATGCGCGATCTATACGCGGGTTTCGACCTGTGCTCACCAACAACCTCGGTTTCGATGACCATCAATGGCCCAGCGCCGGCGATCTTGGCCATGTTCCTCAATACAGTAATTGATCAGCAACTTGCCAAGTTCAGCGAAACTGAGGGGAGGGCCCCGAACGCCGCTGAGACCCAGGCCATCAAGGCTAATGCACTTGCCTCGGTGCGCGGCACGGTGCAGGCCGACATCCTTAAAGAGGATCAGGGCCAGAACACCTGCATCTTCTCCACCGAATTTGCCTTGCGCTGCATGGCCGATATCCAGCAGTGGTTCATCGAGCACGAGGTGCGTAATTTCTATTCGGTTTCAATAAGTGGCTATCACATTGCCGAGGCTGGAGCTAATCCGATCAGTCAATTGGCGTTCACGTTGGCAAACGGCTTCACCTATGTCGAGGCCTATCTGGCGCGGGGCATGGCTATTGATGACTTTGCCCCCAATCTGTCATTCTTCTTCTCCAACGGCATGGACGCCGAGTACACGGTGCTCGGTCGCGTGGCGCGGCGTATCTGGGCCATTGCGATGCGCGATAAGTACGGGGCAAGTGATCGCGCGCAGAAGTTGAAGTACCACGTGCAAACCTCTGGTAGGTCACTGCATGCGCAGGAGATGGACTTCAATGACATTCGAACGACCTTGCAGGCGCTTTGCGCGCTTTATGACAATGCCAACTCACTGCATACGAACGCATTTGACGAGGCGGTCACGACTCCGTCGGAGCAATCGGTGCGGCGGGCCCTTGCCATCCAGATGATCATTGACCAGGAGTGGGGGTTATCGGCCACCGAGAACCCACTTCAGGGGGCCGCAATCGTCGATCAGTTGACCGACATTGTCGAGGAGGCGGTGCTTATCGAGTTCGAGCGGATCGCTGATCGGGGGGGAGTTCTCGGGGCGATGGAGACGGGCTACCAGCGCGGGCGCATTCAAGATGAGTCGATGCTGTACGAGCAGCGCAAGCACGACGGCACGTTGCCAGTCATTGGCGTGAATACCTTCTTGGCTAAGGGCGCTGAACAGGTGACCGCCACCGTGGAATTGGCCAGAGGCACCCGAGCGGAGAAGGAATCTCAGTTGCTCCGGCTCTCGGACTTCCACGAACGCCACCGCGAGTTAGCACCGATCGCACTTGCCGAGCTAAAGACGACGGCCGCCTCCGGGGGCAATATTTTCGGGGCGCTAATGGCTGCGGTCCGAACCTGCTCCCTGGGCCAGATCAGCGAGGCATTCTTTGAGGTGGGTGGGCAGTACCGCCGCAATGTGTGACGTACTCTTAGGGCATGACATCACAGGACGCCACCAACTCGCCAAAATCCGTTAAAGCCAGGTTCGCCGCAATAGGTGCCGTCGCCGCGCTCACTGCGGCTGCTCTCGCACCAGCACTTGCCACCCCGGCGCTAGCCGCCGACTCCCCCTATGACATCAACAGTTCGGTCAAGTCATGGGGTACCGCGGCAGCGATACTTGGCACCGCTGGGTCGCTCTGGGAGCCTGCGAACACGGCTGGGTTACGCCGCACCAGCAGGGTTGCCGTCGTAACCGACAACCTGGTGATTACCAATGGCGCGGTGACAAGCGGCGATACTTTCGCGGGTGCGACCTATGGCAGGCCCGCCAAGGGGTTCGAGCTATCGGAGAAGTGGGCCGAGACCGGGTTTGCGGCCGAGCCAGCGACCTCTACGAGTATGGCGAAGGTCGGCAATGTCAAGATCAAGCTCGGGGAGCCGGGCACCCAGATCACCTTGACCGCGCAGGTCTATGCGAATTGCTTTAAGCAGCCGGCTAACGCCATCCCCAAGGAAGTGCCGGCAGGCTACCGCTGCACGAAGAGTGATGTGTTGGCAACCGGTGGGATGCTCAAGATGACGGCCAAACCGCCATCAACCATGACGGCCCCGGGTGACACGAGCATTGTGATTGATTCCACCGGCCTGACCTACGACCAACTGGTCACCATCGCATCAAGTTTGACGCAGGTTGCACCGGACCCGAATGCGGGGGCCGGCTCCGCGCAGATGCGAGCGGTCTGCCGGCAGATGGTGACCGATGAATTGACTTTTGCGGACGCGGATAAATTGGCGCAGGCCAATGGATATACCGCCCGCCTTGCCAGTATTAATGGTAAACCGCAGGCGTTGACGATGGATTTTAGGTTTGATCGAATGAATCTCTCGACAGTCATTAATGCGGTCACCGAGTGCACCTACGGTTAACCCCTAGACGCCTCTGCGGGTGCCCGACGGGATTCGAACCCGCAACATCAGCCACCACAAGGCTGCGCTCTACCGTTGAACTACGAGCACCACGGGCCAAGAACCCAGGTTCTGGGGCCTTGACTGCGAGCAGAATCTAGCAGCCGACGACGCTCAGCCGACCGACCCGGTGCCAGAATTTGGGTGGGCGGGCCCAGCATGGTCAACAATATGGCTCTTGCCAAGAGCTTTCGCCACCTCTGAATCGGGCCCTGGCTGGGCGACAAACACCGCATCACGGTAGTAGCGCAGTTCGGCTATCGACTCACGTATATCAGCCAGTGCCCGATGGTTTCCGGTCTTCTCCGGTGCGCCGAAGTAGACACGTGGGTACCAGCGACGGGTTAGTTCCTTGATACTGGACACATCAATGAGGCGGTAGTGCAAATAGGAATCGAGTTCTGGCAGGTATTTGGCAAGGAAGCCGCGGTCGACATAAACGCTCGAACCCGCGAGCTGCGCCTTGCCGGCCTCTGGCACATGAACTTGGATATAGGCCAGCACCTGCCTTTGGGCATCTGCCAAGGTGGTGCCGCTCGTTATTTCATCGATGAGACCCGACGCCTTATGCATATTCACGACGAACTCATCCATCGCGGCTAGTGGCTCGGGGTTGGCCTTGACGACAATGTCGATGCCTTCATCGAGTTCGGTTAGGTCGGCTTCGGTGACAATGCAGGCTATTTCGACTATCTCATCAGAACCGAGGTCGAGCCCGGTCATCTCAAGGTCAATCCAAACCATCCGGTCTTTGGTCATGGGCTAATTCTACTGAGCGACCCAATGCACGATACCTGCCGACGTGATGATTCCGACCGATCGTCCTTCCGCACTGATGACCGGGAGGGCCTCGACCAGATATAAAGTCATCAAGGCAGCCGCATCGAACACGGTGCGCCCTGGAGCTCTTGAGAGCTTAGGACCCGCTCGAGGGCTGACCCAGTGGTCAATGAGCCCAGATGCTCAAGGGTGGTGGGGATGTCCGCGAGCACAGTGCGATGGTCAGGCACCCAAAGGCAACTGCCGCGCAGGCTTCGGAAAGGAGCAGATAATCTGCCCCTGTGACCGACATTGTTTACCCTCCGATCATCTTTACCGCCAAGACCCTTTTCAAGGTGCTCGGCATTCGGTTCGACATCGTTGGCACCGAGTACCTGCCCCGGGCCGGCGGTGCGGTCATCGCAATCAACCACACCAGCTATCTAGATTTCGCCCTCTCGGGTATCCCGGCTGATCGCGCCGGCCACCGGTTGGTGCGCTTCATGGCGAAGGATGGCATTTTCAAGCATCCAATCGCCGGGCCCTTGATGCGCGGCATGCATCACATCCCGGTCAATCGAGATGCTGGATCGCAAGCCTTTCGCGATGCGGTCCGCGCATTGAAGGACGGTGAGCTGGTTGGGGTTTTCCCCGAAGCCACCATGAGTCGCTCAATGGAGATAAAGGAAATCAAAAGCGGTGCGGTGCGGATGGCGGTAGCCGCAAATGTGCCACTGATCCCGATGATCGTTTTCGGTGGTGCGCGAATTCTGAGTTACGGGTGCAAGGATTTCACGCGCGGGCGCACCGTTGCCATGACAATTGGTGCACCAATGCATCCAACGCGCAGCGATGACGCCGAAGTTTTTAACGAGCGGTTGCATCAGCAGCTCCAGCAACTACTTGATGAGACACTTGATCGGTATCCGAAGCCAACTCCTAGTGAAATCGCGGCTCCCGATGGCCTGTGGTGGCTGCCGGCTCGGCGCGGTGGAACCGCGCCCACTTTGGCGGATGCCGAGGCTATCGAAACTCGGATACGCGCTGAGCGCGCTGCCGGTCGGGAGCCGGTGGGTAAGGAAGAACACCCGAATGCGGGTTCTTGATTCATGCGTGAACTGATCTTGCACATTGGTAGGGCCAAGACAGGCACCACCACCTGGCAGGTGATGGTTACGTTGAACCGCCAGGCACTAGGGCCCGCGGGGGTCAACATTCCAACGTTTTTTCGCGGAGATAATCACGGCGAGCTTGCGGCGGCGTTTGCTGACCAGCCCGGTCGTCTTGGTCGAGGATATGCGGTCGAAACCGCTGAAGATCAGGTGGCGCTGCAGAGCAAATTGCGAAAGAAGCTTGAGCGCGAATTGACCGACGGCAGGTGGTTGTTCACCAGCGAGCACCTGTCGACCCGGCTGCGAACTGCTGCCGAAGTGGACACCCTTTATGAGTTCCTGGCCGGTCACTTTGACCAGATCAAGGTGTTCGCCTATGTGCGTAGACCAGATGACTTAGCCCCGAGTGCGTTTGCGGAAACCATCAAGGCGGGTCGCACTCACGGATTCAATCGGAAATATGCGCTCTCGGCACGGGCGTTCTTCGACCACGCGGACTTCGCGAAAAGGTGGGAGCGGCCGCACCGCAGCGACATCACCTTTACCCTTCGCCCCTACTTGCGCGAAGGGCACCTGGAAGATATGTGGCAGACGCTGTTCACGCTGGCTGATGCCCGGTCGCCGCTGCCGCAATTGGTGACACCGCCGTCATCGGCCAATGAGTCACTTTCGGCCGCTGCATTGCGCTACCTGCAGGAGGTAAACCCGTTGGTACCCGACGGGGCGCTAACCAACCGAAATCGTCGGGCACTTATCTCCACCTTGGCCGGGGTGCAGGGGCCGGGTCTGGTACTGGCACCCAATGTCGCAGCGGCACTGGGTGCGCAGGGGTTGCTGGCCGGCGGATTACATGAGCTCGATTTCCCCGGGGATACTAGGTGGCAGGAGTGGTTCTCGGCTCCGCCGGCGGCCACCGGAGACTGGCCACGATTAAGTGATGCTGAGCGGGGCGAGTTTGCCGAGCGCTGTGCGTTGGCCAAAGTCACCTTTGATTGCGAGGAGAAGACCCAACCAGATGTACCCGACGCCGCCTTGCGGGCGATCCGTCGGGCAGCGATTCGATTAACCCAGCGGTGATCGGTTACGGTTCGAGCAGGCGGCTGACCTAAAGGAGTCAAAATGAGCAGCGTCATCGAATACACAATGCACGCGAAGCCCGGTGCCTATGAGACCGTGATGGCGGCATACGTGGATTTCGCCGATCGCTTTGGCGAGCGAAACCCGTCCGAAGACCTGATTCTTGTCACCGGGGATCCGGCGACCGGCGTGATTCGAGGTATCGGGGTTTTCCTGTCCGATTCCGAAGCCGCGGACGTGGTAAGTGCCGGCATGTTCGTTGACTTCCGCGATAGCGTCGCTGATTTACTGACAACAGTTCCCGTGCGTGTCGACCTCGAACTGGTGCATGTCTTCGTCAAGTAGCTAGAGGGAATCGAGGCCGGTGGTGCCAGGTTATTCCAGTAGCGTGGTGTGTGTAACTTGTTCATTTTGTCTCTTGAGTTGTTGTCCAAATACCCAGTGCTGCGTTGTTGTAAGAATCCGCCGCTGAAAGGCCGCATGCTAGCGGCCGCGGAGGAAAGGGCTGGCATTATTGGCCACATGCGCATTGCACTTCATCACCTTTGCGTCGATGAGCTAATCACCCTGTTCGAGGATCCCGATGACCTGTCGATTTACGAGGGGAAGGGCTTCGATAACCCCCATCGGGTGCTGATGGACGATAGCGGCCCGCTGCGCTGGCGGGTGCCGCAAGTCCTAGCCGACCCAACTGTAAATATCTGGCTTGTGCGGTGGATCGTGTTGCCAAGTACCGAGGGGATAATTGGAAGCATAAGTTTCCATGGCCCACCAGACACGGCTGGCATGATTGAAATCGGGTTGGGTATCCACCCGAAGTTTCAGCGCCAAGGTTATGGCCGCGAGGCATTAGCCGCGATGTGGTCCTGGGCCATCGATCAGCCGAAAGTTGAGACTTTGCGTTACACGGTCAGCCCGACGAATGTGGCGTCGGTGAAATTAGTGGAGTCATTCGAATTCACTCGAGTGGGTGAACAAATGGATGAAATCGACGGGCATGAGGACATCTACGAAATGAGCGCGGATGATTTTCGGGCTAGGTGAGCGCCCAGAACACCACGGCAGATGCCGCTGCGACATTTAGTGAATCAACTCCGCCTCGCATGGGAATTCGCACTGACACATCGGCTTCGGCCGCCACCTGATTGGTTAGTCCGGCACCTTCGGTGCCAAAGACCAGGGCCAGGTGTTCGGGCGGGTCGATCGCAAATTGGCGCAGATCGACATTGTTTTCCCCCAGCGGGGAAATGGCTGCGATGGTGAAGCCGAGACCCCGTAAGTGATCAAGGCCCATTGGCCAGTTAGGGATCCGGGTCCACGGAATTTGAAAGACGGTACCCATCGAGACGCGTACGCTTCTACGATAGAGCGGGTCGGCGCATCTTGGTGTGATGAGTATCGCTTCGATACCAAGTGCGGCGGCCGACCGGAAGATGGCACCGACATTGGTGTGATTGACCAGATCCTCGAGGATCACGATGCGGTGGGCCCGCTGCACAACCTCGTGGACGCTCGGCAACGCCGGCCTATGCATTGCGGCCAAAGCGCCGCGGTGCACATGGAACCCGGTGACAGCCTCGAGCAATGCCGGTGCCCCAACAAGCACCTCGGTATCACCAGGTACCGAGTCGAGGACGTCAGCCATCTCATCAAACCAACGCCGGTCCATCAGGATTGAGCGCGGTCGGTGGCCGACTTCAAGGGCCCGCCGGATGATGTAGGCGCTTTCTGCAATGTAGATTCCCATATCGGGCTCATGTCGCGAACGCAAGGTGACGTCAGTTAGGGAGACGTAATCAGCAAGTCGCGAGTCATTGACGTCATTGATTTCGAAAATAGTCACGCCATGATTGTGTCACTGAGCAGGTGGGCGGTTCGGTATATCGAGTCGGGATCGACGGGTTGCCACGAATTGTTGAAACCTCGCGCACCACGCCATTCTTTGAAGCGATCAAGTTTCAGCCTGATAGGTCCGCGCCGGTCGCCCCGGGC
>BJGE01000031.1 GCA_014190275.1 Actinomycetes bacterium | reverse complement strand
AGTACCTTGCGCGGCGAAAGTGTCACGTTATCCAGCACCGTCATGTGAGGAAACAAGTTATACGACTGAAAGACAATGCCAATGCGCTTGCGCACTGCATCCATGTCGGTATTAAATGCAGTCACATCGAGATCACCATCGAGCATTATGACGCCAGCATCAACTGTCTCGAGGCCGTTGATACAGCGCAGTAAAGTTGACTTACCTGATCCAGAGGCACCGATAAGCACCACGGCTTCGTGGCGCGCCACCCGCAGGTCAAGACCGCGCAAGACACTATGCCCATCGAATGCCTTCCAGACCCCGGAGATTTCCAGCAAGGTGTCCGTCATGCGGCCCCTGCCATGGTGCGTCGCTTACGCATGCGAGCCTGCACCCAGTCGGCAAAGCGAGTCATGGGAATAGTTAGTGCGATGAAAATCAGCGCCGCTCCGACATAGGCGGTGTAGTTGAACGTGGATGAGGCGTCAATCTGTGCCTGCCGGAGGATCTCAATCGGGCCAAGTACCGAAACCAACGCAGTATCTTTTTGCAGTGATATGAAGTCATTCAACAGTGGTGGCACCACATTGCGCACCGCCTGCGGCAGCACGACATAACGGCTGGTTTGCAGCGACGACAGGCCAAGTGACCGCGCCGCCATTCTTTGACTTGAGTGCACCGAGCCGATACCAGCGCGGAAGACTTCGGCCACGTATGCGCCATAGGAGAGAACCAGGGCAGTTGTGCCCCAGAAAACCGCATTATTGGGTACGCCCTGCAATTGCAGAGCCGGGACCCCGAACCCCAATAAGAAGATAACCAGGATTGTCGGAATACCTCGAAAGATGTCGACGTACAGGGTGGCGACGACTCGAAGCGGTAACAGCAACGGAGAACGTAGGTCGCGCGATAGCGCCACCAGCAGGCCGATGATCAAGATCAGGGGTTCGGCAATCAGGAAGATCCGAACATTTAACAAGAAGGCGTCCAGCAGACCTGGGAAAGTAGCGATGAACTCGCTGCCGTTGAAGAAGGTATCCTGGACGAGCGGCCAACCCGAAGTGCGCGAGATCGCGAACCCGACGACTAAGGCGAATCCCAACAGGCTCGCCATCCCGACCAGGGCATCGCGCCTGGCCCGCTTACGACGATGCGCCTGACGCACCGGGTCGAAATAGACCTCGGGCGCGCCAGGCGCAGTTGTCGAAGCGCTCACCTAGGTGAGGTTACTGCGTGAAGTACGGCGCCGTGGTGCCAGCCATCCACTCATCCTGAATTGCCTGCAACTCACCGGATGCGCTCAGATCAGCGAGCACCTTGTTGACGCAGGTAACCAGCGGGTTGCCCTTTTGGAACAACAGGCCGAACTGCTCGCCACCGGCCTGAGCCCCAAACTGCCCAACGATCTTGCCCTTGGGGATCTCAACCGCCGTTATGTAATAGGCGGTAGGAAGATCAACGACCAGGCCATCAATCTGCCCGTTTTGCATCGCGCTCTTAGCGTCGTTGGTGTCATTGAACACCTGCACATCGCTATTGGGCTGGACCACCGCATTGATGAACTCAAGGCTCGTGGTGCCGACCTGGGCGCCGAGATTGGCATTTCGCAACTCGGCCACCGTCGTCGCGTTGGCGATGGGCGAATCTTTGAGAGCAACAACGGCCTGGTTCACCGTGTAGTAGCCGTCCGAGAAGTCAACTACTTTTTGCCGCTTCGGCGTGATCGAAATCTGGTTTATGTCGAAATCGAAAGCCTTGTCGCCAGGTGCATACGAGGTGTTGAAGGGCACCACCTGCCAGGTCACCTCAGTTGGGGCGAAGCCCAATCCACCAGCGACGGCATAAGCCACCGCCGACTCAAACCCTTGGCCATTGGACGGATCATCATCAGCGAAGTACGGCGGGTAAGCCGGGGTATCGGTGCCGATTGTTAGCGTATCGGCGGCGACCGTGGTTAAGTTCTCGCGCGCGCACTCATCGGTTGCCTGTGCCGGTGCGGGCGCAGCTGCCGCCGCCGAGGCGGCTGGAGCCGCCGTGGTGGGTGCCGCAGCCGGAACTGGGGCGCTACTTGCCGTGGTGGCCGTTTCGGATGCACAGGCGGCCAGCAGTAAAACCGCCGCAACGACCGAAATTGCCGGCACCAATCGCTTGCCCACCCTCATCGCATCACCTTTGCTAGGTTCGAGGCCCTTCCCCGAAGGAGCCTCAAGTCTTACCTAAGTGAAGGACGGACGCATACGCGGGGCCAACAATGCGCCCACAAATGCAGTTATCGCCGAAAGGATCCAAAGCAGCGCATAGGTTTGCGGGGTCGCCCCTGACCCGGTGACCGCGGCCGCGTAGAACAAGCCCAACAAAGCGGTGACCGCTACCACCAAAGCCGAATCCACGATCTGGAGGGCGGCCGAGTTGACTCCTTGATCTGCTTCCGGCGAGAGCCGCAGGGTTTGAACTGCGACTGAAGGCATCGCAAGCCCCATGCCGAAGGCACCCATTGCCCAGGAGACTGACGCAATCCAAACTGGCAAAGAAGTAAGGACGACAAGGGGCAAAGTAAGTAAGCATACGCCGGTGATCAAAGCCCCAAGGCGCACGATTGGCGCCCGATCGGCATCCCCCGATAACCGACTTTGGGCGAATGAACCCGCCGACCAGAACACCGCAGATACTGCAACGGTTAAGCCAGCGACGGTGTAACTAACCCCCCTAGTTTCAACAAGGGCCAACGGGACGAAGACCTCTGCTGAAAAGAAAGCGGCGGCGATGATGCCGCGCATCATGATGGTTGCCGGTAGGCCGCGCGCCATCCGCAATGCACCTTTCGGTATCAAGTGTCTGCCGGCAACAATTAGCGCCGCGAACCCCACAAGCGCTTCAACAATTCCCATTAGGCTGGCCCGGGCCAAGCCATCTTGAATCGCAACCAGCCCGATCGTCGCGACGATGCCAGCAACCACCCGCCTAGCAAAGGCAGTGCTGGGCGTGCCACCTTGTAAGGCACCCAGCTTCGGGATCATCAGCAACAGCGGCGGGATCACAAAGAATGGGACCAGCCAAAAGACCGCGCGCCAACCAATGTTGTCGGTCAGCCAGCCGGCGACCAGCGGACCCACCAAGGAAGGAACTACCCACGCGGTTGACAGGAGCAAGAACGCCTTCGGGCGCAGTGACTCCGGGTAAGCGCGCGCAATGAGCACATAGACCGCGACGATGATCGCGCCCCCGCCTACGCCCTGAATGGCGCGACCAGAGACAAATACCAGGTAGTTCGCTGCGAATCCTGCTATCAGTGAGCCGGCCGCTAGGGCAAAGACCCCACCGACCAGGGAGCCTCTGGGGCCCCGAGCATCACACCGCAGACCAGCGATGACCATCGCCAGCAGCGACGCCACGATGTAGGCATTAAATGCCCAGGTGTAACCAGATAGTGCATCAAGGTCACGTGCCATCGCGGGCATTGCGGTTGCCGTCGCCCATGCCTCGAATCCCACCAAGGTCATCACCGAGAGCATCCCGAGGGTGAAGGTGATGCGAGCACGACTTAGTAAGCCTTCTTTTGGGCTGGGACTCGTCATAATCTCCGAGCGCTCAGGAATCTTTACCGGATTTGCCTCCACGGCCTAGACCCGCGTGAATCTTCTCGCAGTCCGGGCAGATCGGGAACCTAGCGGGGTCACGGTTCGGGATCCAAGTCTTGCCACATAAGGCCTTGACCGGCGTACCGGTAACCGCACTCTCGACAATCTTGTTCTTCTCCACATAATGGGCGAAGCGCTCGTGATCTCCATCATCGGTTGACGCCGTGCGCTCCTCGAGCAAGGTGCCACCCGACAGCCCCGGGGATTCCAAGGGGGACACGATCTCCATGTTCGGGTACGGCGGTTTCCGCGTGCTCATGGCCGCAGTCTACGACCGTGGGTACCGCCCAAGATTGGGCTGCCTTCGACCAGCCAGCAAAGGAATTTAGGCCTTATCCTTGCCCCCGCCGCACCGCAACCGTGAAGTCATGCCTCAACAGCCATTGGCCCAAGTGCCAACAGACGCCATCTGGTGTTGGAGTGACACCGGATCGGGCCGACGCGGTGCGGGTGCGCTAGCCCCACGAGTTCTCGTCCCGCACACCGGCCGCATTCGGGGCGGAGTAGCGTTCGCGGGTGACGTTATTCGGCCGGGACTTCCTCAAGGAGTCCGATTTCACCGCAGCGGAGCTCGGCTCTTTGCTGACGCTGGCCGCTGCGCTGAAAGCCCAACGGCGTGCGGGCACCGAGACCCCGCGTCTTACGGGCAAGCAGCTCGCCTTGATTTTCGCGAAATCATCCACCCGCACCCGCATTGCCTTCGAGGTCGCCATGCGCGATCAAGGTGGTCACGTCACGGTCCTTGATACGGCGTCGTCGCAAATCGGCCATAAGGAGTCAATCGCCGATACCGCACGGGTACTCTCGCGGATTTTTGACGGTATCCAGTACCGCGGGCACGGGCAACAGGTAGTTGATGAACTCGCTGAATTCTCCAGTATCCCGGTCTACAACGGGCTGACAGATGAGTGGCATCCGACCCAAATGCTCGCCGACTTCCTCACCATGCGCGAGCACTCCACTAGCAAAAGGTTGTGCTACGGCTATGTTGGCGATGCCCGAAGCAACATGGGTAATTCGCTGTTGGTGATGGGTGCGATCATGGGTGCCGACGTTCGCATCGTCGCACCAAAGTCACTTTGGCCCGAACCCTTTGTGCAGGAACTCGCTCAAGTGCGCGCACAGCAAAGTGGTGCAAAAATCAAAATCACCGAGGACCCCGCCGACGGCCTCGGCGGAGTTGACTTCGTGCACACAGACATCTGGGTGTCGATGGGCGAAAGCACCGAGGTCTGGGAAGCCAGAGTCACGGCGTTAAGGCCCTACCGGGTCGATTCCGCACTCATGGCACTTACCGGAAGCCCCGACACCAAGTTCATGCACTGCTTGCCGGCATACCACGATCAAAATACGACCATCGGCCGCGAGGTGGCCGAACGCTTCGGGTTGGTTGATGGTGTTGAAGTATCCGATTCCGTATTCAATTCCCCGGCTAGCATCGTGTTTGACCAAGCCGAAAACCGCATGCACTCAATCAAGGCAGTGCTCGTCGCGACCCTGTGCGACCTGCCAATTAGTTAAGTCGTGCCCTCAGAGCCGACAACTGACCGCGCAGGGCTTCGGGGATTCTGTCGCCGAACTTGTCGTAGTACGCCTCGGTGAGATCGGATTCGGCCAGCCACGATGCCCTGTCGATGGCGAATAGTTCAGCAACTTGCTCTTCGGAGATGTCAAGGCCATCGAAGTTGAGAGCACCCGGCGCCGGGATTCGGCCGATCGGGGTGTCGACCGCCTTCGTTTTACCATCAAGGCGCTGGATAATCCATTCGAGGACCCGTGAGTTCTCGCCGAACCCGGGCCACAGGAACTTGCCGTCGGCGTCCTTGCGGAACCAGTTCACCGCGTAGATCTTCGGCAACTTGGCGGCATCGGTGAACCCACCAACCGCTAACCAGTGACCCCAGTAATCGGCCATGTTGTACCCGCAGAACGGGAGCATCGCGAAGGGGTCGCGACGAAGTTCGCCGACCGCGCCCACCGCGGCCGCGGTCGTTTCGCTCGAGACACTCGAGCCCATGAACACCCCGTGTTCCCAGTCGAAGGACTCGGTGACAAGTGGCACATTCGTCGCCCGGCGCCCACCGAACAAGATGGCGTCAATGGGCACTCCTGCTGGGTCTTGCCAATTCGGGGCAATTGACGGGCACTGGCCGGCCGGTGCGGTAAAGCGTGCATTGGGATGGCTCGAAAGTTCACCGGACCCCGGGGTCCAGTCTTGGCCCTTCCAGTCGATTAGGTGCGCCGGGGCCACCGGTGTCATTCCCTCCCACCAGATGTCGCCGTCGTCGCTCAGGGCAACATTGGTGAAGATGCAATTAGCGTTAAGTGACATGATCGCATTCGCGTTGGTATCCATGCCGGTGCCCGGCGCGACACCGAAGAACCCCGCCTCCGGATTGATTGCATAAAGGCGACCGTCATCACCAAACCGCATCCAGGCGATGTCATCACCAACTGTCTCAACTTTCCAGTTAGGAATCGTCGGGACGAGCATCGCTAGGTTGGTCTTGCCGCAAGCCGAAGGAAATGCGGCGGTTATGTAGTGCACATGGTTGGTCGGCGAAGTCAATTTCAAGATCAGCATATGCTCGGCGAGCCAGCCCTCGTCGCGGGCCATCGCCGAGGCGATGCGCAAAGCAAAGCACTTCTTGCCGAGTAGGGCATTGCCGCCGTAACCGGAACCATAGGACCAGATTTCGCGCGTTTCCGGGAAATGCACTATGTACTTCTCATCATTGCACGGCCACTTGACGTCTTCACGCTTCGCACCCACCGCGTCGACAAGTGGATAGCCGACGGTGTGAACGGCCGGCACAAACTCGCCGCTCTCGCCTATCTGATCAAGTGCGGCCTGGCCCATGCGGGTCATGATCCGCATGTTGACCACAACATATGGAGAGTCGGTAATCTCAACACCGAGTTGTGAGATGCGTGAACCAAGCGGGCCCATCGAGAACGGCACCACATACATCGTGCGTCCACGCATTGAGCCGTCGAATAGCCCGCGCAATTTCGCCCGCATCTTTGAAGGCTCGGACCAGTTATTTGTGGGGCCGGCATCGATTTCGTGCTCTGAGCAAATAAAGGTTCGATCCTCAACCCGCGCAACATCACTCGGGCTCGAACGCGCGAGGAATGAATTCGGGCGGAGCTCGGGGTTCAACGCAATCATCGTGCCGGACGCCACCATCAACTTGGTAAGTCGATCCCACTCGGCTTGCGAACCATCACACCACTCGATGCGATCCGGCTTCGCTAGTGCGGCCATCTCTTCGACCCACTCAAGCAACTGCTTATTCTTAGTCGGGGGATTCACCAGGCCTGTGATGGTCATTCAGGTCTCCAAATTCGGGGCATTGCACCGGCGGGATTCGTGCTCCAATCATGATGCCTGAAAGACCCCCACGTTGACCAGACGAGCCTAAAAATTGCGACTTGTGACCAACGGCACAGGGGCAGTTGGGGGCAAGGTGACAGGTGGGTAAGCCTTGGCGATGGCGGCATTGAGGATGCGGGCAAAAGCCCGTGAACCCGCCGGGCGCAGGTGCACCCCGTCGGCATAGAGCCACTCCTCAGCGTGCCGGCTGGCAGCCCAATTCCAGTCAACGATTTGCACTTGATCGGCCGGAAATAATGCATCGCACCGGCGGAGCATCTTGTTGTTAACCGGCTCCCAGAGCCGTGGCACTTTTAGAGTCACCAGGAACACCTTGTGCGCTGGACCCGCGGCTTTGATTAATTCCTTGCAGGTTCTTAGCGGATATGACCCATTGGTACCTAAATGCACTATTACGTTCTTGGGGAGGTTACCGCCGAGCTGGCGCAGTATGCCCGGACCGGTGGCCGCCTGCCGGCTTACCACAGCGTCAACAAGGGTGAAGTCCTGGCGATTGAGGAGATTCCACTTGGCGCCCAGCATCACCGAATCGCCGATAGCCATTCGGGTGCCAGCATCACTCGTATCTGGTTTAGCCTGCGCCACGGGTAGTACTGATAAAGCCAGGCCGGTGGCACCCAGCACTATGGCGGCACGCCAACCAAATGCCTGAGCAAAGCCGTGAAGTCGCACCCGCTAACCGTACGTTGCTAGTTTGGCTCTCCGTTAATCGACATGGCCAGTCGTTCCACGATCTCGGCCAGGATTTGGGGTGAGGTGCCGAAATTCAATCGGGCACACCCCACGCCGAGATCCCCAAAACCTGGTCCCGGGCTCAGGCCGACCTTGGCCCGCTCCACGAAATACGCCGCCGGATCATCACCGAGGTCGTAGGCTCCGAAATCCAGCCAGGCCAGATATGAAGCCGACGGGGGCGCAAAGCTAACTTCCGGTAATTGCAGGGTCAACATTTCACGCAGGAGCGCTGAGTTGCCGGCTATCAACGTCCGCACCTCATCTAGCCACGGCACGCTGTCGCGGTAGGCGGCAATTGACGCAAGGACCCCAAAATGCCCGGTGCCGTAGGTCACCTCGAGCGGGATACTCGCCTGCAGTTTGGTCAAGATTTCCTCATCCGCCGCCACTAGCTGCGCGCATTTCAACCCTGCGATATTCCATGCCTTTGATGCGGAAATCAGCGAGATGGCGCTCAGCCCTGCTGGAGCAATGGAAAGAAATGGAGTGTGCGGAACCCCGGGGTGGGTCAGCGGCGCGTGTATCTCATCGGCGATCACACTCACCCCGTGTCGCTTCGCTGCGTCAGCAATTGCTTCGAGTGTCTCGCGGCTCGGGACGGAGCCTGTTGGGTTATGCGGACTGCATAGTAAATACACACTGACATCAGTGCGCGCAAATGCCTGTTCCATCGAAGCAACGTCATAATCGTAGCCGCCAAGCTCGGTGCGCAGCAATGGCACCTCGACGAGGGTGCGCTGGGTGATATCGCGCACCGTGGAGAAGAACGGTGGGTAGACAGGAGTATTGATTACCACCGCGTCCCGTGGCCGGCTGAAGTGCGCGATGGCCTGCGCGATGCAAGTCAGCACATCGGGTAACACGATCACCTGCGCTGGGTCGACCTGCCAACCCCAAGTGTCAGCGGCAAAATCCGCTAGCGCCTCGGGGAGTTCACCAAGCCAGCGGTAGCCCGTATCAGACCTATCGACCGCAGCATGCAAAGTCTCGGCTATCGCCGGTGCCAGTGGGTAGTCCATTTCGGCAATCCAGGCCGGAATGACATCGGGGTCGAAGAACCGCCATTTGGCACTTGTTCGCTGCTGCAGTGCATCAAGGTTGGCCGCGCGCGTCAAGTTGAAGTTCATGTAGTTGCGGGTGCCATCGCACTGATTGACTGAAACCGCCGCAGTCGAAGTGAGTTTGCCACCACGAATACAGAGGAGAAGGCCATCGCGGCCCCGGCCAGCAGCGGGTTAAGTAACCCAACCGCCGCCAACGGAATCATTGCAACGTTATATGCAAAGGCCCAGAACAGGTTGCCCTTGATTATTCGTAAAGTCCGGCGCGCTAATCGAATTGCATCAACCGCGGCAAGCAGATCATTTCGCACCAAAGTGATATCACTTGCTTCGATGGCAATATCTGATCCCGCACTCATCGCGATTCCAAGATCCGCCTGCACCAATGCTGCCGCGTCATTTACTCCGTCACCAACCATTGCTACTACCTTCCCGGACGTCTGGGCGGCGACAACAGCAGCTACTTTTTCATCCGGGTGCACATCGGCCACGATGTCTTCTATGCCCACCGCCGCGGCAACTTTACGCGCTACGGCGAGCGAATCTCCGCTTAACATAGTGATCGAGATACCCATCTGATTAAGCTCACCGACCGCCCGCCTACTTGTTGGGCGCACGGTATCGGTCAAGGAAATTAACCCGAGGAGTTCGTCGTTTCCGGAAACAGCAACGACTGCTGATCCAAACTCAGCCGCCGCGCGGATAGCCGCATCGAACCAGGCAGCCCCCGAGTGGTTTGCCTGTTCCAGCACCCAAGTTGGCCTACCGACTCGAACGAATACCTCGCCGATGGTCGCGGTCGCCCCACGCCCCGGTGAGTTCAAGAATCCGGAGACGGAACCTATCGGCTCGAGAGCGTCCGCAGCCGCGACAATCGCACGCGCCAGCGGATGCTCACTGTAGGACTCAACCTCGGCGGCCAACTTCAGCACCTCACCGCGATCATGACCCGGCGCCACCGTAAAACTTTGCACCGCCATGACACCGGTGGTGATCGTGCCGGTCTTATCCAGCACCATCGCATCAATGCGGCGGCTTTGCTCAAGGGTTTCCGGGCCGCGCAGCACGATACCCAGTTGCGCCCCACGCCCCGTACCCACAAGCAGTGCGATCGGGGTTGCCAGACCGAGTGCGCACGGGCAGGCAATGATCACCACGGCCACCGCCGCCGCAAATGCAGCCTGCGTATCGCCGGTCACCAAGAGCCAGCCGACCAGCGTCAATAAAGATAACCCCAAAACCGTGGGGACGAAAACCGCGGCAATGCGATCAGCTAGCCGCTGGATCGGCGCCTTACCCGACTGCGCGGCCGCAACTAACCGCGCGATTTGAGCGAGCTTTGTCTGCTCCCCAACCCCGGTGGCCCGAACAAGCAACCGCCCGTCGAGATTTACGGTGGCCCCGACCACTTTCGATCCTGGGCCCACCGAAACCGGTACCGATTCGCCGGTCAGCAGCGCTTCGTCAACCGAGCTTTCCCCGTCAATGACTTCACCATCGGTGGCAATCCGTTCCCCTGGCTTGGTGATGAAGAGGTCTCCAACCATCAGCTCGACAAGTGGCACCTCGACTTCAATCCCATCGCGCACCACCGTCGCCCGATCAATACGCAAAGACAAGAGCGCGCGCATGGCCGAACTGGAATTACGTTTAGCCCGCGACTCAAACCATCGCCCAGCGAGCACAAAAACAGGTAGCGCCGCTGCCACCTCGAAATACAGAGCCGGTGCGTGACCCATATCGGCCATCGCCCCAATGAAAAGTGAGTGGGTGGCCCGGAAATTCAGAGCGCCGGATCCACCGAGCAGAAGTGCCCAGACACTCCATAAATATGCGGCGAGGGTGCCCAGACTGATCAAGGTGTCCATGTTCGCGGCGCCGTGGCGAAGATTCAGCCAGGCAACTTTGTGAAATGGCCACGCTCCCCAAAGCACCACGGGGGTCGTGAGCGCGAACACAAACCACTGCCAACCGCTGAATTGCAAAACCGGGACCATCGAGAGCAGCACTACTGGAATTGCAAAGGCTAAAGAAAACCAAAAATGCCGGCGGATAGAACTTGCGTCATTTGCTATTGCCTCGTCCACCTCGCTTTGCCGCTCCGGTGCTATCGCGTCGTATCCTGCTTCCCTTATTGATCGGACGAAATCCGCAGGAAGGTATTGCCCGGTGAAATCGATATGGGCGGATTCGGTTGCATAGTTAACACTCGCGGTTACCCCAGGCAGTTGATTTAGTTTGGTCTGGACCCGCTGCGCGCACGAGGTGCAGGTCATGCCGATTACCGCAAGGTTAATTTCTTGCAGTTCAATGCTCACCCCTCCATCATTCCACCACAACCTCCCACCGCAACCAACCACCGCAACCAACCGGATGCACCCGCCCGTAGGCTGCGTCTATGACCAGTGCCGGACGACTCGCACTGGTTGGCAGTGGTGAATACCTGCCGGTAATGCAGGAAGTCGAGGAGTGGTTACTCCATGACCGGCCCGGCCGCTACGTACAACTGGCCACCGCGGCGGCTCCCGAGGGCCCGCGATCACTTGATAATTGGCACCAACTCGGCGCCAAGGCAGCAAAGCGGCTCGGCGTTGAACAAGTCATCATCGATGTCCGCACGCGCGAGGACGCAGGCGACCCCAAATGGGCGGCGCTGGTGGCCGGCGCCGGCCTGATCTACCTCTCCGGCGGTAATCCGGGTTTCTTGGCTCGCACCTTGGTCGGCACCTTGGTTTGGCAGGCGATAGAGCGCGAGTGGCGCCAAGGTGCAGCCCTCGCCGGTTGCAGCGCCGGGGCCATGGCACTTGGGGGGTATGTGCCTGATTTTCGGCATCCGCGGGCCGGTGGCGTCGATGGACTCGGCATCGTCCCAGATATTCGCGTCTTGCCGCATTTTGACCGTTACACCAAGTGGGTGCCAGATTTTGCTATGCGACCCCTTGTCGCCCCCGGCACCTACGTCGTCGGCATCGATGAGGACACCGCATTAATAGGTGAATCAAAAATCGGCGATCAAAGTCCAGCTGCCAACGCCAGCAACGGTCTAGAAACCTGGCAGTTTCGCGCCCGCGGCCGCCAATCAGCGTGGCGGATCGAGGCCGATAGGCGATACCGCATCAACAGCGCACTCGACCTGCGCGTCAATACCGGCCACTAAAGTCCGCGGCAAGTTCGTGACGATCCGCACCTACATCCCGCGTCGCGGCCGTGTCTCCAAACGCCAAGCAGCTGCTATCGGTGACGCGGACGGGTTACTACTGCCCGCGAGTGAGGAATTACTTGACCTCGTCGAGGTGTTCGGCGGCTTGCCGGTCGTTCTTGAAATTGGCTTTGGCACCGGATCGGCAACCGTCACGATGGCCGCAACTGCACCAGATCTTGGGATCCTTGCGGTTGATGTTCATACTCCCGGAATCGGCGACCTGCTGTATCGCGCCCGCGAGAAGCATCTGAAAAATATTCGCGCCATTGCCGGCGATGGCCTTGTCGTAGCCGACCAGATGCTGCTCGAATCTGCCCTCGCGGGCATCAGAACTTTCTTCCCCGACCCGTGGCCAAAAGCCCGGCACCACAAAAGGCGCCTTGTCACACCGGCTAATGCCGCGCTACTTGCTTCGCGCACCACAGTCGGTGGGTTCTGGCACCTGGCTACCGACTGGCAGCCGTACGCCGAGCAGGTGCAGGAAGTTCTTGATGCATCAAGGCAGTGGACCGGTGGGGTAATCCCCCGGCCAACGGATCGACCGGTCACCAAGTATGAGACAACCGCCATTCATCAGCGTCGAAAAGTCACTGACCTTTGGTTTCGTAGAACCGAGGTTTGCTAAACCTTGTGTCGCAGGTTCGTATCCTGCCGGGACCACCAACGTCAGTTGCACAGGGGCACCGTCAGCGTCCGCAGTCGCCCAGCCGAAAGGACTTCGTCACGGGCCCAGCGTGCCGATGGGAACGACGTGCACTCCATCATTGCGCCGGTATGCCAGACCGGTGCCCGAGACCACGGCAAGAACTCCAGGTTCGCCAGTGACCGTCGTGTCGACCTTCTTGGCGAATGCCAGAAGGTTCTCGGCGGCGTCGTCAATGCGGGTGCTACCGAGCTTGACCTCGAACGCCCCCCATCGCCCGTTGTCGCAGGACGCGATTGCGTCGACCTCTAGGCCCTTGTTATCCCGATAGTGAAGGACCCTTGCGCCCAACGGCTGGGACAGCACCCTCAGGTCACCGATCACCATTGACTCGTACAGCAGGCCCATCGTCGCCAGGTCCCCCAGGAGTCTTTCCGCAGATGCCCGCAAGGCTGCTGCCGCGAGGGATGGATCCGCGAAATGTCGACGTGGAGACGAGCGCAGTTGCACCCGTGATCGCAGCGCGGGGGCCCACGCGGGCTGGTCTTCTACGACCATCAACCGAACCAGGGCACTGCGATAGGCGCTGGCAGTGTCGCGATCTAGGCTTGCTTCCGCGCGGGCCGCGTCGACCGCCAAAGTCGTGATCGCCGCCTCGCTCGCGGTGTTGCGTGCAAGGGATCGGATGAGTGCGCCTACCTTTGCCGGGTCTCGACGCCTGCCTGTGCCGAGAGGCACTTCTACATGGCTCACTTGGGTGAGGTAGTCGCGCAGCGCCTGACCTGCAGTCGCGGCTTCATCGTCAAGAAGTGCGGGCCAGCCTCCTTTGACGATGAGTTCCGCAAGAAACGGAACTGACAGGCCGGGGTCTTTGGCGTTTTGCGTAGCCATCAATACTCAGCGGCCCGGGTTGCGGTTCCATGGGCTGACCCTCGCCAGCCCAGCCCCGCCAAGCACCCGCTCCACCAAGGTGGGGCTAATCTTGGCTTCCGCCCTAGGAGGTCACGATGGATCATGCCGCGCGCGCCGGCTTATTCGGCACCGCCTTCGCCGTCGGTCGCTCCTACCAGCCCAACCTGCTGACCCGGGGGTCCACCGATCAAGCCGTAATCACCGGTACCACGGCTGCGATGGCCTACGGGGTTATCAGCGCCGGCAGCGCGACTATCTCGGCAATTGCATCACGTTTTTCCAAATCCGAATCACCATCGCCGGCAGCACGTCTTTTGGTTGCCGGAACAGTAGGTGCAGTGGCGGCGGGTGCTGCCGCCGCCCTTGCCTGGCGCGAGCACGAAACTGCGCAGCGGGCGGTGGGCCGTCTAATTGCTCAAACCGCGGTAACTACAGCAATCGCGAGCGCGGCCTCAGACCTGACCCCGGGGGCCAATAGCAATCGCGACCGTGGCGCCAGCTTGGCCGCCGCCGCCCTCGTGGGATTGGGGTCATGGGCTAGTACCCAGCCGTGGAAGAGTGCGCCCGGTTCATTACTGCCTGATGACTTCGACGGCGGCACCGAACACGAGGGTGCCCATTTTTGGGAAGACGAAGTCCGCGAGGTATCACCGCCGAAGGCAATTGCGATCGGTGCTGCGGTTGGGCTTGTAACATTCGGTCTCGCTAAGGCTGAATCGGGGCTTACTTCGGCAAGCAGCCGCGCTGCCACCTATCTGCTGGGCGGCGAAGCACAAGATCACCGCATGCTCGGGCGGATGATAAGTGCCGGCCTCACCTTGGGCGCCGGGTGGTTCGCGGTGGCAAAAGCCTCGACGATGCTGAGCAAGGGCGGCGGCGCACTAGATGCCGCTCTTGCCACGCCACCGTCGACCCCCGAAGTCACCGGCTCACCCGCGTCGGGTCTGGATTGGACGAAGCAAACTCGAGAAGGCGCGCGTTGGCTCAGCATGGCGCTAACACCGAGCAGCATCGAAGCCGTGATGGGCGTCGCGGGGGCAAAGCAGCCGATTCGTGTCTATGCCTCCCTTGAGATTGCGCAATCAGATCAAGACCGGGTGGAAATCTTGCTCGCCGAGATTGATCGCACGAAGGCCCTTGAACGTAAGGCCTTCGCGCTCTTCTCGCCAACCGGTTCGGGCTACGTAAACTATGTCGCGACCGAAGCTTTCGAGTACTTCACCCATGGTGACTGCGCGTCGGCCGCCATTCAGTATTCGGTGCTTCCATCAGCACTTTCCTTGACCCAAGTGCCAACCGGCAGTGCCCAAACTTCGATGGTGATCGCCGGCATCGTCAACCGATTACTAGCAATGCCCAAGTCCAAGCGACCGAAGTTCTTCCTCTTCGGTGAGAGCCTGGGTTCGCAGGTAAGTGAGGAGATGTACCGCGGCACCGGGCTCTTTGGCCTAGAGGGCTCCGGCATCAATGCCGCCCTTTGGATTGGCACCCCGGCCGCAACGATCTGGCGGCGCCAGATCTGGGGGGAGCGCACCATCACGCAAGCCCCAACGGTCGGCCCGGGCGCGGCCTATCTGCCGAGATCACTCATGGACTGGAAAGAGCTGCCCAAGAAGGAGCGTACCGCGGTGCGCTATCTGCTACTGCAAAATGGGGACGACCCGATCCCGAAATTCGGGTCCCAGGTGGCATGGCGTAAGCCCGATTGGTTGGGCCCAAATGCCACCCGGCCATTTGGCGCACCCAAGGGCACGGCCTGGATGCCGGTCACCACTTTCATGATGACCTTCCTGGACATGCTCAACGCCTTGACCCCAACCCCTGGCGTCTTCGCCGAGGGCGGTCACGACTACCGCTTGGTGCTCCCCCTGGCCATCAGTGAAACCTGGCAGTTGCCGGTGACCACCGACCAGATGGCGCGGGTGAATGCAGCCCTTAGGCAACGCGAACTCGCTTGGGAGTTGTACCGGCAGTGGGGTGAGGCCGAGGCCAAGCCCGCCAATAAACAAGCCGAGGAGAAGGCCAAGGTCATCGCCAATGCCGCCAAATACACGGGCACCAGCATTGACGCAACTGGTATTCAGGCGCTCATTTCAGCTGGAATGCAGCCGCACCCCGCCTAAGGGGGGTTCACCTATGCTGCCGGTGTGCGAGCCGTGCAGTACGACGCCTTTGGGGAGTTGCCCTATCTAACCGAACTCCCCGACCCGATTGCGCCCGCTAATGGTGTGGTCATCGCCGTGGCGGCAACCGGATTATGCCGAAGTGATTGGCACGGCTGGCAGGGCCATGATTCGGATATCCGGGCCCTCCCCCATGTGCCCGGCCACGAATTCGCCGGCACCATCGCTCAGGTGGGCGACGGCGTAACTCTCTGGAAGATCGGGGACCGAGTCACGGTGCCATTTGTCTGCGGGTGCGGCACCTGCAACGAATGCCGTAGCGGTAACGCACAAGTGTGCGCCGCGCAATGGCAGCCGGGCTTTAATGGCCCCGGGTCTTTCGCTCAGTTCGTTGCAATCCCGAACGCCGACTTCAATGTGGTTGCACTGCCTGACGATGTCACGATGGCAGCCGCCGCGGGGTTGGGCTGCCGCTTCGCCACTGCCTTTCGAGCCGTCACCCTAATCGGACGGGTGCAACCAGGTGAGCAGGTGGCGGTGTTCGGCTGCGGTGGGGTGGGGCTCGCGGTGGTGATGATCGCCGCGGCACTCGGTGCCGAAGTCACCGCAGTAGATATCTCAACCGCCGCATTGGACATGGCAACTGAGTTTGGCGCTAGGTACGTGGTGAACAGTGCGGGCGAGCAGGTGATCGAACAGACCATTCGCGAACTACTAAATGGTGGCGCTGACGTCACCCTCGATGCCCTAGGCAGCATTGAGACCACCCGCGCCGCCGTCGCAACTCTTAAACCTCGGGGCCGTCATGTGCAGGTCGGACTACTGCCACCGGCCGAAATCAGCGACCGGGCTACGGTGCCCATGCATTTAGTGATCGGCCGCGAGTTGCAAATTCTCGGGTCGCACGGGATGTCGGCGCGGGATTACCCGGCAATGTTAGAAATGATCGCCGCCGGCACCTTGAACCCGCAGCACCTAGTGACTAACACCCTCGGCCTGGCAGAGGCCGCGGCTGCCCTCGCCGGGCTCGGCAATGCAACAAACCCTGGGGTAAGCGTCATCACATTCTGATAGACCCTTAATCCCCATCGGCGCCCTTCGGCATGGATTAGTCAGGTGCCGCCGGAGCCATCGCAGCTGTATCAATAACGAAGGTGCCGGTCTTGTCAACCTTGAGGATGTACACCGGCACATTCTTACGATTGCCGTTGTCCGCGTTGATGGTGATCGGCCCAGTTTGGCCCGCGTAATCCTTGGTCTTTAGTAGTTTCTTCAGCACCGGCCCATAAGTTGTCGTGCCGGACTTGGTCATCGCGGCAAACAAGATATTGGCGGAGTCGTAGGTGAAAGTGCCCCACACCCCGGGGGTAGCGTTGAACTTGGTGCGGTACGCCTTCACATAGCTGGACGCATACGGCATTTGACCGGCCGCCGGAATGCCGCTGAATACGCAGCGTTGCGATGCGGGTATCCCAGCCTCCGTTACGAATGCCGGGTCAACATTTGCCAGATTCATCAGGCAACTCACCTTGGTGTTGGCCGCGGTAATGGCTTGGGCGATCTTGCTGCCTTCTGGGTAGTAGGTGCTCACATAAAGGATGTCGGGTTTGAGGGCCAAGGCCTGAGCAACCTGCGCGGTGTAGCTGGGCAGTCCTTCGGTGATCGGGATGCTGGCAACCGGAACGCCATCACCGCATACCATCGCGGCGCCCGTTCGATTCGCCATGCCCTGCGTGTACGTGGATGGGTCGACCAGCATGACCACCTTGGGGCAGCCACTCGACTTCGACATATAGGTGACCTCAACGGGTGAGATTTGGCTGTTCTTCGGCTGCACCGTCACGCCTTCACCGGAGGTGTCATTCGTCGAGGTCATCTGCACCGGAGTGATGCCATTGGCAATGTAGAACGGCAGGTTGACCACGCCCACCGAGGAGTTGTACGGGCCAACCACCGCTACCGCGCCCGCATCTTTCACCTGCTGCGCCACCGTCAACGCCAGATCCGGATTGGCCTGATCATCGGCTTTGATCAAGACCACTTTGCGGCCCAGCACCCCGCCCTTGGCATTTACTTGGTCGACAGCAAGCTTCACACCGCGATACATGTCTATGCCGTTGTTCGCCTGCGCCCCCGTCAGCGGGCCTTCGTAGGCGATGACGATCGGTGCCGGCGCCGCGATTGCTGGTGCGGCAAGGGATCCGGCGAGCGCGACGGACGCGAGCGTGGCAATGGCGATAATTCCTGAAACGGGTGATTTAGACACACCCCAACTTTAACACCAAACAGCAGTCTTACCGATCGGGCATCAGCAGCCCGCGGTTCCTAGCCGCCCCGCGTTATGTAATCGAGTAACGCGGCGCGCTCGCCTTCGAGTTCCCCGAGCCTGGACTTTACGACGTCACCGATACTTACTATGCCGAGTAATAGGCCGCCGGCATCAGTGATCGGCACATGGCGAATGCGGCGGTCGGTCATGAGGTGCATGAGATCGTCGACGGAAGCATCCGGCGGTGCGCAATGGACCTGATGGGTCATGATGCTGGCTACCGATTCATCAAGTGCTCCGGCACCTGCGACAAGTGCCCGTACGACGTCGCGCTCGGAGACGATTCCGGAGATCGTGCTGCCGTCAGTTGAAACTACCAGTGCACCCACCTTGAACTCACTGAGCATTCGCACCACATCGGCAACGGTTCGGTCCGGGGTGATAGTTGCGATGAATTCGCTCTTACTCGCCAATATTGCTGCTAGTTGCATGGCTCGCCTCCCTGTTGGGATTAGCTTCGTGCCCCCATCGTGCCCTCATCAGCGGCAAATGTCACGGGGCCCGTTGCTGCACTGGCAGCCGGCCCCCCAATTGCTGCCTCAGGTGAGCCTTTGCCCAAGGCGAGGCCGATCAATATGCCAATGAGCAAGATCAGCAGGACTATCAAGGTCGTCGTGAACTTCGACCGCTTCTTGGGAGCCCGCCGGGCCAGTAGTTCGTTCAGGTTCTCGTCACTCATTGTTTTCACCTATCACGTTGTCGCGTTTTAATTCATCGCTACTCATGGCGCAGGGCCTCAATCGGTCTAAGGGATGCAGCACGGTTTGCCGGGTAACTGCCGAAGAACAGGCCGATGCCGACCGAGATCACAAATGCTCCCAGCACCGATGCCGGGACGATCGCCGGCTGAATCCCTGCCACCTCAACGCGCGTGACAAGGAAGGCGAGCACTAGTCCGAAAAAGGCTCCGATAAGTGACAGGACCGTGGACTCGATCAAGAACTGCAGCAAGATCACCCGGCGGCTGGCGCCTATTGCCTTTCTGATGCCGATCTCTCGGGTGCGTTCAGTTACCGATACCAACATGATGTTGGTGATGCCAATACCCCCAACCAGCAAACTGATACCCGCGACAGCGCCCAGCAATGCGGTGAAGATGCCTAACGCCTGGTTAACCGTGGTTAACAGGCTCGCCTGATTGAAGATCTGATAATCCCGCGTGGCCGCCTCCACATCATGGCGCGCATCCAGCACGCTGGTTAATTGCTCTTGGGCCTGCGCCTGCATTTGCGATGAGGCTGCCTGCACCGCGATGGTGTCAAGGCTGCCGATGCCGGTGAGGTGATTACGCACCGTGGTGAGGGGGGCAATGATCGTGTCGTCTTGATCGCCGAACCCGGAGGCACCCTTTGACACCAAGACGCCCAACACCGTAAAGGGCACGCCATCACAGGTCATCTCCTTGCCGATCGGGTCGGCCTCATCGAACAGGTTATTGGCGACGGTCTTGCCGATTACCGCCACGCGCCGGCCATCTAACTCATCGGAGTTCGTGAAGTAGCCTCCTTCGGACACCTCCGAATTGGAGATCTCAAAATAGGCGGGCCAACTACCAACCATCACCGTTCTGTGACTTAGTGTTCCGGCTGTGCATGACACCCGCGCGCGCTTGGTTGGCGCGGCAGCGCTGATATCCGGTGCGAGTACCTGATCATTTAACGCCACCGCATCTTCAACGGTTAAGTCTTTAACCGTCAAATTGGCATCCGCTTGGGAGCCGCCGGCCGTTCCTGGGAAAACAGTGATCAGGTTCGTACCAAGCCCTTCGATGCTGCCGGTGATCGAGTTAGAAGCCCCTTGCCCGAAGGCAACAAGGACGATGACCGCCGCTACGCCGATCATGATGCCCAGCATTGTCAAGCCAGAGCGGAGTCGATTCGCCAGTATCGCCTGCACACCACTTCGAAATGACTCTAGGAGGTTCATCGGTTCGCCCGATCCTCGTCGATTCGGCCATCTTTTAGCACGATAACCCGATCCGCGTGTTGAGCGACGTCGTTTTCGTGGGTGATCATGACGATGGTGCGGCCCTCATCGTGCATCTGATCTAGCAGTTTCAAGACATCGGCAGTGGCGCGTGAATCCAAGTTACCGGTTGGTTCATCGGCTAATAGCAAGGAGGGTTGTGCCACCAATGCGCGCGCCACCGCGACCCGCTGCTGCTGACCACCTGAGAGTTCATTGGGCCGATGGTGCATGCGGTCGTCCAGCCCCACGGCCGCTAGAGCTGCCTTCGCTCGGTCGCGACGCTCCCCCCGTTTTACCCCCCGGTAAGCAAGTGGTAACTCGACGTTGGCCAGGGCGGTCGTTCGAGGGATGAGATTGAATGACTGAAAGATGAAGCCGATCTTGCGGTTCCTAACAATCGACAAGGCATCTTCATCCAAGGTATTGATGTCAATTCCATCTAAGTGATACTGACCCGCAGTGGCGATATCCAAGGCGCCGATGATGTTCATCAGTGTTGACTTGCCCGACCCCGAGGCCCCCATGATGGCTAGGTAGTCGCCGGTGTTCACGGTTAGCGAAACACCATCGAGTGCACGAACGACCGCATCACCGTCACCATAAACCTTGGTGACATCGACTAAATCCAGGACCGGAATCATCGGTTTCAGTTTCGGGGTCTACTCATCGGTCCGCCACCGGGCACGCCGCCCGTCGGGAACTGCGAGGTGCCGCTGCCACCGGTCGGAATTACCAGCACTTGACCCACCCGAACACCACTGGTGATCTCGGTTAGCGCATCACCCTTTAGTCCGACGGTAACATTCGTCGTAATCGAGGTGTTGTCCGGCTGCAGCACTTCCACGGTATTAACGTCACCAACAGTGGCAATTGCGCTTTGCGGTATCGCAAGCACCCCATCTAACTCCTCGGTGGTCACCGAGATAGATGCGGACATCCCTGGCTGCACCCCTGCAGGTACCGAGGTCATGCTTACGGTTATATTGAAAACGACCAAACTACTTGATGTCGAAGTCGTAGCCATCGGGTCAACACTCGTGACGACCCCGTTCGCCGATTGCCCCGACATCGCCGGGAAGTAAACCGTCGCCGGATCACCTTTTGTCACTTGCGCGGCATCTGTTTCGGCGAAGTCAGCGGCGGCGGTGAAGGCGCCGGTTGGAATAAGGGTGATGGCCGCTGAGCTACCCGAGGATGTCACGCCGCTAGTAGAAATCTCCCCCACCGTGATATTCAACTGGCCGATCGTGCCCGCCACCGGAGCCACCAATGTGGTGTCAGCCAAGGCCCGTTGGGCAACTGCAACCGCGGCTTTCGCCGAGTCGATAGCTGCTTGGGTGGCGGTTGGCGCATTCGCAGTATCGCCACTGCCCAGGCTTGAGACCGCTGCCTGAGCATTGGCCAATGCATTACGAGCGTTTTGCACAGATTGCGCATTGGCGATCTGGCCTTTCTCCTGGGCACTCAGCGCGTTCGTGAGGCCCTGCTTTGCCGTCCGGACCGAATCCGTACCCAATTTGGTCTGATCGGCAATTGCCTTACGCAACGTCACTTGGGCAGTAGACAGCGCCATCGCTGACTTCTCCACCGTCTGGTTATCCGCCTGCTTGCCTTGAGTGCGCGCATTGACCGCCAAGTCGTAAGCGTGTTGTGCACTAAGGGTGGTCCCGGTCGCCGTAGCGCAATTCACCGAACTGGATCCGTACGTGGTGCAGGTCGCCGATCCGGTGGCCTTGGTTTGCGTCAAAGTCTCAGCGGCTTGATTTACCGCAATGTCGTACGCCGTCGCCGCGCTTGCCGCGGCGCTGACCGCGGAGTCATAGTTCAGTTGCGCTGACTTCACGCCGTTTTGCGCCGACCGGATGGTTTCGGCCGCCGATGGGTTGGGGCAGGTTGGATCATCCGGGTTCACGCATGAGTCGGCCCAAAGGCTCTCCGCCGCTGCCAAGTTCGACCGCGCCTGCAACACGGCCGCCTTCAAACTCTCATTCGACGCCGCGGCCGCCTGAGTTGTCAAATTCAGTTGGGCGCCGGCATTGGCCGCCGAAGCACTCGACGTTGATGCCGAGCTAAGCGCCTGTGACAACGTCGACTGCGCCGCTGCAAGCTGCTGGGTCGCGGTTGTCTGGTTGATGATCGCGAGCACCTGGCCCTGTTTCACTAAATCCCCCGCTGCCACCGAGATAGCCGTGACGATGCCCGGGGTGGTGAAAGACAGGTCAATATCACCCGCACTTTCCACCGAGCCACTCGCGGTAACAGTGGCCGTGACCGATGCGGTCGAAACGGTGGCCGTGCGCGCGGGCGCCTGGGCCTCCTGCGGGCGCAACGCAATCCCGACAATTGCCACTATGACTAGGAGAATGGCGAGCAGCAGGGCAAGGTTGATCCAAAGACGACGGCGCTTCATTCGCCCATTCTCCCCCACGATCAAGGCGGTTAAACACCGAGTTGGCGATCACAGTGTTCGGGTTTGGCAAGGTATCGAACCAACCCCCAACGTGAATTCACTGCCGGCACCGATTTTAGGGTCTTGCTGGGACCACTTGGCTTAGTTGAGGACGGTGCCGCGCACCTCCCGGTAGCCCACGGCCACCACAACGGGCACTTTCATACTCGAGTTGCCGGTTACGGTCACCTGATAGGTCCCTGCGCGCGCCCGTTCTGTCAGCCTCGACAGGTAAAGGTACGAAGTCCCCGAGTAAGGCTCGAAAAATGGAGTGCGCTCGGTAATCGGCATTGTCGTGCTTTTACCGGTTGGATCAATAACAGTGACGATGGGAAGTTCAGCGACAGAAAGGTGATTGACCGGCGAACTATCGGGGATGAGTAACTGCAGCGCAAGTTGATCTGCGGCCTTTAGCCCAAACCGAAAACCTCGCATGGTGCCCTTGCGCACCGTGGCGTAGACGGCAAACGAAACTGTCCCATCAACGAGAAGGGGTCCGCGCGCGGGAGTGCTGTCAGATGCGTTTAGCGGCACCGGTTGGTGGGCGTGTGCAGGCGCCGCCCATGTCAGCAACATCAGGGCGACGAAACCCGCAGCCATCCATCGAAAAACTAACTTCGGCAGTATGAACATGCCATCAGTATCGAGGAAAACTGCCAAAGTGGCCACTGTGCGCAGCGAACCGCTACGGCCCACCTGCCGCGGCCCACTTGCGCGAAGCCCCTCCCGATCCCCGCAACTCAACTCGACACAAAGACGAAGACCCAGGGTTGAGCCCCTGGGTCTTCGTCTTTGTGGAGGTGCCGGGAATCGAACCCGGGTCCGTGCAGGTCCCTTCCGTTCTTCTACGTGTGTAGCCGCGCTATCGCTTCTCGGCCCCGGTGCTTCGTGCGGCACTGCACCGGGCGGCCCAGCCACTGTTAGGTTTTCCGCCTGCTTCCGTGACCGAAGCAATTGGTTAGTCCCCTAGCGACGTCAGACCCCAATTCGGGGACACATTGGGCTGACGGCAGATTTATTGCTTAGGCCGCGAGGGCGTAAGCGTCTGCAGACTGCGTATTTTTGGCAGTTATTGTTTTTCAAGGATTCTTAACGAGATCACCTTGATTCTCGACACGCTTCTCCGGTCAAAACATCTGAACGTCGAAACCGATCACCCCCATATTTAATTATTAACGAGCAACGGGCCTGCGCCCGTGGTCAATGATACGTCATTTTCCCTTTAAACTAGCCATCGGGAGCAAAGACTCCCCCGATCGGAGGGTGATGGGCACCGAGAACGCGGGCCACCGGCTTGGTCAGATCGTGCTGCACTCCCCCTATTTGCGCTTAGCCGTGCTCACCGCCGCCGCAGCCACCGTGGCCTACCTCATAGGTGGCGTCTTAGCCTTGGTGGATCCGGTGCCGGCGGCAATCACCGCGGTGGTGGCGACGAGGGCGACTTTTCACCATGCTGCCAAGGAGGCTCTGTTCCAGGTGATCGGCGTTGTTGCCGGCTCTGCCGTTGCGTTTGGTGCGATCTGGGTTATCGGGTTCGGGCCCGCCACAATCGCAATCTTGGTGCTTGCGAGTTTCGGCATCATTCGGTTATTGCAGGTCGCCGATCCACGGTCGGCGCCATATGCCGCGATGGCGGTTGCCGTCACCGTCATCTTGGTAATAGGTGCTCAGATGAGCCCCGAGGGTGCCCTCGAGCGTTTCCTCGGCGTCATGGTAGGTGGCGCCTGTGCGCTAGTTGCCTCCTACTTCACCAGCAGGGGTAAGCCGGTTGGCCGCGCTGAGGTCGAGCTGTCTACCATCCAAAACGAGCTTGCTGAACTGCTGAACGATGTCGCGCAGGGGGTGCAGATGACGCTTACTTCCGAGGTGACTCGGGTCTGGTTCGACAAGGCGGTCCACCTGCGCGATGAAACGATGCGGGTTGCGGTAGCAGTCGAGGATGTTCGCGATCACCGCAGGTGGTCACCGGCCATCCACGAATTCGATCTGCGCGAACTCGAGCGACAACTTAGAGTTACCCAAGTGATGGCGGCACGCGTGCTTTCAATAGCTTCGGACCTGAATCACTTGATCACCGAGCGCCCGGCTGCTGGTAAATCACATGAGCTTTCGCCGCTGGCGCGGGTGTTCGCGGCCGCGGCCGCAACCATCGCGGACCCAGCACATGAAAGTGCCGCGAGTGAAACCAGCGTCCATCAAGCCCTACAGGCCGCCGACGACACCGCATCGATGGTGATGCTCGGTGGGCTCGTCGGGCACGCCCAACGGATTACCCGACTCGGGGAAGAGAACGAGAGCGACACTCGAACTTAATCGTTGCCCTTGTTTCGTCGCCCGGTGGCTCTATCGGTCTCGCGCTTTGACTCACGCTCTGCTATCGCATGGCGTTTGTCGTAACTCTTGCGGCCACGAGCGAGCGCAATCTCAACCTTGGCGTAGCCGTCCTTGAAATACATGGCGAGCGGGATCAAGGTCAGACCCGACTCCTTTGTCTTGTTCGAGATCCGCCGGATCTCCTCGCGGCGAAGCAGGAGCTTTCGGGGCCGACGCGGCTCGTGGTTGGTCCAGGTGCCTAGGTCATATACGGGGATGTGGACACCGCGCAGCCACATCTCACCCTCCTCAACAATGGCATAGCCGTCGGTCAACGTGGCCCTGCCTTCACGCAGTGACTTAACTTCGGTGCCGGTAAGCACCATGCCGGCCTCAAAGACATCCTCGATCGCATAGTCATGCCGGGCTTTGCGGTTTTGGGCGATGACTTTGCGCCCCGACTCCCGTGCCATCACCCATCACCTCCTCGATATACCAAGTGGTTCGACCCGGTGCTGGGCACCTACTGGCAAGAAACCGGGCTCTTGGCGCCGCCGAACCAACCCATCGGATCATAGGCGGTGCCGCCGAGGCGCACTTCGAAGTGCAGGTGTGGACCGGTAACCCACCCGGTCGTACCGACCGCTCCGATCACCTCCCCGGCATCAACATGTTGACCCTGACTGACGCTGACGCTGGACTGATGCGCGTAAAAAGTTGTCATACCATCGGCGTGGGCGATGAGGGTTGCCAGGCCATATGGCCCGCCATTGGAAATCATCGCAACGGTTCCTGGTGCAGCAGCGCGGATGGGCGTGCCGGTACTCCCTCGAATATCGGTACCCGTATGGCAGGAGTCGTACCCGTAGACCGGATGTACCCGCGGGCCAACATTCGCGCTCACCTCGCCGCCGTCTATTGGCCAACGCAGCTCACCAACTGGCGAATTATCACCCTGTGCCGCCAGGCGGGCCGCCTCCCGGCGTGCAGCAGCTGCAGCCTGCCGACGCATCAAAGCTTGCTTGGCCTTTAGTCGCGCAAATCTTTTCGCTATCGCAGCCTTGTTCTTCTTCGCAATCACCAATGACTCTTGGCGCTCTGCCACCAATTGC
>BJGE01000030.1:23686-26173 GCA_014190275.1 Actinomycetes bacterium | reverse complement strand
CGGTATCTAGTGCCAGATCGCGCACTGCCGTTGCTACTTTGCGGGTTGCGTGGATTCGATCTTGATTCGCGCGGATGAGCCCGGCGAACCTAGGTGTTAGTGGTTTGGCAATTTCATTGCGGTCTACCGCGCTCAGTAGCTCGTCGATTGAGCCATACTTTGAGATAAGCGCAGCGGCTGTCTTCGCGCCGATACCCGGGACCCCGGGCAGTCCATCGGAGGGATCCCCCCGGAGCGTGGCAAAGTCAACGTACTGGGCCGGATGCACCCCAAAGCGGGCAACGACATCGGCTGGCGTAAGTAGTGGCCATAACTCCATGCCACCGTTAACTGTCAGTAATAGTCGCACCCGGTCATCAACCACCTGCACCAGATCGCGATCCCCGGACACCACGATAACCGGGCCCACGACGCTGGTCGCGAGGGAAGCGATGACGTCATCGGCCTCATGTTCTTCGGCACCTGGTCGAGCCACCCCCATGGCGTCCAAAATCGCCGCGATCGCTGATATCTGGGGGCTTAGGGTGTCGGGCATCTCGGCCGAACCAGGGTGCTGCCCGGCCGCGTCCACGGCGAGCCGGTGGGTCTTATATGAGGCCAGCAGATCAACGCGCCACTGCGGTCGCCACGAAACATCCCAGCAGGCCGCCAAGCCACTTGGCTGATACTGCTCAACCAGGCGGTTTAGGGTCCCGAAGAATCCTCGGATGGCGTTGTGGGGTGCACCGTCCGGGGCCGTCATGGTGTCAGGCAGGGAGTAAAAAGCCCGGTAATACAGCATTGCAGTGTCAAGGAGCAGTACCGGAGGGGGCATGGACCCCATGTTGCCAGATCAACGAACACGGCCGTTGGGGTAATGACATACGGTGGGGTCATGACTTTTGCAAAACGGCTTAGTTTGTTAACTAGTGGGCTGACGGCCGCGGGGGTAGACGCGGCATTGATTTCCCCCAGTGCAGATTTGCGCTACCTAGTTGGGTATGAAGCCAAGCCTCTTGAACGATTGACCTGCTTGGTGGTGTTGCCGGGTGCGGAGCCGGTGCTGGTCGTACCCGCGCTTGAGATGTTGGCGGCAACAGCCAGCCCGGTTAGTGAAATGGGCATCGAGATCCGCAGTTGGCAGGAAACCGAAGACCCTTATGCATTGACAGCCAGATTGGTTGGCGGCGCCTCGGTGGTCGCCCTGGACGATCACATGTGGGCGCAAAAGGTGCTCGACCTGAGGGCCGCGATGCCTGGTGTCGAGCAGGTGCTCGCCGGCCGCTTCATCGCACCTATTCGAATGCGCAAGGACGCCGAGGAAGTCGCGGCACTGCGACGCGCCGGCGCGGCCATCGACACCGTTCATGCGCAAGTTGGGGGGCTGCTCCGCCCAGGGCGCACCGAGCAAGAGGTTGGAGCAGATATAGCCAACCTCATCATTGCTGCCGGGCACGTGGCGGTTGATTTCGTGATTGTTGCCAGCGGGCCAAATGCCGCTAGCCCGCACCATGAGGTATCGAACCGAGTTCTAAAAGTAGGTGATTCGATCGTTGTTGATATCGGCGGCACTATGCCAGATGGCTATCGAAGTGACTGCACGCGCACCTACCACCTTGGTGAGCCAGCTCCTGAATTCGCGACCGCATACTCAGCCCTTCTGCAAGCCCAGCGGGCCGCAAGTGCGACCGTGCGACCAGGGGTAACCTGCGAACAAGTCGATGCAACCGCCCGAGATGTCCTTTGCGCGGCAAATCTGGGCGAGCTGTTCATCCACCGAACCGGGCACGGGATCGGCCTTGAGTCGCACGAGGAGCCGTACATAGTGCTGGGTAATAAGTTGCCGTTGGTAGCAGGTATGGCATTTAGTATTGAGCCGGGCTTTTATCTCACGGGGCGTTACGGGGCCAGGATCGAAGACATCGTCATCTGCACTGAGCATGGGGTTGAATCCGTCAATAATCAGCCGCGCGAACTTGCGATTGTGTAGTGATCATGGCAATCAACTGGCACGCCAGTGGGGTGACCCGACGCCTTCCGACCCCCGAAGCCGCGGCGCTTCTTGATCTAACCTATGAATTTGCCGCCAAGGAGTTACGTCCAAGAGTCGATGCGGCTGAGGCTGCTGCGTATTTTCCGCGGGAGATTTTCACCCAACTTGGTGAACTCGGCTTAATGAGTTTGCCGTATGGCGAGGAGTTCGGTGGCGGCAATCAACCTTATGAAGTGAGCCTGCAAGTACTAGAGGAGCTATCGCGGGCCTGGATGAGTGTCGCGGTGGGTGTGAGCGTTCATAATCTAGCCTGTTTTCCCTTAGCGACATTTGGCACCGAGGACCAGCAGCGCCGGTGGCTGCCGGACTTACTCGGAGGCAGCCTGCTGGGCGCCTATTGCCTTAGCGAGCCCGAGTCGGGTTCGGACGCGGCTGCTCTCACCACTCGTGCAGTGTCCGACGGCGATGACTACCTCGTGACTGGCACCAAAGCCTGGATTACCCACGGTGGTGTC
>BJGE01000030.1:0-23676 GCA_014190275.1 Actinomycetes bacterium | reverse complement strand
ACAGCTTGATGGTGCGCACATCTGATGGTGGTGCCAAAGGCATCAGTTGCCTGTTGGTCAACTCTGATACACCGGGGCTAAGTGCTGCTCCGCCAGAGCACAAGATGGGTGGCAACTCCTCGCCGACCGCGCAGATTCGACTTGTTGAGGCCAGGGTTTCCAAATCTCGGCTCATCGCTGGCGAGGGGAGCGGATTTGCGGTCGCACTGGCGGCACTTGATGCCGGCCGGTTGGGTATTGCGGCATGTGCGGTTGGGCTTGCGCAGGCGGCTCTCGATGCCGCTGTTGAGTATTCGGGAGTGCGTGTCCAGTTCGGTCGACCCATCCGTGATCTACAAGGGGTATCTTTCATGTTGGCCGACATGGCTTCGAGTATTGAAGCGTCCCGGGCGCTCTACCTTGAGGCAGCGCGGCGCAAGGATTTGGACATGAATTTCACTTCGATCGCCGCGATGGCGAAGCTCACGGCAACCGATAGTGCGATGAAAGTGACCACTGACGCTATCCAGGTTTTTGGTGGCGCGGGCTACACCCGAGACTTCCCGGTTGAACGCTATTTCCGTGAGGCAAAGGTACTTCAGATTGTCGAGGGAACCAACCAGGTGCAGCGCATGGTGATTGGCCGAAACCTAGGGCGCGGGCTAGGTTCGTGAGCCGAGAGTTTGCGCCACCTACCTGGCAGGCGCGGCGGCGGTTATTGATTACCGGTGCGGTTATCTACGCACCTCAGTCGCGATTTTCCGTGGTCGCGCCGACCTCGATGCTAATCGACGGTGGAACCATCGCTTGGCTGGGCAATGATCCTGATCAGCACCTTGCCGACGCGGATACCGTGGTAGATGTTGCAGGTGCGTTGGTTATGCCAGGTTTCGTTGACGCTCATATCCATGCCACCAGTAGCGGGATCACCCTGCTGGGCCTGGATTTAAGTCGGACTTCATCGCTGGCCGAAGCCCTGGCCTTGATCTCTCAGGCGGCTAAAGACGCGCGCGGTGGTGTCCTTCTTGGTCATGGTTGGGACGAAACTCGCTGGCCCGAGGAGCGGGCACCAACACGTATTGAGATCGATCGCGCCACTTGGGGCAGCGTGGTTTATCTATCACGCATTGACGTGCACTCAGCCGTCGTTAGCAGTGCCTTGCTGGCAGCCGCCCCTGGAATCGAGAAAGTCCTCGGATTTCGAGGTGATGGGTTACTTAGTCGCAATGCGCATCATCTGGCGCGCGAAGTCGCACTAGATTCCATCGGCACCGGGAGGCGGGAGGCGGCGCAACGCACCACGCGCTCGCACGCCGCGGCTAACGGGATCGTGTCACTGCATGAGATGGCCGGTCCTACTATCTCCAGCGCCGAGGACTTGCGCGCGCTCCTTGCACTGGCGGCGGCTGAGCCAGGCCCACTCGTAACCGGTTATTGGGGTGAACTCGCTAGCAAAGGTGGGATTGAACGCGCCAAGGAGCTCGGGGCGATCGGCGCCGCGGGGGACCTCTTCATTGATGGTGCGATCGGATCGCGCACCGCATGTTTGCGGGAACACTATGCGGACGAAACCGATAACGACGGTGCGCAATACCTGAGTGCTGCCGATATTGAAGATCACGTGGTCCGGGCCACCGAAGCTGGCCTGCAGGCCGGGTTCCACGTGATCGGGGATCGGGCGACCGATCTAGTCATGGCCGGGATGGCCGCGGCTGCACGCAGGTGTGGTGAACCCGCAATGCGAGCGGCGGCGCATCGACTCGAACATGCTGAGATGCTTGATGATGAGCATATTGCCCGCATGAGCCGGCTGGGCATGATCGCAAGCATGCAGTCGATGTTCGATGCGCTTTGGGGCAGCCCGGGTGGTATGTATGAACAACGACTTGGGCCAAAGCGTGCTGCTCGAATGAATCGGCTAGCAGATGTGTGCGCTGCAGGGATCTTGCTAGCCCTTGGCTCGGACAGTCCGGTCACCGTGATGAATCCCTGGCTTGCGGTGCGCGCGGCCATGCACCATCACCAAGTAGCCCAGCGCATGAGCATCAATGCGGCGATCGATTCGCACACGGTTGCTGGCTGGCGGGCCGCTACTATTCTTGGCGTTGGCCAGTTAGTCGTCGGTGCTCCTGCCCACCTTGCGATATGGGATTGCTTGGTAGCGGACGGTAAGGCCCCAGACCTAAATAGTGATGAACCCAGGTGCCTTCGAACAATCGTTTCCGGTACCACCATTTTCGATAGTGGCGTTTTGGCGGGCAAATGAAGAAGGTCTTGGTCTCCGCACCGGTCGGCGTCTTAGTAGCGATCGCCGCTGGCATTTGTTTCTACTTGGCATTTTCGCCCATCGGTATTGGTGCGTTGGCTGCTATCGGCGTACTACTTCTGACAATGGCCAATTATCGCGCATCGTTTCGGCGGGGATTTGGACTTGCGCTGCTTACCGGATTTACATTTTTTCTACCGCTCATCTCTTGGATGTCGACCCCAGGCTTTGACGCCTGGCTGCTCTTGAGTGCACTTTGCGCGCTTTGGGTAGCCCTGATGGGCATGGGGATCGCATTGGTTACTCGATTACCCGGTTGGCCTATTTGGGTTGCCAGCCTGTGGGTTATTCAAGAGGGATTGCGCGGTCGGGTGCCGTGGGGCGGTTTTGCCTGGGGTGATCTGGCATTCGCCCAAGCCGGCACGCTGCTGGGCAAGTATGCCGCTCTAATCGGCCGGCCGGGAGTGACCTTCATGGTGGCACTGGCCGGCACCAGTTTACTTGCTGCGGCTTTGGCAGTTCGAGGCCGTCAGCGGGGGATGGCGCAGACTTGGGCTGCGGTTTTCGTTGCAGTGTTGATCATCGGACTGCTGATCCCGATCGGCGACAAGATCAACTCACCGCGTACGGTCAACATTGCAATCGTGCAAGGTGGGACCCCCCAATTGGGGCTCAGTGCGATGGATGTGCGGCGGCAGGTGCTGGACAATCATGTGGAACAAACCTTGTTACTGGCTCGTAAGGTGCGAACAGGCGTGGCCGAGCAACCTGCGTTCGTGCTCTGGCCGGAGAATTCGACCGACCTAGACCCATTCCAAGATCCATCGGTCGGAGCGGATATCAACCGCGCCGCTGTCGCAATCAATGCCCCGATCCTGGTGGGTGCGGTTGTTGCGGTACCGGGAAATCCGCTGGGAAGTTGGAATATGGGCGTGGTCTGGGACCCCGTTACCGGCCCCGGCGCTCGCTATATCAAGAACCACCCGGTGCCATTTGGCGAATACGTGCCCCTGCGCAAGGAGTTGACCCCGATTTTGGGTCGCTTCGATCAGATCCCACGCGATTTCCTGGCCGGTGATAAACCCGGCCTGCTCCAGATTGGGGGAGTGCTGGTCGGCGACGTGATCTGCTTTGAAGTTTCCGACGATGAAGTGATCAGGGCCCTTGTCGCTGGTGCCGCGGAAGTCATCACAGTGCAAACCAATAATGCGACATTCGGTGGCTCGGCCCAGCCCGAGCAACAGCTTCAGATCGAACGACTGCGAGCCATTGAGACAGGTCGCACGGTAGTGGTTGCGGCAACCACCGGGGTCTCTGCTGTCATCACCGCCGATGGGGTGGTGCAGGAGGTGATGCAGCAAGGCGAGGTGGGATCACTGGTGGCTCCGGTGGCGATCGCCCAGGGGCGCACCATAGCCGGCAGCCTTGGAGCCCTACCTGAATTTCTTGCCGCTGCCCTAGGGATCATGGCCATTGCGATTGGCATTGTTTCGAGTATCCGGCAACGTAGCCGCCGCCGGGTAGAACGTAGGGTGGGACCGTGACATTCGAAGACTTAGGCCGGGTGCTTGTGATCATCCCAACATTTAATGAGCGCGAGTCTTTGCCGGTGATCCTAGGCCGTGTTCGTGCCTCGGTTCCCGAGGTTGACATCTTGGTGATCGACGACAATTCACCAGATGGCACCGGGCAAATCGCCGACGGTCTAGCCGCCGACGACCCACAGGTGCGGGTCATGCATCGGCTGGGTAAAGAGGGACTTGGGGCCGCGTACCTGGCTGGTTTTTCCTGGGCCTTACAGGAAGGTTATGAAGTCGTCGTTGAGATGGACGCTGATGGGTCCCATCAACCGGAGCAATTACCGCGCCTCCTGATGGCATTGCGCGGTGCCGATTTAGTACTCGGTTCGCGCTGGATCGCCGGTGGCGGCACCGTGAACTGGTCGAAGAGTCGTGAGATCCTCTCCCGCGGGGGTAACTTTTACACCAGAACCATGCTGGGGGTCCCACTGCGTGATGCGACCGGGGGTTATCGCGCCTTTCGCGCCGAAACCTTGCGAAAGCTCGATCTACATGACGTGGCCTCACAGGGCTATTGCTTTCAAGTTGACCTGGCCTGGCGCGCAGTGCAACGGGGCCTCATTGTTACCGAGGTTCCCATTACCTTTGTGGAGCGTGCGGTTGGCACCAGCAAAATGAGCCAACGCATCGTCGTTGAGGCCTTATGGCGAGTAACAGTTTGGGGATTTGATGATCGAGTAACCAAAATCCGGCGCAAGGCGCAAGGCAAGCGGCTACAAAGTCGCCCCCAAAAGGATTCAGTCTGAGCATGCGCCTGCGCTTACTATTCTTTGGCTACCCACTGCTAGAAATAATCGCCACATGGTCGGTGGCACAGGTGCTTGGCTGGGGCTGGACTTTCTTATTATTACTTGCCGGTATTCCGGTTGGATTTTATGTGATGCGCCGTGCCGGCTCCGCCACCTTCACCAGTGTCCGATTGGCAGGACGCGGCGGCGGTTTGCCCGCTGGCGCTGCTGGGTCACATGCACTGACTTTTATCGCGGGGCTACTCATTGCTATCCCGGGATTCTTTACCGATCTGGTTGGGCTGCTGCTCTTGCTACCTCCGGTAAGGCAATTGGCACGCCGGCGGCTCGGCCGCCGGATCACCGCTGCCGGCTTCGCCAGCCCCGTTGGTTTTGTGCCCCCCGCGGCTGCGCCGAACTTTGCACACGGTGATGTCGTGGTTGGCGAGGTTATTGGCGATGGGGTTATTTATGATGCTGATACCCGAGCTGAGGGTGGCCAAGATTCCGGTCAAGGCCCACCAAATCCAACCGGGCCTCCAATTGAAGGCCCGGCTAGATAATTCGAAGTCTCAGTTATTAGGCCGACAGGCGCCGTTCTTCTACAAGAGCGTTTCGCAATACCTCCAGCCGCTCTTTGAGAAGTACTTCAAGATCAGCGATGGTGCGTCGTTCCAGGATCATGTCCCAGTGGGTGCGCTGCACCCGTGGCTCCGCGGTGGAAACCGCGGTCATTTTAGACACCCGGGTTACCGCACCGGCTTCACGTCCACAGCGGCACAGCCAAGTAAAGGGAAGTACTTCGGCCTCGATCGAGAACGGGATAAACGATTGATGACCTTGGGGGCAGGAGTAGCGCACAACTTCGGTCTCGGGTGCTTCGACCGAGTGGTCATTTTCGTAACTAATGGCGCCAAGCCCGGTGCCACGCATCGTTGCTGACTTCACGGCCGGTCCTTCCCAGTCGGCCGGCCACCCGTAGGCCCGAGTGGCCGCATTGGGATTTGGACGCGGGAGCGGGTCGGCTGGTTCCCCGCGGCCCAAATCCCAAGTTGCCAGCAGGCGACTCGGCTAAGTGCCGGTGCCCCAATTGCGGCCCTACGGGTTCGGCGGATCGGCCCTGGGTAAGTAGTGGTTGCAACTGGAAACCGGGCCCAATAGGCGCAGGAGCGCTTTAGTTAGGCCTTGCGTTTGGACCGGGAGCTGGATTCGGTCACAGCAAGTGCCGATAATGCACATTATGTCAGTTTCCAATCGGCATCGTCCCGCCGGGTGCCGCTACTTGACATTTGAGTGCCTCAATCTATACTGAGTCAATGAATGTTGAGCGATCCTCTAGCCGGGTCCACAAATTCGCCGCCCTGGGCGATCCGGTCCGGTTAGCAATTGTTGATCTACTGCAGGATCAAGATCTTTCCCCCGATGCGGTGGCGACAGCGCTGGACCTGCCAAGCAACCTACTCGCCCATCACCTGAAGCTGCTGACCGAAGTAGGGATCATCGCACGAAATCGCTCCCAGGCCGATGGCCGGCGCACCTATTTGCACCTCGCCCTCGGTGCATTTGCTGATCTGCTGCCAGTGGCTGCGCAAATCAGTACCCCGCGCGTGGTGTTCGTCTGTACCGAGAATTCCGCCCGTTCGGTAATGGCGGAGGCCCTTTGGCAGCAGCACAGCTCGGCTCCTGTCACCTCCGCTGGCACTGACCCCGCGCACCGCATTAACCCACGCACTCGCACCGCGGTGCGTAGAGCCGGTTTAACCTTGGAGCAACGCGAACCCCGCGACCTAGACGAGGTATTACGCCCCACCGACCTAATTGTGTCGGTATGTGATGCGGTGAACGAAAAGCTCACCCGGAGGGCCAACCGGCACCTGCACTGGTCTATCACAGATCCGGCACTGATAGGTACCGACGCCGCCTTTAGCCAAACATTTGGTCAGATCCAGGAAAGAGTCTTAGCGCTGGCTCCCCATGTTATCTGCCCACCGAGGAGAAGGCGGAAACCAAAGTAAACGAATCATTTCGACGCGAGGATCTATCGCTCGGGCAGCAGTTGGTGCTGCGTGCGGCCGCGGCCAGGCTGCAACGCGAATTCGACAACGTATTCTCCACCGAGACGATCGAGCGTTTTCTGCACACCTCATACGACGACTTCGCCAACAGGTTCACGGTGGCAACTTGGCTGCCACTATTTGCTGAGCGCTTTGCCCGTGAGAGATTGTTCGCGTTGGCACGAGTCGAGGGGAAGTCAGCGGATAACCGCCCGATAGTGCTGTTCCTTTGCGTGCACAATGCGGGGCGCTCCCAAATGGCGATGGGCTTCTTCTTGGCCCTTGCCGGCGATCGGGCAATCGCCTGGTCCGGTGGGTCCGAGCCCGGCAGCATGGTCAACCCAGCGGCTATCGAGGCCATGGCCGAAGTCGGAATCGACATCTCCGGAGAGTTCCCAAAGCCATGGACCGACGAAATCGTGCGCGCCGCTGATGCCATCATCACCATGGGCTGCGGGGACGCCTGCCCAATCTTCCCCGGCAAGAAGTACGAGGATTGGGTGCTTGAAGACCCCGGAGGCCTCGAGGTGGAATCAATCCGTCCTATTCGGGACGAGATCAAGCAGCGGGTGAGCAACCTACTTGCCGAGCTTGGTGTTCTCATCCCCTGAACGACTAAACCCCGGATAACTCCGCTGGGCTCGGACAGGAGCAGACCAGGTTTCGGTCCCCGAACGCACCGTCGATGCGGCGCACCGGCGGCCAGTACTTGTCGATGACCATGGCACCTGCTGGGTATGCGCCCAGCCGCGCTGGGTAGGGATGGGACCACTCCCCGATGAGGCAACTGGCGGTATGCGGGGCATTACTCAGCGGATTGTCGTCAGCGGGCCACTGCCCGGCTCCTACCGCATCAATCTCGGATTTGATCGCAATCATTGCGCTGATGAACCGATCGATTTCGTGAAGGTCTTCGCTCTCGGTCGGTTCGACCATCAATGTTCCGGCCACCGGAAATGACATCGTGGGCGCATGGAAACCATAGTCAATAAGTCGTTTCGCGACATCCTCGACACTGACTCCGGTGCTGGCGGTAATCGGGCGCAGATCAAGGATGCATTCGTGGGCCACCAAACCGTTGGCACCGGTATACAAAGTCGGATAGTAAGGCGCAAGGCGCTTGGCAATGTAATTAGCTGACAAAATTGCAACCTGCGTCGCCGTGACCAAACCCGCCGCACCCATCATGCGGATATAGGCCCACGGAATTGGCAAAATACCGGCACTCCCCCAGGGCGCACCACTTACCGGACCCACTCCCCCATCAATGTCACCGCGACCAAGTGGACCGGCCTCGGGTCGTAAGGGATGCGATGGCAAGAATGGCGCCAGATGTGCTTTCACGGCAACGGGACCGACGCCCGGACCGCCGCCACCGTGCGGGATGCAGAAAGTTTTATGAAGATTCAGATGTGAGACATCTGCACCAAATTTCCCAGGTTTCGCCAAGCCGACAAGTGCGTTTAGATTCGCGCCATCTACATAGACCTGCCCCCCGGCGTCATGCACGAGGGCACAAATAGTCGCAACTTCGGTTTCAAATACACCGTGGGTCGACGGGTAGGTGATCATCAAGCCCGCCAATTGCGCGGCGTACTCGTCTATCTTTGCCTTTAGATCGGCAAGATCTACATTGCCATCGGTGTCACATGCCACCACCGCAACCCGCATCCCGGCCATGACCGCACTTGCCGCGTTCGTGCCGTGCGCACTACTTGGGATGAGGCAAACATCGCGCTGCGATTCACCGCGAGCTAGGTGGTACCCGCGGATGGCTAGCAACCCAGCGAACTCGCCCTGTGAACCGGCATTTGGCTGAAGTGAGACCGCGTCATATCCGGTGATCTCAACCAGCCACACCTCCAGCTCACGGATCAGTTGAAGATAGCCGGACGCTTGATCAAGTGGTGCGAAAGGATGAATCCCCGCGAACCCCGGCCACGTGATGGCCTCCATCTCGGTAGTTGCGTTGAGTTTCATAGTGCACGAGCCCAACGGGATCATAGATCGGTCAAGTGCAATATCGCGGTCCGCGAGCCGGCGTAGATAGCGCAACATTGAGGTTTCGCTGTGGTGGGCGTTGAAGACCGGGTGCGTTAGAAAGGGTGTAGTGCGCATTAGCGAACTTGGGACACCCCTCCAAGGATCATCAAGCGCCGCATCGATTGAGGCAGCGTCAAGGCCGACCAGGCCGGGGAAGGTGGGCCCGAGGGCCGCCCAAACCCCTTCAATGTCAGCGGGCCGGGTCAGTTCATCAGTTGAAATCGACACGGTATTGTCATCAACTAGGCGGATATTTATGCCAAGGTCAGCTGCACGCCCGAGTACCTCGTGCGCCCTGTTGGGGATTTCAACCGTAACTGTGTCAAAAAAAGATTCGTGGCGAACTTTCGCACCCGCGCCCTGCGCTCCTGCAGCGAAGACCTGCGCGTAACGGTGCGCGCGTTCGGCGATGTTGATTAGCCCCCTCGGCCCGTGATACGCCGCATACATCGACGAGATCACCGCGAGAAGTACCTGCGCGGTGCAGATGTTGCTGGTGGCTTTCTCCCGCCTGATGTGCTGCTCCCGGGTTTGCAGCGCGAGCCGATAGGCCGGCGCGCCATCGGCATCCACACTCACCCCGACCAACCGCCCGGGCAGACTGCGCTCCAAGCCCGAGCGCACCGACATGAAGCCAGCATGTGGACCACCGAAGCCAAATGGCACGCCGAATCTTTGGGACGATCCCACGACCACATCGGCGCCCAGCTCCCCCGGGGCCTTAAGTACGGTCAAAGCCAGTAAATCGGTGGCCACGATGGCTAATGCACCGCGGGCGTGGGCTTCGGTAATCAGGTCAGTGGGGTCAGCCACCAGGCCCGAGGTGCCGGGATAGCTGATCAGTAACCCGCTGAAGTCGCCTTCGGGCAGACCGGCCTTGAGGTCACAAACAACTAACTCCACCCCTAGTGGCTCTGCGCGGGTTGCCAGCACCGCTTGGGTTTGCGGATGGGTATCGGCATCAACGACAAAGCGCAGCACCTCCTTTGGCCCATGCCGCAGGGATAAAGTCATCGCTTCGGCGGCCGCGGTCGCTTCATCTAGTAGTGATGAACCTGCCACCGGTAATGCGGTTAGATCCTCGATCATGGTTTGGAAGTTGAGCAAGGCTTCGAGGCGACCCTGCGATATCTCCGGCTGGTAAGGCGTATAGGCCGTGTACCAGGCCGGACTCTCTAAGACATTCCGCAAGATAACGCCCGGGGTCTGGGTATCGCTGTACCCCAAACCAATCATGTTGACCATCGTGGAGTTCTTGGCAGCTAACTCACTTAGAAGTGCCAAGGTGGTGCGCTCGTCGGTGGCCGCCGGCAAATCAAGCTCCGCCCCCCAGCGAATCACCGCGGGTACCACGGCTTGACTCATCGACTCTAATGAGTCGTAGCCAATAACTTGGAGCATCTTGGTGATAGCCCGCGGGTCTGGCCCCAAATGCCGACCCAAGAATGCGTCGTCACCGTGTAGCGATGTTAAATCCCCGGCTACTTCTCGTGCACTGCTCATTGATTCGCCTCGCGCTAGTGCGCCTGATAAGGGGCGCAGGGCAAATGGCCACGGTTGTGACCACTCTCCCCCTCTGTCTTTCGCGATAACTCGCGGCCTGAGAGCTTCACCGCAAGCGGCTTGCACCGTCGGCGGGGTGCAGTGCACCCGCTTTTCAGAGGCGCCTTCCCCGGGCGGTTCATGGGCCTGAGAGATTATCGGGGAGATTTACACCTTCGGCGCCCACGGATGGCTTCCGCAGGACTCTCCCGACCAGGGTCAGTCAGCGTACAAAGTATATCGGGAAATGCCGAGGACGCCGGGTTAACTTGCGGCGCCGCGCGCGCGCCGCGCGGCTAATTCATCAACCCCGACACTTGGCTCAATCGTGACCCCGTCGGGGCGCTCCCCGGGTAGGGTTGACAAATTACCTTCGACTTCACGCCAGACACTGCCCACGGCAATCCCAAATACCCCTTGCCCACCGCGCACCAGGTCGATGACCTCGTCGGCACTGCGGCACTCGTAGATTGTGGCGCCATCACTCATCAAGGTGATTCGACCCAGATCCTCGCCGGTGTTCGTGGCCAGATGCTCAACCGCGGCCCGGATATTTGGCAGTGAGACTCCGGTATCAATTAACCGCTTGACGACCCGAAGCACTAAAATGTCGCGAAAGCTATAAAGGCGCTGGGTTCCAGAACCGGTCGCACCGCGCACCGATGGCTGCACCAATCCGGTGCGCGCCCAATAATCCAATTGCCGGTAGGTGATGCCGGCCGCTGAGCAGGCAACCGGACCGCGGTAGCCGATATCGGCCGGTAAGGGCCGGAGGTCCGCATCATCAAATAGCGCATCTTGGCCACTTGGAATCCGGGTACCAGGGACTTCGGCTTTCACACGGCCTCCTCGGGAAGTTGACCGCCCAGCAAGGCTAAGGCGGCCAAGGGCAACGTTACGAACCCCGGTGCGGCCGGTCAACCCGACACACGGGACGCCACCTTAGGTAAGTCTTAACCTCATGTGGAGGGTTCAGGGCCCGGCTGCTGCTGGAAGTCCTCGGGGCTCACCTGATCCAAAAACTCCCGGAACTGTGCCAGTTCCACGTCACTTGGTACCTGCTGGCCTGGGTCTGCCGTGACCGTCTCATCCTCGGGCAGTTCGATCCCGGCCTCGTCGAGGACTTCCTCGGCGCTGTAGATGGGAACCCCGGCGCGCAGCGCCAAAGCGATGGCATCTGATGGCCGCGCACTAACTTCCACCCCGGAGGCAAAGACTAGGACGGCGAAAAATACCCCGTCTTGAAGCGCGGTGATCTGGATTTGCGTTAAGGCCGCCCCGGTCGCCTCCAGGGCGTCTTTCATCAGGTCATGGGTAAGTGGACGCGGCGGGACCACCCCCTGCTGGGCAAAGGCAATAGCGGTCGCCTCTACCGCCCCAACCCAAATCGGCAAGTACCGCACGCCGCCCGACTCGCGTAGCAGCACGATCGGGTTATTGGACGGCATCTCCATCCGAACGCCAATCACGTCTAAGGCTTGCATATCTCCACCCTAACCCCTAGGAGATGCCACCGCGTACTAGTTCTGCTCGTAGCAAAGCCCCGTGGAGTTGAACCAGTAGCGCGGCGGCCGCTCGCACCACCTCGTGGGCATGCTCGCGTTGACCTTTGTCCTTGGGCTGACTAAATGGCGTGGCGATTTGCTCAACCAACCCGCTGTCGCGATCGGCCACCACTCGAAAGGGCCGCAGGTGCCGTGGCTCGACCCCTAGTGGGGTCAATTGGGCAACGATGCCGGCGATGGCCAGAGCATTCTCGTCATAGTGACCGGCTGGTGTCGCCCAGACCAGGCCAATTGACTCTAAGGAGGCAATTAGAGCTTCGGGCAACTCCACCATTTCGGCAAGTTCGCCGCGGGTCAACCGCACCTTACCGGCCCCGGCCCGGAAGTCATCTGCTCGCACGCCCGTGCCCGCGACCGCTTGCCCCGCGGTCTCCGCGGCCCCTTCCTCAAGGTGTTCACGAATGACCTTCAGGGGCAGGTACTGATCACGCTGCAGCGTCAATACGGAGCGCAGCTGCTCCAAATCGCGCTCAGCGAACCTGCGGTAACCCGATGGCGTGCGCTCTGGGGTGATGAGCCCCTCGGTTTCAAGGAATCTAATTTTGCTGATGGTGATATCGGGGAATTCGCGTTTGAGTAGTGTCAATACTTCACCAATACTGACAGTACCAACGACCGGCCCGCGCGCCAGACCACTCATGTTTTGGGTTCCACGCCGACGAGAAACACAAAACGGAATTTACCGATCTGGACTTCATCACCGCCGTGTAGCTGGTGATTCGCCACGCGCTTGCGGTTGACATAGGTGCCATTAAGGCTGCCCGAATCTTTGATACTCCAGCCAGAGCTGCCGCGTCTAAACTCCGCATGCCTTCGACTCACCGTGACATCATCTAAAAAAACATCGGAATCTGGTGACCGCCCTGCGGTCATTACATCAGCGTTCAGGGCGAATTCACTGCCTTCGCCCGGCCCCCGCTGCACCACTAATAGGGCCGAACCGGTGGGTAAATCTGCCAGTGACGGCGAGCCCACCGGCGCCATTGGCCCGGAGTTGGTGCCGGTACCGATGGCAATGATGGAGGTAATTGAGCCGGTGTGCTCGATGCCTTGGGGGCCGTTTGGGCTTTGTCCCGCCCGCAGATCGGCACCGCACTCGGCACAGAAGTGGTCATCGATATGCACCTCGGCCTGACAACTAGGACAGCGCACCAACTCCACCTCCCTCCACTGCGTGCATTATCCCTTTTGGGTCATTTCCTGGTAATCCGCCGCGCTGAGTAACACTGCTATTTGCTCCGGGTCGTTTGGTTGCATAGATACCATCCACCCGGCGCCGTAGGGGTCCGCATTAATACTCTCGGGGGTCGAATCTAAGTTGTCGTTGCGCGAGATAACCACACCATCAAGTGGTGAGTAGATATCGCTGACGCTTTTTGTTGACTCCACCTCACCGCATGGAGCACCAGCGGTTAGGGATTCTCCGGCGGCGGGCATTGTCACGTACACGATGTCGCCAAGGGCCTCTTGGGCAAATGCCGTGATGCCAAAAAACACGGTTCCGTCGGCCTCTAACCGCACCCACTCATGCTCGGCGGTGTATCTCAACTCCTCGGGGTACATCCATGCCTCCATTTCCCTTCGCTAGCGCCAACCTTAATAGGTCACCCGCGCCCATTACCCTTACTAGCGGCAACCAACGGTAGGCGTAGCCCACGGCGTACATAATCTAGCCCCGCCCACCAATAAAGCGCGGTGCCCCAAAGGGAAAAGGCCCACCCGCAAACCAGAGCAAAAGTACCGATAACCCCGCCGACTGAGCCAAGAAGCAGCGCTGGGAATCCCCAAAGGAGGCAAAAAGTCGCCGCCTTGCCAAGTAGGGTCACCGGCAGCGCAAATAGCCCACGACGTCGAAGTACCGGCAGCAGCAGCAATAACATCAGGTCGCGTAGGGCCAACACGATCAGCAGCCACCAAGGGATGATGCCACGCAGGGCTAATCCGATTACGGTCGCCGCGATATATAGCCGATCGGCAAGTGGATCGAGCAAAACCCCCAACTTGCTAGTTTGATTAAGTTTTCGAGCGAGTGCACCATCTAGCCAATCTGAGGCGCTAGCCAGCACAAGGACAACGAATGCCCAGACATCTGCCTGTTCAACCAAGACCAGCCAAAGGAAGACCGGGATGCCAAGCAACCGAATGAAACTCAAAATATTGGGAACGGTCCAGATTCGGTCGCTCGGATCGGCTGCTGCACCCTCTCCGTTTCCTCCGGTAGCCAAAATCCTCATCACCAACTCGCTCGATTCCCGCTTACCTGTCCATTTAGGTGTCCAGCCTGCTGCGCCATGAAACGACCCGCCGTTTGCATTAAGGCTATTGGCATATCGAAAGTCTGGCTTAGTGCTTCACTTGTCAGCGTCTGCGCCAACAACCCTTGCGCCACCACTTGGCCCGCACGCAACAAGAGTGCATGGGTGAACCCAGGCGGAATCTCCTCAACGTGGTGGGTCACCAATACTTGAGCGGGCGCATTACCGTCGATGGCCAATAAGGTCAGGCGCTGCACCAAATCCTCGCGGCCCCCAAGGTCTAGACCCGCGCCCGGTTCATCAAGTAGCAGCAACTCCGGGTTCGACATCAGCGCCCTAGCGATTAAAGTCCGTTTTCGCTCCCCCTCGGAAAGGGTGCCGAAGGTGCGCTTCGCGAGTGGTTCCAGCCCCCAACTCTTGAGCAGCTGCGTCCGGCGGAATTCATCAACTAGTTCATACTTCTCCCGCCAACGCCCTGTTACTCCATAGGCGCCGGTCAGCACCACGTTCTCGACACTTTCTGCTGGCGGCAGGTTGCTTAAGATGGCGCTACTCGCCCAACCGATTCGTGGCCGCAACTCCCCCAGATCCACCGCGCCGAGTTCCTCACCTAGTAGGTCGACCTCGCCGATGGTAGGGAACAGTTGGGCCGCAGCCAACTGCAGGAGGGTAGTTTTGCCGGCCCCATTAGGCCCTAAAATCACCCAGCGCTCGTGCGCGCACACTGTCCAGTTCAGGTCGGAAAGCAGGAGTTTGACCCCGCGTCTGACCGCGACGTTACGGCAACGAAACACTTCGGCACCTGGTACGTTGATCGCCACGAACGTGACTTTAGTCGCCTCCATCGGCTCCTCGGGCAAGCACGCGCTAACGTTGACTCCCCATGACATCACAGACCCTGCTTCTCACCCTCAGCGGGACCGACCGGCCCGGCGTTACCAAGACACTTTTCGCGGCCCTCGCCAAGCATCCGGTCAGCGTCCTTGATGTGGAGCAGTTGGTGGTGCGCGGACGATTGGTGCTTTCGGCACTGTTGGCTGTTCAAACAACTAGTGCTGATCAAGATCAGGTTGTCAGTGCCATTCGGCACGACATCCGAGCCACCGCGGCGGCACTGGATATGGATGTCACTACCGTGCCGGGTGCAATGGAGGACAATGCGCGCAGGCGTGGCCGGGTGCACGTGACCATCCTCGGCGCTCCCCTGCTCCCCGAAGCCGTGTCACGGATCGCCGAAGAGATAGCCGATCGGGGCGGCAATATAGATCGCATCCGCCGCATCGCCTCATACCCGGTAACCGCGATCGTATTCGAAGGCTCTGGTGCCAATCTGCTCGACCTGCGCCGTGCTCTGGTGACGGCGGCGGCCGAAGTCGGCGTCGACATCGCGGTGCAGGAGGCGGGCCTGGACCGCCGCGGCCAGCATTTGGTGGTGATCGACGTTGACTCAACCTTGATCCAAAATGAGGTTATCGATCTCATCGCGGCGCATGCCGGGGTCGGGGAGCAAGTTGCTGAGATCACCAGCCGAGCAATGGCCGGTGACTTGGATTTTTCCGGCGCCCTCAGGGCACGCGTGGCTCTACTCAAGGGCCTTCCGGTCAGCGTGCTCGCTGACGTTAGAGCCAGCCTGCAGCTTACCCCTGGTGCTCGCACCCTCTGCCGAACTTTGAATACTCTTGGCTACCGAGTGTGTCTGGTTTCTGGCGGCTTCGCCGAGGTCATTACCCCGTTGGCTGATGAACTTGGGATCCATGACGTACGCGCCAACCATCTCGGAGTTCGCGATGGGTTCTTGACCGGCGAAGTTGTCGGTGTAATTGTCGACCGTCAAGGTAAGCAATTGGCCCTTGAAGAATTTGCCGAAAAATATGAGATACCGATGCGTCGCACCATCGCGATCGGTGATGGTGCCAATGATGTTGCCATGCTCGAGGCAGCGGGCCTGGGAGTGTCGTTCAATGGCAAGACGGCAGCACGCGAAGCTGCCGACACCGCACTTTCAGTTCCCTATTTAGACTCGGTGCTCTATCTATTGGGCATTACCCGAGAAGATATTGAAGGCGCGGATGCGCGCGCTGGTCTATTAACTCCAGCGCCGCCCCTAAAAGTTAATTAACCGCGGGGCACCACGAATTGCGTTAGCAGCGCGTTGCCCTCATTGACATTTGCGAAATCAATGACTTCAAACACTGCCACGGCGCACGTCGGAAACTTAGAGTCCAGTTGAACGAAAGCAGTTGATTCGCGATTGCGAACAATCATTGACGCTAAGTCCTCGAGCCCTGGATTATGAGCAACGATAATCAAAGTCTCGGTCGCCGGCGCAGTAGTATTGATTAAGGCCAGCAGCACCCGGGGTGCGGCCTCATAGAGCAAAGGTTCAGTTCTGTGTGGCGGGCAGTCGGCCCCGCCAATTAGCGCCCAAGAGTCTTGGGTGCGCTTGGCAGATGAGACCAATACGGCTACCTCGCCGGAAAATAATCCACGCAGCGGGGGCCACTTCCGAAGGGCGCCCGCATCGGCTATTCCGCGTGCGCTCAGTGGACGCTCATGGTCGCCAACGCCAGCCGGATAAGCGGATTTGGCGTGACGAATCAGGACCAGTCGCCTATTAAGCACCTTGGGAGTGCACTCCACCATCGACGTGCAATATTTCCCCGGTTGTTGCGGGGAACCAATCGGACATCAGGGCGATGCACCCCCGCGCGGCCGGATCTGGATCATCAAGATCCCAAGTCAACGGCGCGCGCGTGGACCAAACACCCTCGAATTCCTCAAATCCAGGAATGCTCTTGGCGGCCATCGTGCGAATTGGCCCCGCCGCTACCAGATTCACCCTGATACCTTTTGGACCCAGGTCCCGGGCCAGATATCGGCAGGTACTTTCGAGTGCAGCCTTGGCCACTCCCATCCAGTCATACTTTGGCCACGCCACGGCGGCGTCGAAATCCAGCCCAACGATCGAGCTGCCCGGCCCCAGTAATGGCTCGGCCGCCACCGACAGTGACTTCAGCGAGAAGGCCGAAACCTGCAAGGCGGTGCCAGCATCGGCCCAAGAAGTCGACAGAAAGTTACCCCCGAGGGCGGCTTCGGGAGCGAACCCGATGGAGTGCAGCACCCCGTCAAGACCGTCGACATGGCCTCGAACACGACCGGCGAGGGCACCAAGATCGTCATCATTGGTTATATCAAGTTCAATAATTGGCGGGGCGGTGGGCAGCCGGCGCGCTGATCGGGTGGTCAGCGACATCACCCGCCCAAAGGAAGTGAGGATAACTAAGGCACCTTCCTCTTGGGCCAAGCGGGCCACGTGAAAAGCGATCGACTGGTCGGTCAAGACCCCGGTCACCAAGATGCGCTTACCCTGTAAAATGCCCATGCTTTTGGCTCCTGATCGTTTCCTAGTGACCCATACCCAGACCACCATCAATTGGGATAACCGCGCCCGTGATGTAGCCGGCATCCTGCGATGCCAAGAACTGCACCAGTGCGGCTACTTCATCGGCCTGAGCATAACGACCCAAAGGTACCGCTCCTAAAATTGCCGCCTTGCGATCTTGGTCTAGATCAGCCGTCATGTCAGTTTCAACAAAACCCGGGGTTACCACATTTACGGTGATGCTGCGCGAGCCAACTTCACGGGCTAAGGATCTGCCGGCTCCAACCAACCCAGCTTTTGAGGCGGCATAGTTGACTTGGCCCGCTGAACCAAGCATGCCGACTACCGAGGAGATGAAGATGATGCGGCCATTACGAGCCTTGAGCATCGATCGCAGCCCTCGACGCGCTAAGCGAATCGCTCCCGCAAGATTGGTGTTTAGAACTTCATCAATATCCTCATCGCTCATTCTCAGCAGTAAGCCATCGCGGGTGATTCCAGCATTGGCGACAAGTACCGATACGGCACCAAATTCTGATTCAACCTTCGTAAAACCCGATTCAATTGATTCAGCGTCTGACACATCTAGTTCGACCGCGCTCAATCCAGCGGGTGCATTCCCCGAACGGCAGGCGACAACTACTTGGTAACCGGCAGCTCGAAGACGCAATGCTATTGCCAAGCCGATCCCGCGATTACCGCCTGTAACTAGTGCGACCTCGCTCATGGGCTGTCTCCAATCACGGTAGGTGATTTGCCACCACCTGCACCTGTCCGCTCCGATTTTGGTTTCAATAACAAGCTCAAGATCAAAATACCGATTGGCAAATACGATGCCAGGACCGGTGCGATAAAACTTACAAGGCCAATGAGAAAGAAGTAACCGACCATAATCCAGCCGCGGTATCGGGCTATTCCGCTCACCGCCAAGGGTTTCGTGCCCTCAAGCAGCAGGCCCGGATTGCGGCTCAGATGCCTTCCCATCAAGGTGCCGAGGCCACTGATGCAACTCAATAAGAACCAATATAGGAAAGCCAAATCACCGGTACCTGTGGTGCTGATATTGGGATCTGTAGCGCCGAAGGCAAAAGTGTAACCATAAAGGTTGCTCATCCAAGGCAGAAGAACAATCGCCGCGAGCCAGGTAATATTCAGCCAGAACAAAGGATTGTCATAGCCACGAATTTGACTAAATATTCGGCTATGTAGCCGCCACATAACAGCAACGACGTAGAAGGTGAAGAAGAAGATAACCAACTGGCCTAAATTATTTGTCACCGCCGTGTAAAGAGGCTCTCCGGCACCTGGCGCTGGGATACTTATCAGTGGCAGCGCCATCAAAGTAATCGCGACGGCAACAACTCCATCGCTGAACGCCATCAGGCGATCAACCTCGCGACCGGTACTTAGTTGGTCACCCCGGTGGCCAAACATCAGACGTCCTCGAGCCGGTACCCGACCTTGAGCGAGACCTGGAAGTGATCGACGACTCCGTCTTTGACATAACCCCGAACTTGGGTGACCTCAAACCAATCGATGTGCCTCATGGTCTTGCCGGCGCGCTCGATCGCGGAGCTCACCGCCGATTCGATGCTGTCCGGTGAGGTACCAACGACCTCCGCTAGGCCGAATGTGCGATTTCTCATGGTGGCGAACCTAACACCTAAGCGATTACCCTCCGACGGGCGGAGTCCGCAGAATGGCAATAAAGTCAGGTTATGAAGGTTATGGTGAATTATGGCTAGAGGTAAAGCTCCCGAGACCGAGGTCTATACCATCACCGGGGCCCAGCGGGGCTTGAGTCAAGAGCAAACGGGCCGGACCCGCAAATACTTAGTCTCCATGGGCATTCGAACCGCCTGTGTACTGGGGGCGATTGTGGTGCCGGGTTGGCCAAGGTGGGTGCTGATCGCCGGCGCGGTGGTTTTGCCCTATCTGGCCGTGGTGATTGCAAACGCTGGGCGGGAAAATGATGAGCCTGGCCAGTTGGGGGTAAAGGCGCTGGCTCAGCCCGCCTTAGGCCGGTCCCCGCTGCCGCATCATGGCGCCCAAGACTCAATCTCCTAAAACCCGACAGCCCTAGGCTGACACCATGCTCGCCCTACTTCGCACTCCTCGGTGGCTCGGTTTTACCACCTTGGTGGTCGCTGCGATCGTGGGATTCGGCCTACTAAGTAACTGGCAATGGCACCGCGCCCAAGAAAAGAATGCACAACGCACCGCCCTTGATTCAGCCACCAAGGCCAACCCCATCGAGCTGTCCACGATGAACGCGGCGGCCACCGACTGGCAGGGCGTGCGGGTTAGTGGAAGTTATGACGCTCAAGGGCAAGTATTGGCAAGGCAGCGGCCACAGGGTGGGCAAAATGGCTTCTGGGTACTTACCCCCCTAATGCTCGACGACGGGCGTGATCTTTGGGTGGTTCGCGGCTGGCTGCGGGCCGGTTCGGCTGCCACCACCACCCCCGCTATCCCAGATCCACCTGCCGGCGAGGTGACACTGGTTGGCTCTTGGCATCAATTTGAAATTATCAAGGAATCGGCACGAAGCGGTCTGCCACCAAAAATGGTCGGCGCGGTGGATCCGTCCGTCCTGCCCCGGACCGGTAATTTCAACGGCTACCTGAGGGTGGTCGCATCCACACCTTCGCAAACCGGGCTCGACTTCATTGCCCGACCGCAAATTGATGACAGTATGAATCTGTCCTACGCCGGGCAATGGCTCCTGTTCGCCGGAGTTGCTCTTGTTGGTTGGTACTTCTTCCTAAGACGCGAAGCGAAAGATGACCGAGCAGCAAAGACGCAGGCAACAATCAGCGCAACTTGAACTGGGATTAGCCGGGCATCGATTGTTCAGAAAATTGCGCTTCGTAGAGGTCAAAATATGCACCCATGACGGAAAGCAGTTCATCATGAGTGCCGCGTTCGACAATTTGACCATCGACCACCACCAAAATTTGATCCGCCCGCCTAATCGTCGATAGGCGGTGCGCAATGACAATTGAGGTTCGGCCTATCAACGCAGAATCAAGTGCCAGTTGAACCGCTACTTCGCTTTCACTGTCTAGATGTGCCGTTGCCTCGTCCAAGATCACGATTCGGGGTGCCTTCGGTAGTAGACGGGCTAGCGCAATACGCTGCTTCTCGCCACCTGATAATCGATACCCCCGATCACCAACCACGGTGTCGAACCCGGCCGGCAGGGTACCAATTAAATCGGCAATCTGTGCCGACCGGCAGGCTTCCAGCATTTCAACTTCGGTGGCATCGGGTTTGGCATACAGCAAATTCGCCCGAATAGTGTCGTGGAAAAGATGCGCATCTTGGGTAACCGTACCGACGGCATCATGGAGTGACTGCAACTGCAACGCGCGAACATCCGCATCGCCGACAAGTACCGCCCCATCAGTGACGTCATACAATCGGTTCACTAATGCGCTAATCGTCGTTTTGCCAGCACCCGAGGGGCCAACCAAGGCCGTTAGGCTACCCGGAAGGACCTCAAAAGACATCCCCCGAACCACATCTACGCCGGCCGAATCGGAGTCTTCGCGGGCAACCGACTCAAGTGAGGCCAATGACACTTGTGACGCAGCCGGGTACTGGAACCAAACGTCGACAAACTTTACGCCTAAAGGCCCTGGTGCCACCGGGTGAGCACCCGGCGCCTCGCGCACCAAAGGTGGCAAATCCAAGATTTCAAATACTCGTTCGAAGGAGACCAGGGCCGTCATCACTTCCACTCGCACATTCGATAAAGCGGTAAGTGGCCCGTATAGCTGCGCCAATAAACCGACCAAGGCCAGCAACGTCCCGAGCGTCAGCAGACCACTGATGACCAAATTGCCACCGAGTCCATAGGTGATTGCCGTCGCTAGCGCCGCCACCAAGGTTAAAGCCGTAAAGAACCACCTGTTGGCCATTGCCATCTTTACGCCGATGTCACGTACCTGCACCGCGCGCCCGGCGAAGTTAGCGGACTCATCGGCCGGCCGCCCAAAGAGTTTCACGAGTAGGGCCCCAGCAACATTGAAGCGTTCTGACATCTGCACGCTCATGTCTGAATTCAATTGCATGGATTCGCGGGTCATTCCCTGCAGCCGCCGGCCCATCCATCTCGCGGGGAGAATAAAAAGCGGCACCAATAACAGCGATACTAGAGTGACCTGCCACGACAGAATAAACATCGTAATAAGCACAATGACGAGTGCGATCAAGTTGCCCAGCACGCCGCCAAGGGTGGACGTGAACGCTTGCTGCGCCCCAATTACATCACTATTCAACCGGGAGATCAAAGCCCCGGTCTGCGCGCGAGTGAAGAATGCCACCGACTGATTCAGCACATGCGAGTAGACCTCGGTTCGTAGGTCGTAGATGAGTCCTTCACCTATTCTGGATGAAAACCAGCGCGCTACCAAGCCAAGTCCGCTGTCCAAAATTGCGATAAACGCAATTAGAATGGCCGTTACGGTGACAACTCGCGCGTCACCAACACTGATCCCCTGGTCGATGATCCTCCTAAAGAGCAGCGGTTGCGCGACGCTTAGCAATGACGTAAACACCAAGGTGATCAAGAATGCCGTGATGAAAAAGCGGTAGGGCCGGCCGTAGCCAAGAATGCGCTTGATCAATGCGCGATTTACCGATTTCGCTCGAATTGATCTGTCTCGGGTCATGGACCGATAGGTAATCCAAGCATTTTCCATTGACATATGTGACCTTCCAAAGGTTTAGCCTTGCAACACGCCCCGAAGCTCGGCTAGGCGATTAATCTGCGAGATTCGCTCCGCGCGGTGCTGGTCGATGGGGCTATTAACTTCGGCCGCACGCAACAACATCTTGAGCTCTCGGACCGCACCGGCAGGGGCGGTTAGGACCGATGCAACTAGGGCTTGGGTGCGCGCTGCCAATTGGCCCACCAAAGACTGCTCAATTGCGATCCCGTAAGTGACCGCTTCCTCGGCACTAACAAATCGCCCTGATGCGCAAATCTCAAGGGCCCTGGAATAACCAACGCGGCTAACCAGTCTTGAGGTGCCGGTCAAATCCGGTACCAGGCCAAGTGAGGTTTCGCGCATGGCAAACTGTGCGTCGTCGGCCGCGATAATCAGATCACATGCAAGTGCTAGCTGGAATCCCGCTCCAATCGCATGCCCCTGCACGGCCGCAATGGTGATTACCGGGGTATCTGACCACCAGCTAAATGCTGATTGTGCTCCCCGAATGAACCGATCAATCACTTCATTATCGTGCGCCGCGAGGGTTAGCAGTGACTCCTCCCCCGCAATGCCTTCCGGGCTCAACATCTGGCGGTCAAGGCCGGCGGAAAAACTTGCACCATCTCCGGTCAAGACCACCGCTCGCACATCTGGCGTCACGAAATCGACGGCGGAGGCAAGGCGGCGCCACGTGGCCGGTGTTTGGGCATTGCGGTTTGCCGGGCTGCTCAATGTGACGTGCAGGACTTGGTCAACGCGTTCTATGCGGACCCCATCAATATCAACTGCCCCTACCGACATCTACTACCTTCCCACCTCACTGTTAGGCCAACTCCACCAGATCAACATAATCGGAGTTCCACAGGTCTTCATCACCATCTGGCAATATCAGCACGCGTTCTGGGTCCAAGGCAGCCACCGCTCCCGGATCATGTGATACCAGCACCACCGCACCCTCATATGATCGTAGGGCCTGAAGAACCTCTTCACGGCTTGCTGGGTCAAGGTTGTTCGTCGGTTCATCCAAGAGCAGAACATTTGCCCCGGAGACTACAAGGCAAGCGAGTGCTAACCGGGTTTTCTCACCACCGGATAGCACCGAAGTCGGTTTGCGGACGTCGTCGCCCGCAAACAGGAATGATCCCAAGACCGTGCGCTTTCGAGTGTCATCCAAATCGGGCGCATTACGATTCATCATCTCAAGAACCGTGGCGCTTGGGTCCAACGTCTCGTGCTCTTGTGCGTAATACCCCACCACCGCACCGTGACCTGGTTCTACGACACCCGTATCTGGTAAATCCACACCACCCAAGATCCGAAGCAGGGTGGTCTTGCCGGCCCCATTCAATCCGAGTATTACCACCCTTGAACCACGATCAATCGATAGATCCACATCTGTGAAAACCTCAAGGGAGCCGTATGACCGCGACAACCCGGTTGCCGAGAGGGGTACGCGCCCGCACGGTTTTGGAGTCGGGAACCGCAACTTTGCGACTTTGTCCGCCCGGCGCACCTCGTCAGCGCCCGCGAGCAAGGTGTCTGCTCGGCGCAGCATATTCTGTGC